>JAFUUL010000100.1 GCA_017483805.1 Prevotella sp.
CTCCAGGTCTTTCATCATAACAATGAATCTTAATCCGTGGCAAAGTTAATAAATAACTGAATAACAACCAAATACAAAGACTATTTTCTAATGGCGGTCATTAGAAATGGCTAAAATTCAGTCTAACGACCGATTTGGGTTAAATGTTGTTAATGAATTGCAATAACGGCGTAGGGTGGGGTGTTAAATGTTTAAACGCGTGGCGCCGATGTGCGTCAAAACGTGGAGATAAACTAAAAGCATGAGAACGATGAGAACGATTTGCGCACTGCTGCTGACGGTGCTGGCTGTGGCCGGCATGAGGGCAGGGGGGATAGAGGATATACGCCGGACGCTGGAGCAGGCATCGGTGGCCAGGGTGCAGGAGAAGGTGTATGTGCATACCGACAACGAGTGCTACTTCGTGGGCGACACGCTGTGGTACAAGGCATACGTGGTGCGGGCCGACAACTTGCAGCCCACCGACATGAGCCGCATCCTCTACGTGGAACTGCTATCGCCCGACGGCCTGCTGGTGGAGCGCCAGCAGGTGGTGGTGAGCGGCAATGGCTATACCTGCGGACAGTTCGAACTGCGCGACTCGCTCTACTCGGGCTACTACGAACTGCGGGCCTACACCCGCTGGATGCTCAACTTCAACGTGCGCGAGCATCGCTACTCGACGCACGACACGTGGCACTTCTACAACAAGCAGATGGCGGCCGACTACTTCCGATTGTGGGACGGGCTGTATTCGCGCGTGCTACCTATATATAGTAAGCCTGAAGAGGCAGGCAACTACGACGCCCGCCGTATGTACCAGCGTCCGAAGACACGACTGCCGCAGAAGAAGAAGGATGACCTCATCGTGACTTTCTATCCCGAGGGCGGCCATCTGGTGCAGGGCGTGGAGAACCGCGTGGCCTTCGACGTGGTGGATCAGCATGGCGAGGCCATCAACATCCGTGGTACCGTGGACGCGGGCACCCAGACGCTCGACATCAAGACCGACTATATGGGGCGCGGCTCCTTTGTGGTGACGCCCACCGACAAGCGGCTGAAGGCCCACTTCACCTTCCGCGGCAAGAACTACACTGCCGACCTGCCGAAGGCCGAGGCGCAGGGCATGGCCATCCGACTGGACGGCGACCGCCTGAGCATCAGTGCCACGGGCCTGCCGCAGGACAAGGAGTATGGCGTCTCCGTGCTCAGCGGCGGCACGCTGCGGTGGTTCTCCAACTTATCACTCATCACTCATCACTTATCGCTCCCCCTCGATTCTCTCCCCACCGGCGTGAACGACCTGACCATCTTCGACAGCGACGGCCGCATCTGGGCCGACCGCCTGTTCTTTGTCAATCACCATGAGTACGAGCAGGCACAGATCACCTCAGGGATTTCGCCCACCCACACCTATGCGCCCTACGAGCGTGTGGAGGTGCCCGTGCAACTGCCGGGCGTGAGCCAGCCGACCGTCTTCTCGCTGTCCATCCACGACCGCAATACCGACGAGCCCAGTTACGACAACGGCAACCTGATGACCTCGATGCTGCTCTCCAGCGAACTGCGCGGCTTCATAGCCTATCCGGCCTACTACTTTGAGAAGGATGACGAGACGCATCGCCGCCACCTGGACCTGCTGATGATGGTGCAGGGCTGGCGCAAATATAAGTGGCAGGAACTGACGGACACTGCCCGCCAGATGCGCTATCAGCCGGAGACCACGCTGACCGTGGAGGGGGCCGTCTACAAGACCCTGGGCATCAACGACGTGGAGCCCGACGAGGTGGGCAGTTGGCAGGATGGGGTAGGGATGCTGGCCCGTAAGGCGAACCTGGACGAAGAGACCACCGACCCCTTTGCCGACGAGCCTGCTGACGACGGTTTGGCAGAGGTGGGCGCCGCCACGACGTCTTCCGCCGATTATGCTGAGACCATCGAGTATGGCGACATAGGCAGTGCCAATGACCACGTGGGCGTGAACCACGGCAACCTGCGGCGCGAGGTGCTGGTGGAAGCCGAGATATCCGTCGGCGGCCAGTTTGCAGGCTCCATCCAGAAGACGGACCACGGACGGTTCCTCTTCCAGATTCCCCCCTTCTACGGAACGGGCTATCTGAACATGAAGGCCTATAAGGAGAACGACTCCATCCGGAAGAACATGGCCTCGCGCAAGGACATGAAGATACTGGATGAGGATGCCTGGCCCGACTTCTACGTGAAGCGTGACCTGTTCTACCCGGCCCTTTGCCGCGACTACGACTACTACGAGAAGCACCAGCCCGACTACGATGCCGAGATGCTCATCGACACCCTCTCTGACCTGTCGATGGAGAACGACGTGCACGAACTGGGCAACGTCACCGTGAAAGGCCGTCGGCGCGGGCGTCGGGCCATCGACTGGCGCCGGCCTGCCTATGTGCTGGATGCCTACGACCTGTACAACGAGATGACCGACCGCGGCCTGTCGTTCGGCAAACTGGACATGCGCCAGTTTCCCGTGCAGGTGTGCCGTCTGCTCTATGGCAACATGAACCGCTACAACTCGTTCCGCGTGGATGGCCGCATAGACGGAGCCACCTATTATCGCAACTACTCGCCGCTGATGGGCGACAGCGAGGCTGAGGCCGCCGGCCTCTTCCGCGCCAACCGCACGTCGCAGTCGGTCTACAGGAACCTGAAGTTGAAGCGCCTGCAGGACATCCGCGTGTTCAGCGACTATGAGCCGCGCACCGAGGACTCCACCATGTTTGAGAGCCGCTATCTGGCCGATGCCACCGTGGAACTGGTGACCATCCCCAATGATGGCGTCCAGCCGTCGTTCCGCGACCGCCACATCGTGCTGCATGGCATCAACGCGCCGGAGCAGTTCTATCAGCCCGACTATAGCACCCGCGCAGCCGACGCACAGCCCGCCGACTACCGCCGCACGCTCTACTGGAACCCCAACGCCGTGACCGACGAGAACGGCCTTTTCGTGGCGGAGTTCTACAACAACGGCAAGGAGACGCGCATAAAAATGACCGCCGCCGGTGTGACCGGCGACGGTAGGCTTCTCTATTCCAAGTAATTACGGTTTCACCTTATAGACCTTGGCGCCTCGGTGGATGATGTAGATTTCGCCGGGCTTCATCTCGCTGCGCTGGCGGCCCTGCAGGTCGAAGACCTGCTCCTCGGTTTGTTGCGACTCGGTCGCAACAGACTGAACTGACCTGATGCCGGTGTCGACGGTGCCCACGTGGATGGTCAGGGGCTTGATGACTGCTGAGCCGTCGAGTGCGGTCATCCTGATTTCTATCCGATAGTCGCCCTCCTCGCTCAGTGATCCCGTCAGGGTGAAGGTCTTGGTTGTATTGTTGATCGTACGCGTCAGACCAGTGGGAACCACCAGGGCCTTCCTGGTGCCGTCGGGCAAGTAACTGGCCGATACGGTGGCTGTTTTGGCATGACGCCATTTCAGGGTCCATGCAATCGTCTCGTTCGGGGCAACCGTCAGTTCCTGCTCATTCAGGAACTGGGGAGCCATGGCGTCGGGCAGGTAGTAGCCCAGATGGGGCGGCTGGTTGTAGGCCACGTTCTGCCAGGCGATGCCCATGCGGTAGGTGTGGTCGTGCATCAGGGTGGGCACGCGATAGTTGGTGACCGTGTTGGTGGTGTAGATGGCTATCTGGTTGTCGTTGTGCAGGATAATCTCTTCGCGCCAGTCGCCCAGGATGTCGGCCTGCAGGTTAGGCGTATTTTTCGTAGAGTTGCACGTCGAGGAAGGGCCACCCTGATTGTACAGGTCTTTGCCGTTGATATAAATGCGTGAGGTGCCGTTGCCGTTCCACTTGTCTATCTTGTTGCCATCGAGCAGTTCCTCTTGCAGGTCGCCGTCCCAATAGACGCGGAAGTTAGTCGTGCCGTGGTTCGATGAGACGACGTCTCCTGTCACGGCACTGCGGGCAGAGCCGTCGCTGCTTGACCAGAACAAGGAGCCACGTACGTTGGCATCAAATTGTCCGGCTATGCCGCGCCCATTATCCTGTCCCTCAGGTCCCATGGCAAAGATCACCTCTCCAGTGGCTGCATCGTGCAAGTCCCAGGCTGATTTCAGTTTGTCCTCATGCACTTCGAAGACCTCGAGGCCGGGACGGTCAGGGCAGTGGTCGGCCAGATGGATGGCGTCACCATGTCCATAGCCAGTGCCGTAGAGTAGGGTACCGTCGTTGTCCAGGCCTGCTGATCCCCAGATGATTTCGTCACAACCGTCACCATCGACGTCGGCTATCGACAAATTGTGGTTGCCGTTGCCAAACATGGTGCCACTGTTGATGCCATCAGTGCCCGTTGGCTTCAGGCTGCTGAAAGACTTCGTAGTGCCTTTGCCGTCAGGATCATAGGTGGTGAGCGAATAACTTGTCTTCGTCTTATGTGATGACAGCCAGCGCTGTTTCAACTCCTTTCCGTCGAAGTCGACGGCCCAGATGAAGGCATAGCCATAATAGCCTCGCGAGAAGATGCCGCTCGGGTTCTTGTCGGGGCCGTCGAGGTAGGCCACTGCAGCCAGATAGCGCTCGCCGCGATTGCCATAGGAGCCGCTGTCGTTCTTCCCGTCTACATCGCCCCAATTGACGGAGCCGTTGGCAGCACCGCCATAGGTCATGTTGCGGTTGGGGTTGTAGAAAGTGGTGTGTATGGCCTCGCCCGTTTCACCGCTGAACACCGTGAGCCACTCCTGTCCGCCGGTGATGCGGCCATCACTACTGCGATAGAGTGCCGTGCCGCTGACGGCCTTGATGGCATCTTGGGTAGCCACGCTGTTCACATAGTTGCCCTTGCTGTCTAATGAGCCAGGCCCTGTCTTGCATATCATCTCAGCCTTACCGTCGCCATCGAAGTCGTAGACCATGAACTGGGTGTAGTGAGCACCAGCACGGATGTTTCGGCCCAGGTCAATGCGCCACAGTTTAGTGCCGTCCAGTTTATAGCAGTCGATGAACACATTGTCAGTGATGCCGCTTTGGGAGTTGTCCTTTGAATTGCTGGGGTCCCATTTGACGAAGATCTCATATTGCCCGTCACCATCAACATCTCCCACTGAGCAGTCATTTGGCGAATAGGTGCCACCGTTGGCGCCTGTGGCCGGGCGGTCCAGCGTCAGTGTCTTATAGATGGTGGCCCAGGTGCTGACAGCCTCCGTCGTGTCGACGGCCACGCCGTCAATCTTGGTGACGATGCGGTAGGTGGCAGAGCGGGCTGCGCTGTCGTCCTGATAGTTGGTCTCATAGAGGTCTCTTTTAACGACGGTGCTGTTGCGGATGACGTCGAACGTCATTCTGTCCTCGTCGTCGGTACCCAGCATACGCCAACTGACGTAGTTGCCGGAGCCGGAACTGGCTGGTACGGCCACCACGCCGCGGGTCAGTTTCTCCATCTGGCTCGTGGGCGTGTTCTGGGCCTGTGCGGTGGCAGTGCCAGTCAGGGCAGCAGCCATGAGGAGTGTTAAAGTCTTGTTCATGCAGTTAGTTGTTGTGGTGGAGTTGTTATTTGATGATTTTCTTGGTGACCGTGCTGCCGTCGGCAGTTCTCGTCCTGACGATGTTCAGGCCGGGCTTCATCTCGCTGCGCTGGCGGCCCTGCAGGTCGAAAACCTGCTCCTCGGTTTGTTGCGACTCGGTCGCAACAGACTGGATGCCAGTGATCTCAATCTTGCCGTTGATGTAGTCGGGCAGATAGTAGCCCAGGTGAGGAGGCTGGTTGTAGGCCGTGTTCTGCCAGGCCACGCCCATGCGGTACACGTGGTCGTGCATCAGTGTGGGCACGGCGTAGTCGGTCGGTGTCCAGGTAGTAAAAATCATCACCTCGGCAGAGTCTTTCTTGTTCCACATGATCAGTTCCTCGCGCCAGTCGCCCAGGAAGTCGGCCTGCAGGCAGGGCGTTGCCTTGGTGTAGTTGGCCGTCTGGGCGTTGTTGTAGGTGGAACTGTAGAACGAGATGACATTGCTGAAACTGCTCCCGTTCCATTTCGTAATGACAGGGCTGGCATAGCAGGACTGCGCCCAGACGTCATTGTCGTATTTATAACTGCCGTCAAGCAGTTGGTCTTGAACGGAGCCGTCCCAGTAGATGCGGAAGTTGACCGAACTGTTCTTGATGCTGGTGGCCTTGCCCGTCAGTGCAGAGCGGGGCGTGCGTTCGTCGCTCGACCAGAATTCGTAGCCGTCCTTGCCTGTCAGGTCGGCAGCCATGCCTCGGCCGTTGTCGGCACCGGCGGATCCTCCGTGCCAGATAATTTCGCCTGTGCGTGCATCGTGCAAATCCCAGGAGCCATGAGCGGCTGTGAGTTTCTCCTCATGCACATCAAACACCTGCAAGCCCTCGCGGTCGGGAATCATCTTGCCCACGTGGATGGCGTCGCCGTGTCCATAGCCGGTGGCATAGAGCAGCGTGCCGTCGTTGTTCAGTGCGCCGGCACCCCAGATGATCTCGTCGCAGCCGTCGCCGTCCACGTCGGCCACCGAGAGGTTGTGGTTGCCATTGCCGTAGAGCGTGTTGCTGCCCACGATGCCGCCGCTGGTGTCAGTACTCTTCACACCGCCTGTGTTGGCGGGGGCAACCTTGGCGGGAATGCGCTTTAGCGCATCGCCGTCGACATTGACTTCAAGACCGGCCTGGCCTTCAGCCCATTTCGAAGCGTAGACCAGCCACTGGGTAGCATTGGGCGAGCAGTGCAGCCACTCGGTGTGCAGGCGGGTGCCGTCGAAACTCACGGCCCAGACGTAGGCCTGCGTGTAGTAGCCTCGGCTGAAGATGCCGCAGGCGGGCTTGTCTGCACCGTTGACATAGGCCACGGCTGCCAGGAATCGTTCCGAGCGTCCGCCATAGTTGTCGCCCCAGAAACCGCTGGGGAAGGTGCTCACTTTGCCCAGTTCGTCACCGCGCTCCATGCTCACGCTGCTGCCAGTTCCAGCACGTCCGGGCAGATACCAAGTGGTGTGGATGGCCTTGCCTGTCTGTCCGTCGAACACCGTCAGGTATTCTGGCCCTTGCAGGATATGACCACCTGAGTTTCGGTAATCCTTTGAGTTGTCGTGGCCCTTGATTGTAGCATCGGTGGCAGCCTGGTTGACGTAGTTGCCTTGTCCGTCCTTCGAGCCGGTGGCTGTCTTGCACATCATCTCAGCCTTGCCGTCGAAGTCGAAGTCATAAACCATAAACTGGGTATAGTGTGCTCCGTCGCGGATGTTGGGACCGAGGTCGATGCGCCACAGGCGCTCACCGTCCAAGCGGTAGCAGTCGATGATGGTGTTGCCGGTATAGCCTAGGCTCCTCGAGTTGTCCTGGGCATGAGTGGACTCCCATTTGAGGAACAACTCATACTGGCCGTCACCATCTACATCGCCTACACTCATGTCGTTAGGATAGTAGGCATAGTTGGCAGTGGTAGGGCCGGATGAGGCATCAGAATTCGACCACTTGGCGGCGATGCCTCCCTTCGGACGGTCCAGTTTCAGTGAGAGGTATTTCTGGCTCCAGGCCACAGCCGGCTCCGAGGTCTCCGTCACCTGACCGTTCACTTTCACCCTGACCTGATATTTCGCGGTAGCAGAGCCATTGGTGTTGGCATCCTGATAGTTAGTCTTCTTCAGGTCGGTGGCTATGGGCTCGCCGTCGCGCAGCAGGTCGAAGGTGGTGGCAGCCTTGTCGTCGGTGCCCAGCAGACGCCAACTGACGAAGTGAGCGTTGCCGAATGTGCTGGTCGGCACCACCACGAGTCCGCGGTCCAGTTTCTCCATCTGGCTGGCAGGCGTTATTTGTGCCTTGGCACCAAAGGTTACTGATGCCAGAAGCATCAATGCGTAGAGTCTTAGTTTGTTCATACTTAAGTAGTTTCTTTTTGTTGATACGTATCGGCTGCAAAGTTACGCTTTTTTCTTAAAACCACCAAAATAATTGCCCCGAAATGGTGATATTCTAATAAATATTTGTATCTTTGCAGCCGAATAACTGTCTACATAATTAAAAACTAACAATACGACAAATGAAAAAACTATTCTTGTTCTCAATGATGTTGGTCATGACGCTGACCGTTCAGGCACAGCGAGTGACCGATAAGTTGACGCGTGGCCTTGTGGCGATTCCGCAGGGCGACAAGACGGGGCAGGACAACCGATATGGTATGTCTGGCTCCGGCATCTTCGTTTCGTGGCGCATACTGCCAACGGAGTATTTCGACACGAAGTACAACCTCTATCGTAACGGCACCAAGGTGAATGCCGAACCCCTCGCGGTGTCGAACTATGAAGACACGGGCGGCACGAAGACTGCCAAGTATCAGGTGATTCCCGTCATCCGCGGCGTGGAGCGCACCGACCTGAAGTCGGAGGAGGTGACTCCTTGGGAGCACCAGTACTGGGACATCACGGTGAAGAACGTCGTCAACCGTGCCGGCACCGACGTGACCAGCCAGTACACGCTGAATGACTGTTCAGTGGCCGACGTCGATGGTGACGGCGAGATGGAGTTCGTCGTGAAGCGTCGCAACGACAGCGGGCTGAACGTCAGCGGCAATAAGACCACCTTCAACCTGCACGAGTGCTACAAGATGGACGGCACCCGTCTGTGGTGGATCGACATGGGCCCCAACATGATGGCCGGTCCTGACGAGCAGTTCGACCTCATCCTCTACGACTGGGACGGCGACGGCAAGGCCGAGGCCCTGATGCGCGGTGCCGACAACATGGTCATCCACACCGCATCGGGCAAGGAAATCAAGATTGGCAACATGGACTACTATGCACCGCGCGACGAATACACCAAAGAGGGCGCTGAGTATCTGCTCTACATGAATGGTGAGACGGGCGAACCATACGCCTGGGACGGCTCCGACAACTGGACGCCTATGGCCTATCCGCTGCCCCGCTATGAGACCGGCGAGAGCAACTATGCCACCGTATGGGGCAGCAGCGACACGGGCCATCGCGCCACGAAGCACTACTTCGGCGCACCTTATCTGGACGGCCGCAATCCCTCCATCTTCCTGGGGCGCGGCTGCTACACGCGCCACAAGTTCTGCGCCCTCGACGTGAATCCCACGACGCACGAACTCACCCAGCGCTGGCGCTGGAACTGCTACGACTCGAAGTCGCCCTGGTTTGGCAACGGTTTCCACAACTTCGCCATTGCCGATGTCGACCTGGACGGCCGCGACGAGATAGTCTTCGGTTCGATGATCATCGACGATACGGGCTACGGCCTCTCTACGACCGGCTTCGGTCATGGCGATGCCCAGCACTGCGGCGACCTGGACCCCTATCGCTGGGGACTGGAGCAGTTTGTCTGCTTGGAGAGCGCTGCTGTGCCTGGTATCTGCTATACAGATGCCACGGCTTCCGACATCCGCTATGTCAATGGTACCGGCGGCGACAATGGCCGCTGCATGGCCGGCAACTTCCAGGGCACCTATCCCGGTGCCGTCGGCATCACGTTTGGCAGTGATGTGATCAGTCTCGTGGCCGATAAGGTCATCACGGGCGTGAACATGGCCAACGACGACTACATGAATATGCGCATCTACTGGGATGGCGACCTGCTGGACGAGTTTATGGACTCGCCGGGCGTAGAGCGTTCGCCCTGCGTCTACAAATATGGCAACGAGGTGGGCACCAACCGCACCTATGCTAACGGACGCTGCTGGTTGGGCGGCGGTGCGCTGAACAACTCATCGAAGAATAACCCCTGCTTCCTGGGTGACATTCTGGGCGACTGGCGCGAGGAAATCGTCAACCGCATCGATGCCACGACGCTTCGCATCAACATCTCCAGTTATCCCTCGCCGTGGGGCATCACCTCGCTGTGGTACGACCACGAATACCGCAACGGCATGACCTGGCAGTCGGTGGGCTACAACCAGCCGCCTCACCCCAGTTTCTTCCTGGGCGAACTGGAGGGCATCACCAAGGAGCCCCCTGCTATTACGCTGGAGGGACGCACCGAGGTGACTGGTACTATCGGCACCACCGATGACCATCTGCTCATCTCTGGCTACGAAAACAAGACCATCGCCGTGACCGACGGTGCATCGCCTTATGTCCTGACTGTCAACACCCCGGCTTGGGTGAAGGGCAGCGGTGTGCAGCAGGCTGTGGCTGGCACGCCCAAGCAGCCCGCCCGCACCATAGAGACCTACACCACCACGCTCACCGGCGGTGCCTTCAGTGGTGTCACGCGCATCGTGAAGCAGGGCGAGGGTGTGCTGGTGTTGCCAAATGTGACCGAGAAGCATACGGGCACGACCGACATCTGGCAGGGCACGCTGCAGTTCGACGGCACCTTCGAGAGCAGTCCGCTGTGGCTGAACCGCCACACCACGCTCGTCTCCAATGGCGGCCAGTTCCTGGGCGGCATCAAGGCCGACTACAATGCTACCATCTATCCCGGTGGAGTAGGGACGGTGGGCAGCATTACTACCACCAAACTGGAAATGGGCTTCGGCTCGCGCATCGTCATCGACATCGATGGTTCTGCCAATGACAAGTTGAACGCCAACGAACTGACCATCGAATCGAAGACCACGACAGCATGGATCAACTATGGCCCCCGCTACAAGGCTCCCGTCATTCAGGTCAACAGCACTGGCACAGTGCAGCCCGGCACTTATGTGATAGGCAATATCGGCACACTGACCGGCAACCTGTCGGAACTGCTGATTGAAGGCTTGGGCAACACCACAAAGACTTCGCTGGCCTATGAGGACGGTCAACTCAAACTGGTGGTCGAGACCATGCGTGCCGCTGCCACCGCCACGTGGAACGGCTCTGCCGGCAATTCCACCTGGGAGCAGGCTGTCACGGAGAACTTCCTGGTGGACAACCAGCCCACCTACTCGGCTGACGGCGACAACATCGTATTCGACGACAATGCTGCTTCGACGACGGTCACCATCAAGGGTGCTGTCAGTCCCGCCACAGTCACCTTCGCCAACGACACGAAGGCTTACACACTGCAGCGCGACAGCATCGTGGGCGGTGCCACCATCACTAAGAACGGCAAGGCCAATGTGACCATCAACAACTGGAACCGCACAGGGGCCACCACCGTCAACAATGGTATGCTCATTGTCTCGATGCTGGCCAACAACTCTGGCCAGGACTTCGGTTCGCTGGGCAATGCCTCGCAGCAGATTACCGTCAACGACGGTGCCACACTGCGCACCAATGGCGTCATCGTCACCGACCAGCAACTGAACATCAGCGGCGAGGCTACCGTCGATGTGCCGGAAGGCAAGAGCGTCATCTTCAACAAGGGCATCCGCGGCACTGGCGCCACGCTCGTCAAGACGGGTGCCGGCACGCTGGAGACGGGCACTGGTGCCACCACCATCAGCAAGGTGATCATCAAGGCTGGTCGCATGAACTCCAACTACTCGTCGTCCAATGCCGACCAGTTGCCCAAGACTGTGGAATTCCAGGGCGGAACACTCTGGGGTGCCAATATGGAGGATGGCAGTGGCGTGACAAACACCTCCAACTTTGTCGTTCCGGAGGGAAAGACGGGCACATTCTATGGCTCTTTCCGCGGCACCTATAGCGGCACCCTCACTGGTGGGGGAACCTTCAATGTCTACACCGGTGGCGTGCGCTGCTATTGGAATGGCAACTGGAGTGCATTCACTGGTACCGTGAAGTGCGGCAAGGAGAATCGCCAGAACAAGAAGTCGTATGATCCTGTTTTCGACTTCAACAACACCTATGGCTTGCCCAACGCTACGCTGGAGGCTCTGGCCGATGTGACGGTCAACAACGACGGCAAGGCCTTCCCCGTGGGCAAACTGACCGGTGCCGGTACCTTCAGTGGCTCGGGCCAGTGGCAGATCAACTACAATGGTACTACCAGTTACACGCTGTCGGCAACCGTCAATTCGCCTGTGCTGAAGCGCGGTACCGGCAAGATGACCTTGACTGTTGGTAAGATAAATAACACGCTGACCGTCGAGGCCGGCACAGTGACCTTCAACAATGCAGCCCTCAATACCTCGCTGCATGGTGCTTACACTACGACGGTGAGGACGGCAGGCCGACTGGTGGGTCAGGGACAACTCAATGCCCTGGCACTCAACTCGGGCGGCGAACTTGTGCCTTGCGGCTCTACCTTCAATGAGACCACGCCGGGCACCATCAAGAGTCTGAACAACATCAGTTCTTATGCTGGTTCTACGGTCAACTTCCTCATCAACTCAACCAAGAACTCCACGCTGCAGGCTGCCAACCGCGTGACCATGCAGGGCACGCTGAAGGTGACCCTCCTGTCGGGCTTTGCGCCGAAGAATGGTGATGCGTTCACCCTCTGGACGGCTGCTTCCTATGCAGGTACCCCGCAGTACGACCTGCCGGAGTTGCCCGATGGTCTCTACTGGGACATCAGTGGGCTGGAAGGTGCGACGGGCGTGCTCCGCGTGACCGACGATGCTTCTGTAGGCATCGGCCGCATTGCCGCCAGCGAGCAGGTGGCCTGCGAGGTCTATACGACCGGTGGCGTGCAGGTGGGCACCTTCAAGGCACAGCGTAGCGACATCCGCGCCGCAGTCGCCAAACTCGGCCTCAAGTCTGGTCTCTATATTGTCCGCATGGCTGCCGGCCGCAACTACGAGTCAGAGACGGTTGTGGTGAAGTAGTAGGTTCTAAACAACGAAAGCGGTCTTCGGCATTCTGGCTGGAGACCGCTTTTGTTGCACCGATGGAGATTCTAATCTCCAAAAAACGATGTAGTTTATCAAAAATCAAAGTCTTACGCGCATACATCTTTATTGAAAACTTCGTAACTTTGCACCCGAATATTCTCTGGCTTGACTAACAAACAACAGGACATATCACTAATATCTAACTAAAATAGTATCTTATGAAGAAAATCTTTACGCTTACAATGCTTGTGCTCTTCGCCTTTGCTTTAGGGGCAAATGCGCAGAGCCGGAAGACTTGGGACTTCACCAAGGGATTCAGCGGCACAACGATTGCCAACCTTGAGGCAGATGCCACAAACTGGACAGCCTCTGAGGGAAGCGGGCGCAAATGGGCTGAGTCAAAGGCTCGCACCGCTAATTCCGAGATTATCTGCAAAGTAAATGGGCAGGACTGGACTGTGCCTGAGACTGCTGGCTTGATTTTCGCTGCGAAATCTGCTGCACACCTTAATGTGGTTTATGATGCCGGCACCAATGATGATACTCATATCTGGCTCAATGGTGCAAAAGCAGAAGATGCCGTGACGATTCCTGGTGTTCCTGCTGGCGAAAAACTGACAGTGGTGTTCAGTTCTCATGGTGGGAATGCAGAGCGTGGTTTTAAGGTGTCAACCGCTGGTGTGGCTGCTGCCGATGGAAAAACCACTTTCGGATCATCTGGTCAAATGACCGTGGAACTCTTTAATAACAATGCAGAAGCCGTAGACGTTAAGTTAACAGCCAATGTTGGTGGTATGCACTTCTACAAATTCATCATTGGCGAAGGTGATGTCGTTACCGTATCGAAGGTTGCTTACCTTTACAACGGCACCGAGGATAACATTCTGAGTATTCTCAAGGCAAATGAAGAACTTGAGGTCACCCCCATCAATGTGACCGCCGAAACAATCACAGCAGAAAGCCTGCAGCAGTATGTATTGACCATCATCTCGCCAAATCTTCCTGCTGATAATGCGGCTGTAACAGTTGTAAAGGAGACTTTGCCTTGGACACCGTTCCTTAATTTCAACGCCAGCCTCTATCCCGCTTGGGGTTACGGTGAGGCCGTTACCTTGGAGTTGCCTCTCGGTTTCGTGAAGAATGCCAAGAGCGCACTTCTGAAGGATGTCGAGGTTGAGGAATCAGACGGTACCAAATATATTACGCTATCAGAAACAGACAATAGTTTCAGCGGTATCAAGTTAGGTGATTATTTCGCTGGTGACGAGACTGCCCTCATGGACCTTGAAGGACAATATGCAGTGATTCATTCGCACAACACTTCGCACAATGGTTATGTCTACATACCTGGTGCACCTACCTTAACTGGAGCGGCACAGCAAATCATCAGCAATGCTATTGCCATGCTGATTAATTCAAAGGCTGAAATCAGTGCAGCCACAGCACCCAAACTGGCCCTTCAGTATAAAGACCAAAACACAAATATTGTGATTACGGCCCCGAATCTGCCGAAGGCTGAGGTGTTCTACACGATTGATGGCTCTACTCCTACTGTTGAGAGCACCAAGTACACTGAGCCCATTAATGTCACCACCGAGACGACAGTCAAGGCAGTTGCTATTGCTGAAGGTTATACCCTCAGTTCTGTCAGTGAGATTGTGGCCGACATCAAGTCGCAGCCCAAGACGCCTATCATCAGTTATGAGCAGGGAGACGCCCAGACGACCATTAAGATTGCCTGTGAGTCTGCTGATGCTAAGATTTGGTACAATTTCGAGGGGGTGGTTGACACTCTGAAGTCTACAGCCTACGCCGACACCATCCCTGTCATCATCACGATGCCTCAGAATGTTACTGCCTTTGCTGTGGCTGGTGGCGTGGTGTTCTCTGAGCCGGCAACCCAGCGTGTGTTGGTAAAGAATCCTCGCGTGGTGATTGATGTTGCCGGACACTATTCTGCACCGCAATGGACTGCTGACAATAATCCTGCAGGTCTTGCTGTGGCTAATGGTAAGGGTATGTTCTCTTGGGGCGCATCTGCTAAAACTATGTATATTGGCGAAGGAACCAAAGGAAATGATCCTGAAACTGGTGATGAAATCATTATCTATGCTCCCGAGGACATCCGTGAGCCGGAGGTCGTCAACGAGCCTGGTGATAGTCCCCAATGGAAGTTGGTGTCGCAGGGCACTTGCATGATTTGGCAGAACACAGGCGCGCAGAAAACCAACTTCGGTGATGACAGCAATTACAACCCGATGTATTCTACTGACGTAGACCCACTCTTCCCAATCACAAGTTACGACATCCAGTTCTACAAGTTCCAGGCTGGTGAGCCAGGCAACGGTTCTATTGAGTCTATCAACAAGTATCAGGCTCCGCTCGACGTGGTGGTGTTGGCCAATATGGCTGGCGGCCCGCTGCTGGCACAGGTATCTGCTGACGGCACAACATGGACAACCATCGGCGAGATAGAAAAGACTGGCAAAGCCCGTATGTGGAGCAAGTACACGCTGAGTTACAATGGCACTGACGAGGTCTATGTACGCATCACGGAAGAAGAGGCATCCGCTGGTCCGAAGGTTTTCGATATCTACATTGCCAACCAGGGCGAGCAGTCGCTGGCTCTGCTGGAGCAATTGAACGAAGAACTGACCGGCATTGCCGACGTGAAGACTGCCACCCGGGCTGCTGCAGGCATCTACAGCATCAATGGCATCCGTCAGAATAGCCTGAAGGCTGGTCTGAACATCGTGGTCGAGGCCGACGGTAGCGTGAAGAAAATCATCAGGAAGTAATCTTTCTAAATGTTAAAATACTGGATTCCCATTGGGGATCCAGTATTATTTTGTATATTTGTAACCAAACCATTATTTATCTAATTAAAAACTGCTATTTATGAAAAAAACTTTTACGCTTATCTTGACGGCATTGTTCCTCCTCGCCGGAGCAGCCAATGCCCAGAACTATCGTAAGTGGGACTTCACCTCGTGGAGTGCCACGACGATTGCCAACCTGCAGGCCGATGCTGCAGCAAGTAGCACAGCAGGCTGGAGTGATATCGAAAAGGCTGCCGATGCAGGCGAAGGCAAAGTGGCCCCTGAAGCCACTGCCAACAACTGTTTCTGGTCAACCTCGACGGCCACCATCGACAGTAACGGTACGCTCATTGCCAACGGTGCCACCATCGCTGAGACCGAAGGACTCTATTTCGGATCCAGTTATGCCGGCAATCGCTCATTGGCCATTGCTGTTAATTATCCCTCAACATCGTTAGGCACCTACGACGGACCACAGTACCTCTGGCTTGGAGGTGGTAACAAAAGTGCCGGCAGCCGTCTGCTCTGCTTCACCATCCCTAAGGTGAAAATTGGACAGAAGATGACGTTTGTGGTCGAGTCGCATAAGCCTACAGATAAACGCGGTATCTCGCTTTTCGTCAACGATGTGAACAACGAGGCCAACAAGATTGGCGAGTCCTTCACTCCAACGACCAAGGAAACCTATACGTGGGAAAACTGGACACTGCCCGAGGGCATTACTGACGAAGATGGCAACGGACTGGTTGACATCCTGGTCTACAACACCAATGGTTGCCATATCTACAGCATTGAGATTGGCGACAACACCCAGAAGTCGAAGATTGCCTACCTCTATCAGGGTGCAGCCGACGCCACTCAGGCTGTGGCTGAGGGCATTGCCAACTATGAGGTTGAGGCTATCGACATCGCTGCTACCAAGAAGACGGCTACCGAACTGCAAGACTACGATGCCGTCATTATCGCCGCTAATGTCAACGATGCCGCCTATGCTGCCGAACTGAAGAACGCCCTGGGCTGGACGCCTATCGTCAACACCAGTGCTGCCCTCTACGACCTGTGGGGACTGGGCACTGCCGTCAAGTCGACAGAGAACATCATCTTTGCCAAGCAGAAGGGCCACTCCATCTTCGTCGGTGCTGCCCAGGAAGATCCTGATTCAGGTATCAATTACGTTGAGTTTGAGGGCGACGTCTATGGCATCCAGAACTTTGGCGACTATTTTGCCAAGGACGACACGCTGGGCATTGACGTCAGCGAAACCATGGTCACTGCCCATATCCACAATGCCGGTCATAATGCCTACATCTATATCCCCGCTGGCAATGCGCAACTGACTGCCAACGCCATCAAGGCTGCCACCAACTCTAAGTCGAAGGTGTCGGCTGCTCCGAAGCCCGTCATCACGCTGGAGTATAAGGATCAGAACACCAATGTGACCATCACCAGCACGGTGCCTGCCGCTGAGATCTTCTACACCACCGACGGCTCCACTCCCACGGAGGCCAGCACAAAGTACACTGGCACCTTCAACCTCACTGCCGAGACAACTGTCAAGGCTGTGGCCAAGGGTGACGGCTATACGCTGAGCGATGTGGCCGAGAAGGTGGTCGACCTGAAGAGCCAGGTCGCCGCTCCTGCCATCAGCACCGAGCAGGCCGATGGTCAGACCATCGTCACCATCACCGGCGAAGGCGACATCTGGTACAACTACTCCAACTCTACCGACACGGTGAAGTCGACCAAGTATACGGCTCCCCTCACGCTGAAGATTCCTCGCACGCTCTATGCCTTTGCTACTGCAGAGGGTAAGGTGAACTCAGAGGCTGCTTCTGTCGAGGTCACCATCAACAACTTCCAGCCGCGCATCGACGTGCAGGCCCACATGGATGCCAACAAGGACCAGTATTACGACAAAGGTACAGTGAAGAGTTCTGCCGTCTACTACTTTGATTGGGTTAATGACAAGGGTGCTTATTCATATTATAATACGGAGGAAGGTGTCACCACGACAACAGAAGAGGATGAACTTGGCGATGAAAAGACTGTCGTAACCTACTCTGTTCTGAATCCTGAGCAGACCGTCGATTTTGAAAACGGCTGGGCTATTCGTTCGAGAGGCCAACTCGTCATTTGGGAAAATCAAAAAACAGGCGAGAACTATGGTAACAAGAATGGTTACAACTTCGAGACAGTTGACGACAACAATCCCTACTTCCCTGCCACCCAGTCTTATATCACTCTGGCCGACAAGAACACAACTCCTTCGGATGCAACATTCCCTTACAACGCATACATAGTGACCACAAGCAAGTTTGCCGGTCCGTTCGATGTGGTAGCCAACATCGGTAGTGCCATCAAGCCTGAGAATGAGTGTAGGCATGAGGTTGTCTTCCAGGTCTCTGCCGATGGCAATACGTGGGACAGCAACTGGCAGGTTCTTGGCGACACCATCAAGTTTGCTGATCACCAGCGTCTGACATCCAATGTCACCCGCAGTTACGAGGGTACCGATGAGGTTTATGTCCGTGTCTATCTGGCCAACCTGAACTCTAAGGTTGCTTTCTACGACATCTACATCGCCAATGCCGGCGAGAAGTCGCAGGAACTGTCGACTGGTATCGTCGAGCAGAAGGTTCTGCCCGCTGCTCGTCAGGCTGCTATCTACAGTCTTGACGGCACGCGTCAGAATGGCATGCGCCGTGGTCTGAACATCGTGGTCAATAGTGACGGAACGGTGAAGAAGATCCTGGTGAAGTAACAGTCAGGACAATACATTAGATTATAAGAATCCCCGCATCGTCAAGTTGATGTGCGGGGATTCTTAAATATATGTTAATAAGGACGTCACAGAAAACATCGAAAAGCCGATTACTCAGATGCCGCTGTAACGCGGAATAGGGGTCTAGTTCTTATCCAACAATTGCTGAAGCTTGTCAGTGGGCATATTCATATTACTTGCAATGGTCTCAAGGTTAATGCCGTTCTGCAGCAATAGTTGTACAGTAGATTTCAGTTGCTCGTCCTTCTGTGAGAGTTGCTCGTCTTTTTGGGTTAGCAGGGCATTCTTCTCGGCTAATTGGCGGTCTTTCATCATGATGTCGGTATCGCGCTTTTCAATGACGGAGTAGTATTCGTCCTCCACATTCATGTCTTGACGAGTGTCGGCATCGCTTGCCGCCATTAGCAGGCGGTGCAGGATGGGCTGCAGGTCTTCGTCGCCTTGATAGAGGCTGTCGTCAAAGTTCAGAAAATGCTCGCAGTCGGGTGTAAGGAGCGTCTGGTCAAAGACACTCAAGACCTTATCCAGACGGTTGTTAATCTGTCCATGCAGACGAGGAATCTGCACGATGATGCTGTCGTGTGTCAGACTGTCTATAAACGGGTTTGGCAATCCCTTGGTTACACGGTTTTCATTGTAGTCGAAAGCGTCATGGCGAACATACAATACGGGCTCCTCTACATCGCCGACCTTATGCCCCAGAATATAGACGGCCACCATTGGCAGGGCATATCCCTCCCTGCTGTCGGCCATGATGTTCTCCTTGCGCTGATACTGTACACCAAGATACTGGCGGAACCGCAAGGTCTCAGTCTCAAGCCATGTCTTCTGCACTTTTATGAGTATGATCCGCTCGGTGCCATCGCTCTCACGCACAGTGGCTCCGAAGTCAATGCGAAACATTGAAAGGGTATCGCGCTGGCTATTACTGTACTCATGGGGGCGAACCTCCACCTTAACAATGTCCATCTTCAGCAGGGCCGACAGGATGGTGCGGGCCACGCGCTCGTCCTCCATTAGGAATTTGAAGACGGAGTCGTAAATAGGATTGGCGATAGTCATCATAACTTCATTGTTTTCTCGCCTGCAAAGATAGCGACTTTTATCGATTTCTGCAAATAATTCAAGGAAAAAAATCAGGAGCATCGGTGATGATGCTCCCAGATTTTACGGGTCTTTACGCTTTCAAGTCTGCAATCATAAATCTTGTTGTCAAAGGTTGGTCGTTTCCCAAACCATTGGCTTCCCGCTCGTATTCCTCTGTCTTGAATACAGGCCAGAAACTATTACGCATATAGAATTGCAAGACTTTCTCATGATTAACTGCATCAACAACCACGTATCTCGCTGCTATAAGATTAGCGACATTTCTTAGCCACCATTTTATGCTGTCCATCAGTTCATCTCCAAGATGGTATTGCATGAATGAATCAAACACGGCAATCTGACCGATTAGCACTGCTGGGTAGTGATCACGTTGTTTGGCATATGGTATTTTCCTGTTCAGTTTGTTTCTTGTGCTTTTAGGTATTAGGTCAATGGCAATGTCAGTACTAATCACACAAAAGGCTGCTACTGCCTCCATTGTGTCTTTTTTGTAGAAACAATAAGATTTGCTCATTAACTCTTGAGCATTCAGAATCGCCTCATCTCGGAAGAATTCTTGTATAGCAGGTTCGCGCTGACAATCGAATCCTTTCAGCGAATCGTGAAGTTTTTCTGTTAAAGGTGCAAACGCACAGTTTTCACTTAAGAACCCCATGCCTCTTTACCGGCCTTAGCCATCATTTTGTGAACACCTTCACCGATAGTCAGCCATTTGTCGTGGCTGCTGGAATGTTGCATTTCGGCTTGTATTTCCCGGAAATACTCTGCGTTTTTGCCGCTCAGGGTTGGAATTGCTCTACTCTTATACATTGTGACTTCATTGTTTTCTCGCCTGCAAAGATAATGACTTTATTTGAAACTGCCAAATAAATGGGATGAAAAATCCCCGCACCGTCGAGTTGGGGTGCGGGGATCTGTTGTTATTGAGGGTTTACTCTCAATTCGCTTACTTCACCAAAACTTGAACTTCGTTCGAGTTTGTTGGCGTTCGGAAATAAGAGTGAACTCTCATTTCTCTCACTTAATCACAAACTTCTTGCCGTTCTGGATGTACAGACCGGGCTTCGTGATCTTGTTCACCTTCATACCGCTGATGGTGTAGATGGCACCGTCGGTAGTGGCAGGAGTTGCAGTCGTGATGGGAGAGATACCAGTTACGGTGTTCTCAATATCAGTCAAGGCTTCTTTGAGGTCGTTGTAAGCATTGAGGATGTTCTTTAGCGACTTGGACTCTGCAGTCTGAGAGTTCGACAGGCTCTTGAGCAGTTCCTCACCAGCAACCACGCGATTAGCATGGTTCAGGAAGCGAGCCAGACGCGGATATTGACCAGCAGTAGCATCTTCGGCTGCGGCCAACGTGGTCTGTGCCTTAGAAATTAGTGCTGCCATATCATCCTTTACGGCTGTCAGATATGCGGCTGCGGGACCGACATAGAGAATTTCATTGTCGGCAAAGCCAAAGGTGTTGGCACCTGCATTTGCAATATTGCCTTCTGTGCTCATACCAACTTCCAATTCTTCCTCGACATCTGTAGTCTTAACATACACAACCGTATAACGGCTCATGCGATAGCCCGTATAAGTCGTGCAGTTGTTCTTGGGATAGTAGTGACTGTGAACACGTACGGAGTCTGCATCACCATTAAGGCCAAAGAACATCTTGCACTCAGAAGCGTCAAACAGGGTGTCAGCAACCAATTCGTCTGTTGCATCAATGAATGTGAGCATTTTTGCATCAGATCCGCCTGATTCGTTGAAAGCGTAGGCGCTAGTATTGAATACATAGACACCTGCATCCTTAACCTTAATTGTCTGTACGGCCTTGTTGTTAGGTGATGCAGTGTTTCCACGCCAAGCAGCGATGTAGGTTGTGTGTGCTGCACCACGGTCAGCACTGTTGCCCCATTTGAATGCACCGTTTGCATTGTCTGTTGTGAGTGTCCAGTTGGATGTGTTCGTGTCAAAGTTTGCGTTCAGAAGGTTCTGGGCGATAGGATTCTCCTTAGAGGCTGTTGAGTTCAAGTAATCAACTCTGAGGTTGGCTATCTCTGTGTTCTTTTCGTCAAACTGAGCCTGGTCGCTTCCATCGCTACCGTCAACAGTTCCCTCTATCAGAGCCTTTGCCTGACTGACTGCAGTCTGCAGTGCAGAACGACGGCTGGCATCGCCTTTACCTTCGTATGAGGTCAACGTCTCTTCTGCCTCGGCAACAGTAGCCTGCAGAGTCGTGAACGACTTGTTCAGATTGCTATATGCATTACGAGCAGAATTCAGAGCACGTACATACGACAAAACCAAATCAGAAATCTTGCTTCCCATGGCCAGACTGTCGCGAATGTCTTGATCTTTCAAAACCTTGCCTTCTGCATCAATGATCTCAAGAGATGCTTGATACAAAACATCGATAGAGTCACGCTTTGTTTTCAACTCTTCACGTCCCCATGGGAAACCATCTGCCTTTGTCTTTACCATGTCTTCCTCGTCGATGGCTTTAATACGTTTGGCCACTTCTGCTTGCTGGAGAATAATTGCTTCAACTTCAGCCTTGAACTTGACATCGTCTTCTGTTTCTCCTAATCTGTAAAGTTTTGCGTTGCCAACGCGGAATGAACCGCCCTTGTATTTGTCATATCCAGGATAGTAAACACCGGCTGTCAGTTTCTCACCTTCTGCCAGATCAAAGATGACAACATATGTGTGGAAATTGCGAGTGTCAAGAGGGGCTGCTTCAGTTGAATATTTGAATGTTACATTTTCTGTGTCGCTGTCATCGATGCCTGCGAAAATCTTAACACCAGGTATGGAGTCAATATAACTGATATTATATTCACTAGTGTAAGGGAATCCGAATACATCAGCAGCAAACATATATTTTCCAGCGGCTAACCCCTCTTTCTGTACATAGCAGGCACCACGACCTAATTGGTAAGATCCGCTTGATTGAATGCTATAAGTGTAATATTCTTTACTCGTGGCATGGCGGTGTCCCCAGCGGTTGCCACTACCAGAATATCCGCGGAACTGCCAGTCGTTTTGAGAGTTCCCTGCCTTGCCTTCATTCCAGTTAGGCATATTGATAATTGCGGAATTTACTAAGCCGGCAGCAAACAGGTCTGTACCATTTGCTTTGAGTAGATTGTTTAATCCTTCGTTATAGGTTGTGATATAAGACTCTATTTCAGAAATGTCATCCAGAGAACCTTCTGCTGCCGTCTCAACCAGCCCTTTGAGATATGGATAAACGCCATTTTTGAAGTCATCCGGATCCTTTGTAAAGTTTTCGTTTTCAACGATGGCATCTGCAAATTCGAACATACGCTTCAGTGCACGATCATCGTAAACTGCGTTTGCCTTGCGGATTTCGATATTTGTAATCATTGTACCTGCGGCTAACTTCTCCAAATGCATAACTATATATTGGCCAGCCTCTGCATAGGCAGAGAAACAAAGTGTAGTCCAGTCAGTTCCATAACTAAGGGCCTGGGCCACATTGGTTACGGGAGCATCTGCAGTACTTGCTGCCTTGGTAAAGATACCATCTCCGTTAAGGAAAAAGTCAACAGCATTATTTCCTGCGGCTTTGCCTCCCTCTATAATGCTAGTTGTCCCAATGCTCTCACCTTTAATCTGCAGACTTATGACATAGTAGCCTCCATCGTTGATTTGCCAACTGTTGCAAAGCGGTTGGCTTGCATCGACTCCAAGTGTCTGCAGAGCGGCCTCTCCGTTAGGACCTACGCCTTGTACCAAGTCCCATTCAGTTGCACTTACACCAGTCTCCTTGTCGGCGCCGTACCAACCATCGCGATTGCTGGCGAAGTTGCCGTTCTTCACCAAATCGTCACCTGCGATTTTGAACCTTTGTGAAACTGTGTAAGCATAGTCGCCCGGCTGGAAAGCGAACGACGTTGCTACAGTCAGCAGCGCAAAGGCTACCATAAGTAATCTTTTCTTCATAATTGTTTAAATTTAGTTATTAATAAAAAACATATGTTTTAATAAATCTTAATTTTGTTGCATAGTTGGCGGCCAACTATGCGAATTAGTAGTCTCGTATACGTGGCTGCAAAGATAGTGTGATTTTGCGAAAGCACCCAAGGTTTTCTGATATTTTTTCCATATTTTTTGATTTTTTTAGTTATTCGGCAATCATCCAGTCAGAGATGCTGCGGCTGTCGAGACTGAAACTGACGCCAGCCTTGATGACGCGGCGGTCTTCAGTTTTGTAGGGCAGGGCATAATTCTTGGAGTTAATCTGATTGAGGGCATCACGCGCTGTGCCGTTGATTTTCAGTTCCAGCACATAGGTGGTATCTGGCATGTGTACAACGATGTCGGCCCTGCCGCCGGCACATTTCACTTGGGTGCGCACATAGACATTGAGCATCGAGAAGATCAGGTAGAGCGTATATTCATAGAATCCCTCTTTCGTAGTGGCTTCCTCAAGTTTCTTTTTGAATCCCTCAACGTAAGGAATGCCAGCCAGATAGGCCTGCATCTCGCGCAGAGCCAGGTCGAGGTCGTGATTCTTGAGAGCGCGCCAGAACTTCAGGGCAAAGCCCGTCTGCGTGTCGGCAGACTTGAGGCCAGTGTAGGCGGGCAGCAGCCCCTGGGTATAGCCTATGCGGACCTCCTGGTTGGGTATGGCCAGTGTGTAGAGTTCTGTCTCCCGATCGTAGCCTTTGATGGTTAGGTAGCCGCTCTGATAGAGCAGCGGCAGCGCATCGGCCATGTTTTCCGTCGGCTGGTCGAAGGCCGAAGCGGGAACTTCCAGCCTGTCTACTGACATGATGTCGGTGTGATAGTGCCGCAACTGCTGGATGAGGAAGGTGGGCGTGCCGCTCTCGAACCAGTAGTTGACTATTTCCCTCTGGTGGAAAGCCCTCAGCAGGCTGAACGGATTATAGATTTCATCGGAGTTTTCCGTGAAGTGGTAGCCGTCGTAGCGGGTCTTTAGTTTCAGGTGCATCTCCTCGTAGGTCAGTCCGCAGACCTCTGCCAGCCGGGCAATGTCTGTTCCAAGCACCGTGGCGAGTTCCTGTTCGGTGATGCCGCAGATACCGGAAAAGGCAGAGTCCATCGTCACGTTGGTCAGGTTGTTGATGGTGGAGAAGATGCTGAGTTGCGAGAACTTTGTGATGCCCGTGATAAAGCAGAACTTAATATAGGGGTCGAGCATCTTCAAGCGCTGGTAGAACTCCTGCATTACCTCGCGCCTCGTCTTGAGGTCTTCCTCTTCGTGCAGGACGTCGAGCAGCGGGGAATCATATTCGTCGATGATGATGGCCACGGGCCGACCGGTCTTCTCGCAGGCCCGCTGTACGACGCCCGAGAAGCGCATGCCCGGCGTCTGCTCCGACTCGTCGCGGCCATAGAGCGTCTCGTAAGGCTTGATGATGCGCTCCAGTTCCACTCTCACCAGTTCTGGCGGCATGTGTTTGGCACCGCTCAGATCGAGATGGATGACGGGATACTGGATCCAGTCCTGCTCCAGTGCCGCCATCTTCAATCCCTGGAAGAGCGCCTGCTCTCCCCTGAAATAGGAGGCCAGCGTACTGGCCAGCAGCGACTTGCCAAACCGCCGGGGGCGGCTCAGGAAAATGTACTTGGAATAGTGGGCCAACTTCCACACAAGATTGGTCTTGTCTACATAGACATAGCCTTCGCGGATCACCTCCGAGAAGGTCTGGATGCCAACGGGGTACTTTCTTTCTTCTGCCATGGCTCATTGCTTTTTCGATGCAAAAATACAAAAAATATCATAATAACGGGATAAATGGCTCATAAAATCTTCATTATTTGCAAAGTTTAGGACTTTCAAGCCGCCAGATACCACATTTTATTATTTTCGCGTGCGCGAGAAGTGCTGGTCGAAGAGTTTCATGTCGTGGCTCAGTTTCTGCATCGTGATCTTGGCATAGATCTGGGTGGTGGTGATGTTGGTGTGGCCCAGTATGCGGCTGACGCTCTCGATGGGCATCCCGGCATTGAGGGCCATGACGGCAAAGGTGTGGCGGGCACAGTGGAACGTGATGTGCTTGGTGATGCCGCAATGCGCCATCAGCCGCGGCATCTGGGCAGCCAGGGTGCGGTAGTTGACGGGTGCGAAGACGGTGCTGCCGCTGCCCCGATAGCGGTTGACGATGTCGAGGGCTTCCGGCAGCAGTCGCGTCACGAAGACCGTGTGGGTCTTCTGTCGGTGCCCCTGTATCCACTGTTCACCGTCGATGGTGCTGATGTCGGCAGGGCGGAGGTTGCGTATGTCGATATAAGACATACCGGTCAGTGCGGCAAAGACGAAGAGGTCGCGGGTATAGCGCAGTGCAGGCTGCGACAACCGGCAGTCCATGAGCAGCCGCAGTTCCCGTTCCGTCAGGTATTCGCGGTCGCGGATGTTCTTGCTGACGTGGAAGTCGGCAAAGGGGCTGGCCGCGAGCAACTGGCGCTGGCAGGCCCGGTGGACGACACCCTTCAGCATCTGGGTGAGCATCCAGATGGTGCCGGGCCTCATCTGCCGCTCGGTGCTTAGGTAGAGCGCATAGTCGCGGATGAACTGGCCGGTGAGTTCCGTGAGCGGAATGTCTTGACGGTGCAGGACGTCGGTGAGAAAACGGGCCAGGCTCTGCCGCGACTGTCGCTGGCGGGTGTAGGAACTGGCGGCCCTGTCCTTGCCCACTCGGCGGGCAAGTCTTTCGAGGTCGCAATCGTAGGTCTGCAGCAGTGACGGCTGGTCAGGGCTGCACGACTCCTCTTCTGAAACATAGTCTGTGTTCATAGTCGGAAGTGATTCAGGTGTACTTTTTGAGTAACACCTCGTTAAGTCTGTTTGGTATAGTTGGCCGCCAACACTGCAACGGCCCTATCTATATAGACTACTTAATCATTCAATTGTTTAATAACTAAAAAAAATTATTTTATGAAGAAAAGATTACTCATGGTGGCTTTTGCGCTGCTGACGGTAGCAACGTCGTTCGCTTACGAGATCGGCGACTATGCTTACAACACGACGCAGAGGTTCAAGATTACAGGTGAAAACCTCGTGGCCAACGGCAACTTTGCCAATCAGAAGGATGGCTGGTATGGTGCCGATCCAGAGACAGCGCCCAATGCCGAAGTATGGGATCTGGTGCAGGGCGCCGGTCCTAACGGTGAGACTGTGCTACAGGCTATCTCTGTGGCAGATGGTCAGCCCCTGTGCAACAAGTGGACGCTGTCAGACGGTGGCTACTACATTGTGTCGTTCGACATCAAGGCCCTCAATGCCGGTTTTACCTCCATTCTGACGGCTGATGTTACCCCGGGCTCCAATGTAGCAGACTTCTTCCTCAACAGTGATGGCAACTTCACGAAGGTGGCTTCTACTGAAGAGGCACCTGTAGTGAATGTCGCTGCTGTTGCCAACTTCCCCCAGGAGGAGTGGAAGACCGTGGTGTTCGGCTTCACCGCTGAGACCGGTCAGCAACTGGTGATGCACTTCGAGAAACTGCCTGAGGGAACTCAGATCACCAACATCGAGGTTCACAAGGCTGCTGAGGTGTACGACATCCGTATCGCCCAGAGCCGCATTGCCTTTGTGAAGACCCTGATGGAGATGCCGGAGTTCAACACCGAGGCTGCTCAGGATGCCAAGGCAAACCTGGAAGGTATCATTGGAATGGTGGAAGAGGCCATCGCTTCAGGCGAAATGGATGATCCCGGCAATGCAGAATCCCTGATGCTGGGACTTGAGGATGAGGGTGTGCAGCCTTTCATGAGCATCACTTCTCGTCGTATGAACGACAAGTTGACCGGTACCGAGGATGTGGCATCGCTGGCTACTGTCGGTCGTGGTGCCAACCGTCCTGCTACATACGCTAACCTCGACTTGGCCGGCGGCAACTGGGGCCATACCGGCAGTGCCGACTATCTGATGTCGGCCATCCAGAATGGCTATGCCCATACTGCTACTTATACGGCTTTCAACACCAACTTCCCGAAGGGCCGCTATCTCTTCACTGCTGAAATCCGTAATGCCAACACCGGTAAGACCTCTTGGCCTTGCGAGCCCACCTTCAACCTGAAAAATGCCTGCAAGGTGTTCGTTGGTAACGACTCTATTGAAACCGATACTATCTTCGGAGAGAACTATCAGCGCATTCTGCACATCGGCGATATTGCTGAGGACGGACAGTTCCGTGCAGGCGTCTACTGGCCTGGTACCAGCAGCGGCGGTGCTTTCTTCATCAAGAATGTTGAGGTCTATGCGCTGGGCGACGGTCCCCAGATTGAGGCCAATATCGCCCATATCGAGTCTTGGGTGGCCTTCAAGGCCCAGTGGGATGCTGCCACCAGCAACCGCCACACCCTGCACCTGAAGATTGGCAATGCCAACCTGCCTTGGGAGCAAGACTCCGTGAAGGCTGCAAGAGATATGTGGGATCCCTACTATCTGGCTATCGTCAACAAGGGTTGGGTGGCCGAGGACGGCAGCGATGCTGGTGTGGCTACTACCGAGGAACTGACGGAGTGGACTATTCCTCAGGGATTCTATCCCACGGTTGCCGAGGGTGAGGATTCTACCTTCTACAATCGCTACAGTCAGTATGCCGTTGTGCGCGGCTATGGTGATGCCAGCGCATGGATTGAGGCTGCCAACAAGCCCTTCACCGACCTGGGCAATGCCATCGAGGCTGCCAAGGGCACACGCAATAATGGTGCTTATCTGACAGGTGACCGCGATACCTATAGGGCTGCCATTCTGGCTGCTCTCAACACGCTGAAGACCGTCCGTGAGACTACTACCGACGCTACCCGCGAGGCTGACACTGAGACTCTGACACAGGCTCTCGCCACGCTGAATGCTGCTACCGAGGCCTTCCTGGCTACTGTGTCCGTTGTGCCGTTCGTCGACATCGATTTCTCTCAGGGTGTTACCGAGAATGTCAATCCGGAAGAAACTGAGCCACAAGAGTCGTATTTCTTCCAGGGTACGAAAGGCCGTATGTATACCAGTGCCTGGGGTGAAACCAATAACAGTGGTGCCTACTTCGTTCTTGGCTATGGTGAGGAATATCTGGATGTCCTCCGCGTTGGCAATGGTAGTGCTACTGTTTATCTGAGCGAGGAAGAGCAGCCTGCTGAAGACGAGGCCATCCGCTTTACCTTCGACTTCTTCCATGGCAACCTTTCAGGTAAATTTGCTGGTGTGGAGTTAAGGAACGCTGCCGATGAGCGTGTAGCCGGTTTCTACTTGAACCGTTATAATGGTAGTCTGTCTTACAATGACTTCAACGATGTGCTGACCAATGGTGGCACGGGTATGAACGTCCTTCAGTATGCCACTGGCATTGGTTCTGGTTCTGCCTCTAATGCCGCTATTGCTGCCGAGAACAACCGTACGTCTTACGATCTGGTGGTCGACTATCTGAACAAGACCCTGAAGGGCACTATCGTCAATCCGCAGAGGGGAACCAACGAGGGCGCAGAGATGCCGTTCCGTGCAGACATCACTGATCATAAGATTGTGAAGTTCGTGCTGCTGAGCAACTATAACAATCAGGATCGTCGCTGCTGGTTCGACAACCTGAAGATCTCGAAGTACAAGTTGCTGAGTGTCGAGGAAGACATCACCGAGCCTACTTGGGCAGAGGTCGTCGATGGCATCCAGAATGCCACGGTTGCTACGCCCAACGCCGCCATCTACACCATCAGCGGTTTGAAGGTGAACAAGATCACCAAGCCCGGCCTGTACATCCAGAACGGCAAAAAGTTTGTGGTTAAGTGAGTGAAATGAGAGTTCGCTCTTATTTCCGAACGTGAACAAACTCGAACGAAGTTCAAGTTTGTGGTGAAGTAAGAGACCAACACAACGAGGTTAAATATCATTTTCAAAATCGGGAGCGTCATCACGGATGCTCCCGATTTTTGATTATTTTCCTTTTTTTTTGCCATAATCATAGAATTTGTGCAAATTTTATTTGTATTTAATAAAAAATGTGTTATCTTTGTACCCGAAAATGCGGAGGTGGCATTGTGCCCTTCCGCAAAGGCTGCTTAAAACAACTATTAAATATAAAAAACAAACTCTATGAAAAAGTTCCTTTTCTGTATCTCTCTCGTTTTGACGGGACTGATGACCTCTTGCGTAGATAAGTACGAAGAGGTGGATGCAGACTCCAAACCCTCGTGGCTCGGCGGAAGCATCTATTCAGAACTGAAGAATCCTAACCAGGAGAGGCTTACGGGAACATTTACGAACTACCTGCGGTTGATCGACGACCTCGGCTATGACGAGGTGCTGAACCGCACGGGTTCGAAGACGGTGTTCCCTGCCAATGACGAAGCCTTCGAGCGATTCTTCAAAAGTAATGACTGGGGCGTCAGCAGTTATGAGCAGTTGTCGCTGGCTCAGAAGAAGTTGTTGCTCTACTCTTCAATGCTCGACAATGCCCTTCTGTTGGGTTTGCTGCCTAATGTCAGCAACGGTACCAATACTCCCGACAAGGGCGAGGCTGTCAAGCATGCTACCAATGTGAGTGTGATAGACACCATCCAGCATATCGCCGATGCAGCAGGTATGCCACAGGGCAACCGCTACTGGGAGAAGTACTACGACCGCGGTATCGACTTGGTGACAGACGCCACCATCCCCATGATGGTCCACCTGACCCGCGAGTATATGCTGCACAACAACATCACCACCCTGGGCGACGAGAGTGACTTTGCCGTACTGACCGGCACACCTTTCACCGAGGGCACGGCTTATATCTTCAACAACCAGGTTATCAATGGCGATGTCACCTGTCAGAATGGCTACATCCACCAGTTGGACAATGTGCTCGTTCCGCCGGGCAACATGGCCCAGGTGTTGCGCCGCCACAGCAAGATGACCTACTTCAGCCGCATTCTGGACCACTATGCAGCGCCTTACTATGATGCGACGACCACTCGCCAGTATAACGACTGGGCCAAGGCTAACAACCTGCCCCAGAAGGACAGCATCTTCCAGATGCGCTACATGAGCACCAACTCACAGGACGTCCAGTTGACGCGCGACCCGAACGGCACGGAGGTTTCTTCTACCTTCATACTGTCCTACGACCCAGGTTGGAACCAGTACTCTCCCATGCCGGGTACAAGTGCCATCAAGGACATCGGTGCCTTCTTCGTGCCTGATGACAATGCTGTGAAGGATTACTTCCTGCCCGGCGGTGGCGGCTCACACCTGATTGACATCTATGGCGGACTGCCCAACACCGAGGCCAACCTGATGGTGAACCTCGACTCGCTGCACTCCAAGAAGCCCGGCATTCTGGCTTCGTTCACCAAGAACCTGATGAAGACCAACTTCTCCACCACCGTTCCTTCGAAGTTTGACAACGTAACGAACGATGCCTCGGAGAACATGGGACTGAAACTGTCGCTGATCGACCGCAAGGACGACGGCAAGTACGACATTACCATTGCCAACAACGGTGTCGTCTACCTGATCAACGAGATGATCGTTCCCGATGAGTATCGCTCGGTGATGGCTCCTGCCTCTGAGTATCCTGACATGAAGATCATGAATTGGCTGATTCAGGATCCGTACATCCGCAACACGATGAATCCTTCTTATACGGTCAAGTACGCTGACTTCTACTACTACCTGAAAGCCATGAGCGCCAACTATGCTTTCTTCATTCCCGAGGACAAGGCTTTCGACTTCTACTATGTTGATCCCGCTACGCTGGGTCACGTGGCCAGCGATGGCATCACGCCGCGTCCCGACGTGCTCCATATCTACTACGACTCGCTGGCCACACGTGAGCCTTACGTGAAGGCCACACGCTACTACTATGATCCGACGACTGGCGGGATTGACCTCGCTTCGGCACGCAACGTCAGCAGCCCGGTGGAAATCAATTCGCAATTGGAAGACATTCTGAACTATCACACGCTGGTGCTCGACAGCGGCGCAGTGATCGGCCAGAACCATTACTACAAGACCAAGCATGGCGGCGAAGTCTATGTGGATGGCAGTTCTGAGGGCGGACGTGTTATCTCCGGCTCTCAGATTGAGAATCCAGACTTGCTGCCTGCTCCGCGCATCAAGAACATCTACGGCGAGAAGAACGGTCACGCCTATCGTATAGACCGTCTCATCCAGCCGCCTCACAAGAGTGTCTATGCCGTCCTGGATGAAAACAAGGATGTGTTCAGTGAGTTCCTCGATGTCTGCACCGGCTTCCAGGCTACCGAACTGTTGGCATGGGCCGGCATCTCCGATGATGAGAAGGTGGATGCCAACGGCAGAAAACTGGGCTTCTCCGAGCAGGATGCCTATATCGTCTTCACGCGTAATTATAAATTAGGTGCAACCAGCATCGCCAATGCTTGTCTGGACTACAACGTGAAGATGTTCAACACCTATAACTATACACTCTTTGCTCCCGACAATACGGCCATGGCCAAGGCATACGCCGACGGTCTGCCTAAGTGGACGGACATCGTCGCACTGGGTGAGCCTTATCTGGAGATGGAGGAACACGAGGTTACACCTCAAGAGCAGGCTGACAAGGATGCGGCCAAGAAGATGATCACCCAGATTCGCGACTTCGTGCGCTATCATTTCGTGACCAACTCTGTTTATGCCGACAATACCATTGAGGGTGGTGACTACCAGTCGCTCAGTTCCGATGAAAGAGGTATTGCCAAGGAAATCGGAATCTCTGGCGGCAACGGCCAGTTGATTCTTTCGGACAGAGCCGGTCATACGGTGACTGTCAATGCCGATGATAATAACCGTGTGGTCAACAAGATGGCGCGCGACTACTGGCTCAACGCTGCGAAGACCACGGCCACGGCCATCGAGACATCGTCGTTCTGTGCTGTCCATCAGATTTCAGAACCGCTCTATGGCAACAAATCCGGCAAATTCAACGAATAACTAACAACAGCGAACTCAAAAGACTAAGACAATGAATATTCAAAGAGTCATATTAACCGCCCTGCTCGGGCTCATCTGCCAGTTTGCAGCGGCTCAGGGAACGGTCTCGGGTACGTTGAGCGACAATGAGGGTCCCATCATGATGGGTACCGTCTGTGAGGTCGATGCCAACAATCGTATTGTGAACAATGCTACGACCGACTTCAACGGTAACTTCTCGATGAAGATCACCAATACGAAGAATAAACTCCGCTTCTCCTATGTAGGCGACAAGACACAGACCGTGGCTATCGGCGACAGAAAGGTGTTTAAGATCAAGTTGGAACCCGCCAACGCCCAGTTGAAAGAAGTAAAGGTCGTGGGCCGCAAAGGCAGTTCCGGCGGCCTGATGCTGCAGAAGAAGGAGATTGCCGTCTCTCAGCAGACCATGAACATGCAGGAGGTGGAAGGTCTGGCCTTCACCTCTGCCGACGAGGCCCTGCAGGGCCAGATTGCCGGTCTCGACATCGTGTCTAACTCTGGTAACCTCGGTGCAGGCACTCAGATGCGTCTGCGTGGTGTCACCACGCTTTCGGCCAATGCCAACCCGCTGATTGTCGTCGATGACAAGATCTTCGACAACCCCGACGAGGACTTCGACTATGCCAATGCCGACGAGGAGCAGTATTCATCGCTGCTGTCGGTCAACGTGGAGGATATCGCCTCAATCACCGTGTTGAAGGACGCCGCCGCAACGGCTGTCTGGGGCTCCAAGGGTGCCAACGGTGTGATTATGATTACCACCAAGCGTGGTAGCCGTGGCAAACCCCGCGTCAACTTCTCCTATAAGTTCACCGGCACCTGGATGCCCGATGGCTACAGCCTGCTGAACGGTGACGACTACACCATGCTGATGAAGGAGGAATTCTATAATCCCACGCAGCAGGCCGACCGCACCACCTCGATGGCTGAGTTGAACTACGACAAGTCTGGCTATGCCGACTGGGAGAACTGGAACAACAACACCGACTGGGTGGACGCCGTGAAGCAGTTCGGCGGTATGCACGACTTCAGCGTCAACCTGACGGGTGGCGGTCAGAAGGCTACCTTCCGTATCTCTGCCGGTTACAAGCACCAGACCGGTACCGTCATCGGACAGAAGTTCCAGCAGTTCACCACGCGTATGGCACTGGACTACAATGTGTCAGACCGCATTCGCTTCATCACGAACTTCGCCCTGACCTATACGAACAACGACAAGAACTATGCAGAGAAGGTGAATGGCGTCAGCCATCCCAGCCTGCTCTCTATCGCCCAGAACCAGGCTCCTAACATGGCCATCTACCGTCAGGACGGCAACGGCAATGACACCGACGAGTACTTCCTGATGAACCCGACGGCTCCCAACCGTAACACCACGCCTTACGACGGCTTCTATTCCAGTTACGACCTGTCGGCCCTCTATGGACTGGGTAACCCCGTGGCCATCGCCGATCAGGCATGGATCAAGGACCAGACCTATCGTCTGACGCCTGACTTCACCATCAAGTACGAGATTCTGGGCACTGAGCCCGAGACGAGCCGACTGACCTTCAACGGTCGTGTAGACTTCGATATCTTTGCCGAGTCGAAGCCCACCTTCTGGTCGGCTGCCCTCACCAACCGTCTGTGGACGGACTCGGAGTATAACCTGACAACCAACTACGAGTTCAACCGCATGAAGATCGGCGGTCGTGCAGAGTTGGTCTTCACGCCTTACTTCAAGAACCGTGACTGGTCGGCAACGATGTTGCTGCGCTACGAGATGAACACGCAGAACTCCAACAACCAGACCGTTGTGATGGGCCACCTGCCTAACGGCATCACCTCATCGACCGTCGATGCCTCGCCCGGCACGCCCAGCAGCGGCAACGGACGCTCTAACTCGCAGAACGTGCTCTACAATGGTCACGTCAGTTACCTGGACGGCCGCTACAGCCTCGGCTTCTCGCTCCGTGCTGATGGTGACTCGAAGTTCGGTCCGAAGCACAAGTGGGCTTACTTCCCCGGTGTGTCGTTGCGCTACAACATCATCGACGAGCCGTTCATGAAGGGCATTAAGGATGTGGTTTCCATGATTGGCCTCCGTGCTTCGTGGGGTATTGTGGGTAAGGCACCGGATAAGGACTACCTCTTCTATAATACCTATAACACTTCGGCCGGCCAGTACGGTAAGGGCTCTACCAATCTGGCAACATTTGCTACACTCGACGGTCTGAAACTCGATGACCTGCGCTGGGAGAAGACCATGAGTTATAACCTCGGTTTCAACTTGGGCTTCTTCAACGACAAGTACGAGATTGACTTCGACTATTACTACAAGGACACCAAGGACCTGCTGATGGCAAATGTCAATATCCCGTCGTTCACTGGTTTCGGCAGCCTGGCCTATTCTAACGTAGGACGCATGACTAACGAAGGTTGGGAGTTGAACTTCAATGCCAAGAAATTCATCAAGATTGGTAAGTTCTCTGCCGACTTCGGACTGAACATTGCCCAGAACTCCAACTTGCTGAAGGAGATGGACGAGAGCGTGCTTACCTCTATCAACGGTACGACATGGGATGCCTCCAAGCGCGGCACCTATCCCGTCCGTGTGCAGTTGAACAACTCGCTCGGCTCTATCTACGGTTTCCATTACAAGGGCGTCTATCAGTACACCTACGACTATCTGGAGAACTACCAGAAGGAGAACAACCTGAATCCTACTCAGTACGAAAACTGGATCAACGACTTCCTGGCTGAGGGCCATACGGCTCCCGTGGCAGTCGGTGCCGACGGCAAGGTCATCATGGACAACAATACCGGCAAGCCCCAGCATCAGAAGTATGCCTACGGCACGGCCAGTGAGTATGACTTCCAGGGTGGTGATGCCATCTATGAGGATATCAACCACGACGGACAGATCAACGCACTCGACATTGTCTACTTGGGCAACTCGCTGCCTAAGGTAAACGGTGGTTTCAACATCTCGCTCAACTATGGCCGCTGGTTTGTGAAGGGTCGCTTCAACTATCGTTTCGGCAACAAGGTGGTGAACACCGCCCGCATGAGCCTGGAGAAGATGTACGACACCAACAACCAGAGCACCACGGTGAACTACCGCTGGCGCAAGGATGGCGATGTGACGCCGATGCCGCGCGCTATGTATCAGTCGGGCTGGAACTGGCAGAACTCCGACCGCTATGTAGAGGACGGTGGTTTCGTCCGCTTCCAGAACCTGCAGGTGGGCTATCGCTTCGACAATAAGATGATCAAGAAGTGGGGCCTGAACCAACTTCAGGCTTATGCTTCGCTGAACAACCTCTACGTCTGGACCAAGTACAGCGGTATAGACCCCGAGGTGTCGCAGAAGGGCTACAACCCTGCTATCGACGATGCCAAGACACCGCGCTCCAAGCAGTTTACGTTCACACTTAATTTCGGATTCTAAGCATTTCAAGATTATGAAGAAATATATATTAATGTTCGTTTCCAGTTTGATGCTGGTGTCGTGTCTCGACACTATCATCCTGCCTGACGACAAAACCGTAGATGAGGATTTCTGGAAGACCAAGGAGGATGTCTCGTCCATGGTCAATGCTGCCTATTCCGCCATGTCGTCGGATGACGTGATTGCCCGTCTGTTCGTGTGGGGCGACTACCGCACTGATGAACTCAATCGCACATCGTCTGCCGATATCAGCGCTACAACCACGGCTCTCGACGAAATCGCTGCTGTGAACATGCAGACCACCAATATGTATGGCAGTTGGTCGGCTTTCTATAGTGTTATCAACCGCTGCAACATCGTGTTGGACCGTGCGGCTGACGTGATGGCTGTTGACCCCAACTATACCGATGGTGACTATCAGGTGGACCGTTCGCAGATGCTGGCACTGCGTGCCCTCTGCTACTTCTACCTGGTGCGCAACTTCCGTGACGTGCCTTACATCACGGAGTCTTACATGAACAGCAGTCAGAACACGCAGGTGGCGCAGTCTGCTCCCGCTTACATTCTGGAGCGTTGTATTGCCGACCTGGAGGAGGCCTCCAAGGCTCCGCTGAATGCCTCTGGTTATAACAAGTCTGACTGGCGCCGCGTCGGCTGGATGACCAACGATGCCATCCACACGCTGCTGGCCGACATCTATCTGTGGCGTGCCTCTGTCACGCATAATGCTGCCGACTACGAACAGTGTATCAACTACTGCGACCAGGTGATCGAGTCCAAGCAGAAGCAGCACGTGCGTGGCCGTAATGAACTGACGGAGAAAGAGTATCCTCTGGCCGATGCCAGCGACATCTACAAGGCTCTGTTCGTCACACAGAACGCAGAGGAGAGCATTTTTGAGATACAGTCGCGCAGCAATTCTGCCGTTTGCTCTTATTACTACAAGTATAAGAAAGAGAGTGGCACTGCTGGCGAGGGCTGGCTGAAGGCAACCACGCTTTTCGCCAATACCCACGATAATTACACGGCCACTACTTTCCTGAGCGATGCTACACTCTACAGTTCTAAGGATATGCGTTACTATGGCGCTTGCTACATCCCCAGCACGGGAGAAGAGTCTTACCATGTGCGCAAGATGATTTCTCAGACGCCCGTCCAAACCAAGGTGACCACGAAGACGCGTGAGTCTTACGATTACGGAGGCTTGGATAGAAACCTCAATGTGTATCGCCTGACCGATGTGATGCTCATGAAGGCTGAGGCACTAGTTCAGCAAGTGGACACTGCTCTCTCTACAACCGAGCAGCAGGATTTGCTCCGCGTGCCCTTCAATCTGATTCAGGCCGTCAATACGCGTGCCCTCCATCAGGAAAATCTGGCTGACTCCATGAAGTGGACAACCTATAGGACTCAGACCAAGGAACAGTTTGAGAGAATGGTCATGCAGGAGCGTCTGCGTGAGTTCTGCTTCGAGGGACGCCGCTGGTACGACCTGATGCGCTACAACTACCGTCACATCGACGGTGCTGACTACAGCCGCACCATGGGTGAACTGGTGGATGAAGGTGTTCAGATGCCGGCCAACTACACTGAGATGCTGAAACTGATGACCCGTATGCGTGGCACGGAGGCCAGCGGTGTGCAGGCCAAGATGGCCAACGAGGCTTATCTCTATATGCCTGTGCCCAACAGCGATATCATCGTCTGCCCGTTGCTGCGTCAGAACCCTGCGTATAAGGATACAAATGAATACGAGAAAAACTATTAAAGCAAAGGAGGAAAGACAATGAATAAGAATCTAAGAAAAATAGTAGGTAGAGTGGGGCTCATGGCTGTCATGGGTTTCATGGGGTTGGCTATGACTGGCTGTAACCCCGAGCCAGACGAGTCGGACCTGTTTACGGCTACCGGTGAGACGGCTACTGACTATATCGCCCGTAAGTCGGAACTGTCATCGTTCATGTATATCTTGCAGCGCGTAGGTCTCGACCGCAACCTGTCGTCATACGGTGAGTACACCTGCTTCATTCCTAACAATGACGCCGTTGAAACTTACATCCACGACTTGTATAATGATGCCGAGACGACCATTCCCCACAATGGTATGACAGAGGAGTCGCTGGAAGGACTGACCGACAGCCTGTGCAACGACATTGCCAAGTATCACCTTGTGAACGGCACGATGACCACCATCGACATGGGTGGCGGTAGCGGCTCCATCACCACGATGCTCCGCATTCCTGTCACCAGCGACGGCTCTACAGGTCAGATCGTCCTGAACAAGGTCGCTATGATTGTTGAGGCCGACTCGGTGGTGACCAATGGTGTGGTGCATGTCCTCAACAATGTGATTCCCCGCAACACCCGCTTACTGCCAGAGGAACTGGATCGCCTGTCGGAATTCAGCATCTTCAACGAGGCCCTGAAGTTGACAGGTCTCTCAGAGATGATTCGGGATTCCAAGAAGAATGTTGAGTACACCATTTCTGACATCAAGGATGTGAACTCTGCCGGTAATACTACCGATGACCTTTACCATCCCGAGGATTGTAAGGTGATGTACACCGTCTTTGCCGAGCCAGACTCCGTCATGCATCTGAAAGGCATCAATAGCGTAGAAGACCTGGCTGCATACGCCAATCGTGTCTATGGTGATGCCGCCAAATGGTACAACCAGTTGAGCGAAGTCGGTCTCTGGAATTACGATACCAACAGTTACGAAAAGACCGTCAGCACGGGTACTGACTACAAGAACCGCAACAATGCCCTGAATATGTTTGTGGCCTATCATATCCTCTATGCCGGTATGCCGGAGGATGAGTTGGTCTACGAGCGCAATTCCAAGTGGCAGAAGGCACAGACATGGAACTACACCAATGGTGCCTCTCCTTATGACTACTATGAGACCATGCTGCCCAACACTCTTCTGAAGATTTGGCAGCCGCAGCCGTTGGCCGCTCGCAAGACGCTCTACATCAACCGCTATGTAGCATTCAATACGTTGACCGATGAACTTGGTACAATGGGTAGCGACGCTATGCATACTATTGAGCGTCAGGGCGTGAGGATCAACCGCACCTCTGATAAGGCTGACGGCGCAGAGAACTGGAACATCCAGACCTTCAATGGCTATATCCACAGTCTGCAGGATATGCTGGTCTACGACGAGGATGTGCCAAAGGGCGTACTCCACGAGCGTATGCGCTTCGACTCGACCACCTTCCTGCCAGAGTTCATCAACAATGGTTTCCGTATGTCTAATTCCAGTGAGATTAGCGCTCTGAACGGTGGCGGCAGTGGTGCACGTATCGCCTTCCCGCTGAACTATTTCGACAACGTGGTGAGTTACACACCGGAGAACCGCTTCCGCTATAATGTGAAAGGTGCCTATAATGCCTGGCAGGCTGATACCTTCCAGGGATGGGGTGACTACGACCTAGCCATCAAACTGCCACCCTTGCCTACTAATACCTATGAGTTCCGCATTTTCTATACACCTATGGGACACGGCGGCATGATGCAGTTCTATCTGGGTAACTCTTCTTCTCAGCAGGCCATGATGGCACTTGACATTCCTCTTGATGTGCGTGTCAGTATTGAAGATCCGCGCATCGGTTGGACTATCTTCACTGATGAGGATGACCTGGGTGTAGCCACCGATGCCGCTATGCGCAACCGTGGTTATATGCGCGGTATCTACAGTTATGCAGACCACGCTGAGAATGGTGACCTGAACACGAGTCCTGGTGTCGTAGACGACAAGCGCAATATGCGTTACACTACAACGGGTAACAATAGCCTGCGCAAGATCATGGGCCGTGTGCAGTTCAAGCAGAGCGAAGAGCATTGGTTCCGCATCAAGAACGTGATTGCCAACGATGGCAATCTGGCCCGTAAGTGGCAGTTCGATTATATTGAGTTCGTTCCAGTCGATGTGGTTGACAACGACACCTATTCAGAGGACTGGTTCTAATGCAACTGAATATTGATAAAAGAAAATAGAATAGTTATGAAACGGAATAAATATATAGGTATTGCGATGATGGCGGCTGGCATGCTTGCCGCCACATCGTGCACCGATTTCAGCGATTATAACGAGACACCTGTGGACCAGATGCCCTCTGGTGACTTGACGCTGTGGGAGAATATCTCGCAGAACAGTCAACTGTCCGACTTTGCCTCGCTGGTGCGTCAGAGCGGCTACGATGCCGAGTTGAACACACCGCGTTCACTGACGGTTTGGGCTCCTGTCAATGGTACTTTCAACGTGTCGGATTTTCAGGGCCTGAGCAAGGAGGACCTGCTGAACCAGTTTGTGAAAAACCACATTGCTGAGTATAGCCATGCAGCCACAGGTAAGGTGGAAGAGCGCGTGCACATGCTGAATGAGAAGTCCTTCGATTTCCTGGGTGACGGCAGTTATACCTTTGGCAAGATTGGCATCACATCAGCCAACCTGCCCAGTTCGAATGGCCTGATGCACCTGCTGGACGGCGCAGCCAAGTTCTATCCCAGCATCTATGAGTATCTCAAGGTGGGAGAGGACATCGACTCTCTGCGCAACCACTTTATGCACTACGAGGAGACCCGTCTCGACGAGAATGCTTCAGTGAAAGGTCCTTATGTGGATGGTATTCAGACCTACATCGACTCAGTGATGGTGACCACCAACACACTGACGCGCCAGTTGGGTGCCCTGATTGAGCGCGAGGACAGTTCTTATGCGATGCTGATGCCGACCAACAAGGCATTCCTGGATATGTACAACCGGGTGAAACCTTACTACAACTTCATCACGACGACCAAGGTGAACGATGTGGCAGAATATGCCAGTGCTACTGACACGAAGACCAAGACGGTGACGGTGGATGCCGCTTACCTGACCGACTCGCTGGTGCGCCGCACGATAGTGAACCATCTGGTCTATAGCAACAACAACCATTACAACAAGTGGATTCTTGAGAAGGGAACGCCTGGTGCTACCGACTCGCTTCGCTCTACGCTGTCTGACCGCAACTCCAAGCGCGACAAGTTCGGCGATGCGTTGAACAAGTTCTCCAATCCTAAGGAGATCCTGCTGGATAGTCAGGTGGGCGAGCCTATTGAGATGAGTAATGGCTACGGCTACATGGTAGACAGCCTGGCATTCCATCCCTGGGAGTCCTATTGCCCGGAACTGGAGTTCTCTCCACGTTCATATCTGGCCAACCTCTTCCCCGCTTCGGCCCAGAGCATGAGCATGTCGGTTCCTGACTCTCTCTATGAGACGGTGTTTGGAAAAGATGCTGCCAAGAAGTCCACCTCATACCGCTATGCATGGATTCAGCCTGGTGGCGACCGTGCCAAGCCTGACTTCTTTATCGGTATGCCGGGTGTCATGTCGACCACCTATAATTTCTATGTGGTGTTCATGCCTACGGCTCTGCGTGCCTTCGGTAACGAGCCGCGTCCCAACTGGCTCAACTTCGAGTTGAACTATTGCGATGCCAAGGGCAATACCCAGAAGTATTGTTTTAGCAGGGCCTATGCCGACAGTCTGAAGACGGGTGGCAAACTGCCCGCCGTTCCGACATCTGTCAACGCCAATACGGCCTTTACGAATAATCCTGAGAAGACTGATACTGTGTTTATCGGACGTTTCCAGTTCCCCGTCTGCTATGATGGCATCGGTAGCGACTACTATCCCAGTATCAGGGTCACATCTCCTATTAGTGTGTTTAACAGCACCCAACTTGCCACCTACAGCCGCGACGTGCGCATTGCAGCCTTCCTGCTGAGACCGGTGGAATTGGACGAATATGAAGCAAAAAATAAATGAAAATGAAGAGCACCATATTTAATCTTTGGCAGACAGCCAGTCAGCGACTGCTGTTCTGCGTACTGGCATCCTGCTTCTGCGCCCTCCCCGCAGCGGC
>JAFUUL010000003.1 GCA_017483805.1 Prevotella sp.
GGGTGGCAGCGGCGTGCTGCAGGTTGGCGGCGCGGGCCTTCAGCCGCTCGGCGGCGTCGCTGTGGCTGGCGGCGCGGGCGGCTGCGGGTGCGTCGAGGTCGAACATCTGCTCGTAGGCCTCGACCTCAAGCCCTGCCACGGCGGTCAGCAGCGTCAGTCCGAAGAAGGCGGCCTGCTCCTGCGTGGGCTGCACGAGGGCGATGTAGCCGCCGCCCAAGTAGACGCGGGCCACGTCGGCCATGTCGTAGGCGGTGGTCGTAGGGTTGGCCATCGAGAAGTCCGCGCCGGACAGCACCACGAGGCGGGTGTCGAGGTCGATGGCGGCGGAGGTCTCGGGCAGTCGCTTCACCAGCGCGGCGCCCGTCGAGCCTTCGTCGAAGTTGGCCATGACGGCGGCGTGCAGGTCGGCGCTGACGCGAGTGGTCATTGGTCGGTGGTGGGCAGCGTCTCGTCGGGCGCCTCCACGGTCTCCGTCCCGTCGTTCACGGCGGGGTTTGTCGTCGTTGTCTTTACATGATACCACGCCCAGCAGCATCGGCAGGGCCAAGAGCATCGTCAAAATTCTGAATGTTGCTTTTCTCATTGCTTGTTCCTTTTATGTCGTTATACATTATTATATATATAGGTATCACAATTGCTTAACGGGGAAGGTGAAATAGGTGTCGGGGAATGGCTCGTCCTTCAGCGTGAAGTGCCACCACTCGGTGTCGAAGGGCTTGAAGCCGTGGGCAAGCATGGCACGGCGCAGAATCATGCGGTTTTTGAATTGCTCTTCTGTTATGCTGCGCTTCGGCTCGGCGGGCGATTTAGAATTGTCGCCCGTGTACTCTCCCGTCTCGGGATTGCCGCAGAAGTCGGGATGACTCTCGGGGCCGAACCAGTCGAACGTGCCGCCCATGTCGAGTTCCTTTTCCGTCGCCATGTCGAACAGCGTCAGGTCGAGGGTGGAGCCGCGCGTGTGGCCGCTCTTCAGGCAGATATATTCCTGCGGGAAGAGCACGCTCTTGTCGAGGTCGGGATAGAAGTAGGGCTTCATCAGCGTGTCGTTGAGGTCTTCCGCCCAGCGCACGAAGTGGTCCACGCCCTTCTGCGGACGGTAGGCATCGTAGATCTTCAGGCGATACCCTTGTTTCATCACGTCGTCGCTGACGGCCTTCAGACTGTCGGCGGCCTGCTTGGTCAGCAATGCCGTCGGCTCCTCGTATCCGTCGATGCGACTGCCCACAAAGTTGTACGTGCCGAAGTAGCGAATCTCCAAGATGGCATCGGGCACGGCATCGGTCAGGGTTACAAACTGGCTGCTGTCGTCGGTCGGGCTGACCACGGGGTCATCGTCCTGAGAGCAGCAGGTAATCACACAGGCGCCGCAAATGATTACGAGGATGGCGGCGAGCATCCAAAGTTTTGTCTGTTTCATTGTTCTATTTTTTGAGTTATTTGAGTTTTTAAGTTCTTGAGTTTTTTAGTTTTTGAGTTCTTAAGTTTTTGAGTTTTTGAGTTCTTGAGTTCTTGAAAACTTACAAACTTAAAAACTTACAAACTTATAAACTTAAATTCTTTTTGAGTGTCAAGACGTTCTTGTTGTCTTTCCGTTCGTAGGTGACGTCATCCATAATCTGACGAACCAAGTGGATGCCCAGTCCGCCAATGGGGCGTTCCTCTGCCGAAAGCGTCGTATCGACTTCGGTCTTGGCCGTGGGGTCGAAGGGCTTGCCGCTGTCGCTGATGACGAACGAGAGCACGCCGTCGGCTATCGTGGCGACGATGTTCACCGTGCCCGTCGTGCCTTCGGGATAGGCATACTGCATCACGTTGACCACCGCCTCCTCGATGGCCAGGTTCAGGCTCATCGCCAGCGATGCGTCGAGCGCGGCATCCTCGGCCACCTCGTCGATGAACTGGGGCAACTGCGGAACGGTGTCGATGTCGTTGGGCAGGGTGATGGAGTGGCGACGCTCACCGTCGGAGCCCTTGGGATTGTACTGTATGGCCATCATCGTCAGGTCGTCGCTCTGCTCGGCATCGCCGACAAAGGTGTGGACGGCATCCACCATCTTTTCCACCAGCGTCCGTGGTGCGGGGTTGCCATCGGCGCAGATGCTACGTGCCGTATCAAGCACACGCTCGTCGCCGAACTGTCCGTGATGAACATCCTCAGCCTCGGTCAGACCGTCGGTGTAGAGGAAGATGGTCGTGCCGCTGTCGATGACCGTTTCCTGCTGACTGAACGCCCACCCCGGCATGATGCCAGCAGGTAGGTTGCTGTCAACGGGCAACAGCCCAAGACGGGTCCCGTCTTTCGAGATGAGCAGCGGGGCGTCGTGTCCAGCGTTGCAGTAATTCGTATGACCCGTCTGCAAGTCCATCACGCCGACGAACAGCGTGACGAACATATTCATCTCGTTGTCCCCGGCGATGGTGTTGCTCAGTTGGCTGACGATGTGCTCCGGCCGCTCCTCGCGGGTCGAGATGGTGCGGAACAGCGCCCGCGTGACGGCCATGACCAGCGAGGCCGGGATGCCCTTGCCGCTGACATCGCCGATGCAGAAGAACATCTTCTGGTCGCGGATGTAGAAGTCGTAGAGGTCGCCGCCCACGGCCTTGGCGGGCGTCAGTTGGCCGTAGATGCTCACCTCGTCGCAGTCGGGGAACGGAGGGAAGGTCTTGGGCAGCATAGCCATCTGAATGGCGCGGGCAATGTTCAGTTCGCTCTCTATCGACGCTTTCTGCGCGGTGGTGTCCTTCAGTTCTTCGATGTAACGCACGAGCGACTGCTGCATACCGGCAAACGAGTGGCTCAACTGGCCGATCTCGTCGGTGCGGTGGAAGTCGGGTATCTGGGTGTCGAACTGCCCCGAGGCGATGGTCTCCGTCTCTTTAGCCAACTGTCCGAGGGGTCGCAGTTCGCGGGTGATGATGCGGATGAAGAAGACGAGCATCAGCAGCAGGCCCACGGAGATGATGGCCCACACGATGTGGCGTAGCCGATTGAAACCGCCGAAGATGTCGCTCTCCGGGCAGACGATGGCCATCGAGCAGCCTGTCTGTCCCAGCGGCTTGTAGAAGACGTAGCAGTCGGTGCCGTCGATGTTCATTCGCTTCATGCCCTCCTCGCCGCGTTGCATGGCGTGACCCAGGGCGGTCAGCGTCGTGTCGGGCTTATCAATCGTCTGCGTAAAAATGGTCTGACGGGTAATCTTCGTCGTGTCTGGATGCACGAAGTAGGTGCCGCCCCGCCCTATCATGATGCTGTAGGAGTTGGGATAGGGCTGGGTTTCGGAGATGGTCTTCGAGAGCCAGTTCAACGACAGGCTGGTGTTGATGACACCAATCATATTGCCCTCCTTGTCCTTGATAGCCTGGCAGTAACTGGTCACCATCTCATAACTGTTGGTCGGTACGTCGAAGTCCATGTACGGATCCGTCCAGCACGGGCGGCCCGTCAGCGTGGGCATCAAGTACCAGTCCATGTAGAAGTACTGGTAGTGGTCGCTGCCGCCTTGGATGGTGCGAATGGAGTCACCGCTCATCATCGAATAGGCCGAGAAGTAGAGGCCCTTGTCCTTGAAGTGGTACGGCTCGAAGGCGATGGAGCAGTTGTAGAAGTCGGGATTGTTCAGCAGCATGCCGCGGCTGTAGACGAACATCGAATCGGCCTTGTCGGGGTGTCGCTGTACCAGCCACGCGGTCATCTGCGTCGCCACCTCCACGCGGTTCAGGATGCCTTCTACCCGCAGGCTCGTCTTGTCGAGAATCTGCGTGGCGTGACTGATTGCCTCCTGATGCACCGCCTCGCGGGCATGCCAGACGAAGAAGCCGAGCGAAGCATTAAAGATGACGGCGGCAAACAGCACCACCCACAGGCTCAACTTCACGGAGAGCCGCCGACGGATATATGCAATGATTTTCTTCATACTCTTATTATTTGTCTACAAGTTCTTCGTATTTCACTTCGTGCCCCAGCATCATGTTATCCACCATCAGGCGGCTTGCCTGTTTCACCATGTCTGGGCGCAGACGGAACTCACGTTTCTTCGACTCGCGATCCACTTGCAGACGCAGCACCTCTTTCAGCATCAGACGCTGCAATGTGCGGTTGGTAGCAATGCCTTCCTTGTCCACATACTGCATCACGATGTCCAGTGTCTCGTCGGGATGTTGGGCGACCCACTCCCACCCTCTTCGACTGGCTTCGGCAAACTTGCGAGCCTGTTCGCGGTGCGTCTGGTAATACTCACGAGTCATATAGACACCGTCCTCCTGCACATTATAGCCGTGGTCGCAGAAACGGTAGACCGCCTTGTCGTCGATTTCCATACCCGCCTGAATCAGTTGGTAATACTCATTGTAACTCATGGCGAGTGTGGCATCGAGTGCACCGGCAACGAACAGGTTGACATTCTGAGCGAAACGCACCCACTGATAATCCAGATGGTCTTTGATGCTCATGCAGATGGCCAACTGTCCGAACCCCACACTCCAGATGCCAACACGGGCACCTTTCTGTGTCAGCGGGTCCTTGCCACGTGCCGAGACGATGACCATAGCATTATTCATCGATGTCTGCAAGATGTTCACGAGAGGGATGCCGCCATCCACTATCTCCAGTGCCTGACAGAGTTGCAGCGTCGTCGCCTGACACTCGCCTGAGCGCAGACGGGCCATGGCTGGCTGCGTGACCGACGGATGCTCGATGCGTACCTTCACGCCCGCCTCGCGGTAAAAGCCCTTCGCCTCGGCCACGTAGTAGCCCGCGAACTGTGCCTGCGCCGTCCACTGGGGTGTAAAGACGATGTCGTCCTGAGCGTATGTAGCGACGCTCAGCAGACTTGCGATAATGGAAAAAATGATTCTGTACATATTACCCATTCATAATTTTATCATTATAGTCGTATGCCAAAAGAGGTGTTGACAAACCAGTCGTTCAGATAGCCGTGGCTACTGTTGTGGCGATAGCGCATGTTGTTGAACTGACCGTAGGCACTGACAAAGTAGCGATTGAAATTGTAGGTCACGGACAGGCGAGCATCGAAGTTGATCGTCATGCCGCTGTTGAACGCCTTGTCGCCCATAGGCGTGATGTGCACGTTGTTGTAGAACCACTCGTCCCATTCTTCATCGCTCGAATCGGGATTCCAGAACGCGGGGTCTTCCATCAACTGCTCAACATTGGTTGCGTAGCCGTATGCCTTGACTCTGTTGACCAGCGTAAGCATAGGCATAGCCGTCGCGTTGACCAGCAGCCCACGAACCGGCACCCAGTTGTAGGCATAGCCGATGCCCACACTACCCTGCCACAACTTCACCTTGCCAAGTCCTTGCATGGCATATATCAGGTCGCCGTTGGAATGGGAGGCATAGTCGATGGAGCCCTGGTAATACATGGCACCTGCCATCAGTGAACCCGCAGACCGTTTCTGTATCTTCGATTGGGAGTAGGCTGCGGAGTAGGAGAAACGCTTGCCGTTGAACAGATAAAATGCGTCGGCTATGACGGTGTGTACCTTGATGGGACTGGTGAGATGCACCTTGCCCCAGTCTTCTTTTTCTTCCTCGGGAATGAGGTCGCTGTTCAGGTCGAAGTTTGGCGAATTGTTCTCAAACGAGTGAATGCGCAGGTTGGCACTATAGACCCTGCCATTGGCACCAACAGTAAAGTAACTACCCTTGTCGCCACCTACGTTCTTTGTGAAGCCCATTCCCAAGCCTCGATAGCCTGCCCACAGACCCAGATAGCGTGAGGGTTCCGTTTTCAGGTGTGGTTTAGCACTATAGTCCATGCCAGCCATCGTGCCCACCGTTCTCATGCTCACGATACTCTGGTTTACATTGCCTCTTACAATGATGCGCCAAGGTTTATCGGGTGCATCGATATATCGTCGGTCAACACCGCTGACTGAAATGGAGTCAATCATGGTTTTTGCCTTCTTGACAAAAGAAGACAGGTCGTTCTGTGCCATCGTCTGCCCACAGACACTCAGGCATAAAACAAGCGTTAAGCACTTCAATGTTTTCATTCGAGATGCAATCTTTCTATCAGCCATAAGTCCACTTGATATGTTAATGTTCCATTTTCTCTTACTGTTCTATCCACTCGAAGTGTTGATAGTCCTTACGGGTGGTCCAGTCGCCGCCCCACTCGAAGCCAGCCTCGGTGAAGAGGCGGAAGCAGAGGTCGTCGTGGTCTATCTTGTAAGGGAAGTCCCAATCGCGGTTACAGTACGCCTCGGCGGTGGCGGGCTGGATGAAGAGCGAGCCGTCGTCACGAACCTTGTAGTAGGGGTTGTAGAGGGTGTTGATGTCGATGGCAAGACCGCGGGCGTGCTTGGAAAGGTTGGTGCTGCCAGCGATGTTGCGATAGCAGAAGCACGAGGAGTTGTTGTCGCGCATTTGGGTCTCGTCGTCCGCGTCGTAGACGTCGGGCAGGAGCATCCGCTGGATGGGGTAACGGGCGTCGAACAACTGGCGCAGGATGCTGACGACGCGGTCGGCGATGAGGGCGTTGACAACCATCTCGCCGACGTGCATCTGCTGGTCGTAGTCCCAATGCAGGGCGCGGATATGGCGCAGGTCGTCGCGGCCGATGTAGGGGTTCTCCTTGTAGGTCTTGCCCTGCATGCGGGCCCACACGCCGTCGGGGATGGGCTCGGCGGCGAAGCACTTGTCTATGCCGCCGAAGGCATCGACATCAGCCTGGCTGACGGTGCGCCCGGCCTGCCACTCGGTGAGGGCTCGCGTGTCAATGGGGAAGGTGAAGTCGGTCTTCGTGACGCCCTCGCCGTAGATGGTCTTGAAGTCGTCGCGCATGGAGATGACGTGGTAGCCCGCCGTGCGCCACTGCTCGCCCAGCGCGAGGGCTTTTTCGCGCGAGGCGTGGTCGCGCTGGTCGTCGTCGGCGATGAGCATGAAGGCGGCGGACTTGTACTTCGGGTTGCCCAGCGCGTAGTTGTGCATGGCGGCGTCGCCACCGCTGTTGCCGAACGACAGGACGGGCACCTTGCCGATCTCCTGCGAGATTTGCAGCACCTTGTTCGTCTTCAGGTTCTTGATGATGAGTTCGTCGGTGCGCACGAGGTTCTCCTCGCGGCCCATCGTGTAGTTCACGCCCTCCTCAGTGCCCTGACTGGTGGAGTGCAGTTTCACGTCCATGCCGATGACGCGGTTCGACGGAATGCCGATGCTCTC
>JAFUUL010000041.1 GCA_017483805.1 Prevotella sp.
GTCGCGGTAGCCGAAGAAGCCGTCGTCCACATTAATATAAGTATACCCCGCATCCTTCAGTCCCTTCTGCACCATCGCGTCGGCCTGTCGCATGATGAGCGAGTCGCTGATGTTCACGCGGTAAGTGTTCCATGAACTCCAGCCCATGACGGGTGTCTGCCGCTGACCATAGCCAACACCTATCTCTATGGCTCCCCCGTGCGGGTCTATGTCAACAAGGGTTTTCCCATTTCTGCAATATATGGGCAAGTTATGGTTGCCTTGGCGTACACTACATACGCCTGCTTCCTGGTTTATGACGAGCGTCAGCGGTACATTGTAGAGCGACGACGACAACGTACAAGTCACGTTGACGATGAGGACACCAGGATGGGTGCTGATGGAGAGTATTGCATTGTCACGCTCAGCCATATAGGCCGCCACATCATGGAATGTAGCCACCCACACGCGGTCCTGATGGGCGGTAATGTAGTCCCAATGACTCCAGAGCACCTTCGGGTCACTGAAATGGTCGTAGCCTGTGGCGATACCGTGCGTCATGCCTACGCCCCATTCGCCTCTTGCTATCAGTCCATCCACCCAATGGTTGAGCCAAGTGGAGTCGTGCTTGGAGCCTATAGCAATCTGAGCCGTGCGACAGCCCACGCGCTCCTGTTGACAGAAAGTCAGTGCAACGCTATCGCGCCTGTTTCCTGGAAAGAAATAGGTACGGGGGAAATGTCCCGTCTGCATATAGATCATCGTGTCGTTGTGTTGCACCTCAAACCGTAATTGGTCTGCCGACAATTTTGTCACGTTCTTGTGTTCCCATCCGTGGCTACTGATTTCTTGTCCATCTGCGGCCATTTCGCGAAGCATATCCCATGTCATAGTTGGTGTGCCAGTAATGCCCATCGCCTTGTCCTGACTGCTTCTGACAATGCCCCCCACCTTTGAGCCGATAACGGCAAAGGTGGCCTTAAGTCCACGTTTCCTCAGTTCTGGGAATGCCAGAGTGTACTGGTCTTGTAATCCGTCATCGAATGTGTAGGTCACTGCGGCGTCACGCCCTCCTTGATAGGGCGCAACGCTAACTTGCTGAGCCCGCAAAGAGGTCCAGATAAATATTCCTAAAAGTAATAGCCCTGTCCGTTTCATATATCGCTGTTCATCACTTGGTTTATCATGTTGAGTACCATCTGCACAGCAGTCTCGTCATAATGACGCTCAAATGGCCGACCATTCTTGCCGGTGTCGGCCAGACGGCCTGAGGTGAGCAGTTGCGAAACGAGCAGGTTGCCTTTTCCCTGTCCAAACTGAATGCTGATGACTGGCACCTTTGTCAGGTTCTTACCCGCATTGGCCATGCGCTGCATACTCACGGCCATGCCCACATTGGCGTTCTTGTAGCCAGCAGCAAGGTCGGTCTGCTTGATGGGGATGTTGGGATTGATGAAAACGGCCAGCGATGGGGCGTCTTCTATCTTCTGCATCACCGAGGCTTTCAGCCGTGCCTTGGCCTCGCTGTCGCCGGCCTTGGTCGAGAAGTCGTAGTAGCCATGCAACTCGTAGGCATAGTAGGGCTGGCCGCTCTTGATGGCTGCCTCGTCAGCCCCACGGGCTGTCCACTGCTCCAAGAAGAGGTCGGCGTTGACACCTTGCACCTCCATCTCCCATGCTGGCACAACGAGGTCGCCGCGCAGACCATTCCACATACCACGATAGTCGGCAGGCAGGTGCTGCCAGAGGTTGCTGTTCTTTACGTCGGGAAACAGGTTGGTCTCCGCCTCGGCAGCCTCCTTGAAATGGAAGACGATGCTACCGAAGAGACGATGATCCTGCAATCGTGGATTGCTGACCGACGGCGGGTTTAGCAGGCTCTTCAGACTCTGCCCCTCCACGGGGTAGCCCTTGCCGTAGCCCTGCGGTCCCACGTCGAGCATCACGACACTGGTGCCACGGCCGATGGCCTGCTCGATGAGCCGGTTGATAGTGTTGTCGCCCTTTGCCAAACGATTCCATGCTGCTGCTGAGAGAAGCACCACGTCGGTTTTCTCAGGACTGTCGCTTAGTGACAACCCCTGGGCTTTGAGCATTTCCCAGAGTTCCCTCTCATCATCGGGTGCATAGAGACGGGCACCCGCCACTCTGCTTGGCACGGTGGCACGGAACACGTGCACGTCCCATGCAGACACCACGGGGTGAGTGACCCACGACGGGCGGTTCAACAGTTCGGCCTTCAGGGTGTAGCAGCCTGTATCAGCAGGCATCGCCACCTGTATATTATTAATAAGGTGGGCGAACGCTGGAACTTGCTGTTCCTGCGTCTGCTCTGAGATGGTGCGGCCCTGGGCGTCAACCACACTGATACGGGTCTGCATCAACTTGTCCTCGTCGATGTCGTTGAAGAAGTGCAGGGGTATGGTGAGAACCTGACGAGGCACGAAGTTCACATCCCAGAGGTCCATGCTTACGGCCTGTGGCGACCAGCCAGCGGCCATCGCGTCCCAGACGGGCATTGGGTGGCCCTCCTTCATGTCGCCAAGGAACCAACTATTGCCGTCCTCATAACTGCTTACAATGGTATATGGCGTCCAGCCAGCCACATCGGTACGCCGCCAGTATTCGGCCACCTTGCCCGTAGAGAGCGCCAGTTGCTTCAATCGCTGCTCCTTCGTATTGTTGCGTCCACAGAAGCGCAGGAACGACTCCACCACCGAGGGGTAGCCGCCATAGTCACCGTTCTTGTCGATGTAGTTGCCGCCAAACTCATCAGCCATCACTGTCTGGTCGAACTGCTCACGGCTGTCGTAGTAGACACCGAGGTTCTCGAAGATGCTCCACCAATACTTGTGCAGGTGCATCACGTCGCGATGGGCTATCACCAGCGGTGGGTAGTCCTTCAGCGCAACGTTCAGTGCACGCCACACTTTATCCAAGTCCTTTCCGGCAGTCTCGTTGTAAGGATAGTAGTAGGCGGCACAGGGGTGTTCCATCGACGAGGCCAGCCAGCGGCTGTACTGCTCGCGGCAACTCTCCTCCGTGGCAGGCACACCATGGAAGAAACTCCACTCATAGCGCACCAGCAGCCCCAGCGAGTCACAGACGTCAAGGTAGCAGGTCGGAGCCAGCCCCAAATGGAAATTGATCTCGTTGGCACCATAGTTTTTCATGCGCGAGGCCAACTGGTCGCGGAACCACACACCATCATGCCCCAACTGTACACCCTCGAGCGAGCGCATCCAACGATGCCACGTGAACGAACCGCCACGCAACTTATACGGTTTGCCGTTCAGATAGAATTGTTTTCCGCGCATCTCGAACTGTTTGAGGCCCAGTTTACGCTCCACCCGTTCCACCACCTTCTTACCCTCCTTCAGGGTGACGGTCATCTGGTAGAGGGTGGGGTTCTCAGGCGTCCACTCCTTGAGGATGTCATTGTAATCAATTGCAAAAGTATTCTTGCCCACCGTCCATGTTCCTTCTTCGGTATAGAGGATATGGCCATCGCGGTCGACGATGGAGACAAGAGACCGTCCTCCTGTCTTTTTACTCTTGCTGCTCACTTCTTCAACGAAGTAGCCTACCTCCAGCATCTTCTTCTCCGTATCTGCTACAGGCACAACCTTCTCTATCCGTGCGTCACCATGCACGTGCAGCAGCACATCATCCCACAGTGACGACGAGATATTGGAGCGCCAGTGGTCGCTCACGGCAATATACGATGCATCGGTCTTGGACAACTGCTTCAACGAGGTCAATGCTATCTCTATGGTAACAGTCTTGCCAGGCTTCACCGCCTTGCTCTGCAACAGATGGAAAGTAGGGGCCATGCCACCCTCGCTGCGCGAAACCAGTTTGCCATCAACATAGACCACCGGGGCAAAGCGTGCACCTTTCAGTTCCAGCGTGGCATACGTCCACTGGCCCCGCGGCAACGTCACCGTGCGCTTGTACCATAGCGTGTCGTCGTTCATCTGTGTCGGGTCGGTGTGGATGCCCGGCACAGTGACAGTCTGCGTGTAGTTCCGTCCTTCACCCATCAGCCAGTCACCGTTAAGAGAATGAGTGGTCTGGGCATAAGAGGTCAAGGCGATAGTCATCAGCATCACTATAGCCAGCATCGTGAAGCACCAGAATCTCATTGTCATTGGCTGTATTCTCTGGTCACTGGCCACGTAGCGCAGTTCGAACGACTGCGACAGCACGTTGTTCTGCTTCTGTGCCCCTGCGCTGACCGTCAGGGCCGTCATGAGGATTAGTTTATTCATCGTTTTTTGGTGTTTGCTCTGTGTTACATCTATTCGATTATTAATTATTAATGGCACAAAGGTAATAATAATCTCACAAATAACAGACTAAAATACATACAAAAAATAGCAGAATTGTACAAACACACTGCGAGCCCCCTCTACAGAGAGCCCGCAGCAATAATCTAATGTGGCCTAATATTATCTGACAATATACTTCTTTCCATCCTTAATATACAAGCCCTTAGCAGGTTTCTGTACACGCACACCGTTCAGGTTGTAGATGGCACCACTGCCTATTACCTCAGCCGACTGCAACTCGCTGACACCCGTCGAGGAAGAGCCGACTTCATTGTAAGAGTAGAGTGCCTTCAATGCCATGTTCCAACTCGACTGCCAAGTATAGGTATAGGCTGGTACGTTGGCGAATGTACGCCAGATGGAACTGATGTTCTCCAGACTATTGGCATTGTACATCTCAAACTCTGCCGACAGATTCTCATCCTCCGTATCCAGAGTGACACTACCGCTACCGTTGGGAATCAGGCCGATGCCTTTGGCCAGGATGAAGTTCTTCTTACTCAGCGTGACGCCCTCAGCAATGGTGACAGGGCCGTCCTCTTCGTCGATACCCAAGGTCGGATAGTAGTACTCCGTACCTTCAGGCAAAGCCCAAGCCTCGGCCCACGACAGGTTGACCTCAGGATCGTCAGATGTCAGGTCACTCTTAGTCCAAATCTCTGCGCTGGGCTCGTAGGTAGTAAAGTCCACCACCGTCTGGCGTGCATATTCGCTGATGCCGTCGACAGTCAGGTAGGTACTGTTGTAGCCGTCGGCCCATATCTCAACCTGGAAGGCGTCGAGCGACTGCGGTGCGTAGGTATAACTGTAGACATTGCCTGTAGCCCACTTGGCCTTGATGGAGTCGCCACCTATTATATAATACACCTGCGGCATACCGATGACGTTCTGCGTGGTGTCGTTGATGACGATTGAACTGAAGTACTTCTTCTCCATCGTTGCCGAATCTACTACGACGGTGGCAATATTGCCCTTCGACCAGGTGGCAGGCTCCAGTGTAATGGTGGTGCCGGCCTCAATGGTAGCCTCAGTGACAGATGAGAACACCTCTGTTGTGGGGTTATAGGCAATGGCCTTGATGGTTGTCGTCTCACTAATGACGGGCTTCTCCGTTTCGTTGTACTCCAGTATCTCGCCATCGGCCTCACCATTGATGACGGCCAGCGGATCAGTGCCGTTCAGTGTGTAGGCTATGGCAGGAATATCGCCAGAACTTGTGTTGGGGCACTCAATGGTGATGGTACGCTCGCCGAAGTAGGCACCTGTAGCCTTGATGGAAGTGGGAGGATAGACCACATCCTCTACCGTTCTGATATAGACACGCAGGATGCCATGATACCTAGAACCGCCTGTAAGTTGGAAGTCGATGCGACCATCGGCCTTGACGGTCAGTTCGGGCGTTCCATACTCTGCCGATCCATCGGCAGCATAGCCAGTAATGGCTGTCGCGCCGTCCACCGTTTGCTTGATTTCCGTCCAGTCGAGTGCAGGGTCTGTGGTCTTCTCCTCGCCCTCAGCATCAAAATACGTAGCATTCGTGTTGGCATACTTCAGGATAGTACCATTATACACCACGCGTACCACGTCGCCGGCTTTCAGGTTGACAATCGAGAAGTAAGTTTCATTCACACCAGAGCCATAGGCGTAGAAGCCGCCACAGTTACTGGTATTAGAAAAATAGAACGTGCCTGTCTGGATGTCATTGCTCACGGCGAAATGGCGATCCAACTCCAGAGTGACATCATTAGCAGACAGATCATTGATGTAGTACAAATCTACCAACTCGTTGTTAGTGTCGCGCAGGTCCGTGCCTTCCACCTTGTCATAACTCAGGTAGTCCTTATAGGCACTCTGACCGGCTTCGACAGCCCATTTCTTGAAGTCATACACTTTCTGCGCCGAGACCGTGGTAGCCGATAGAACTATCGCAACAGTCAGGGTCAATACTTTTGTTTTAGTAAAAATCTTTTTCATATTTGCCTATTTGTTATTGATATAATTTGATTAGGTTTCCAATATCAGATGGCTGCGGTTGCCATGACCGTAATGCCGAAGTTTTTTTAGTGAGTGCAAAGTTAGGGCTTCCAGATTGCCCCATAATGGCTTTTTTGTACAAAAAAGAGGAAAATTGTGCGCTTTTCATTGCTGACTCTCAGGAAAAAATCGTATCTTTGCCCCCGTATGAGAACAAAATCCTTTTTGACGATACTACTGACAGCCTGTGTCCTGCAGTCTTTTGGTCTAGACTTCTTCTCCCGCAAGTTCAACTCGGCCAACGGCTTGCCGGACAATAACGTGCGCAGTCTGGTGACCGACAACAAAGGTTACCTGTGGATGGGAACAACCAACGGCCTCTATCGGTACGACGGCTACTTCTTCTCCACCTATAAATATACGGACGAGGTCAACAGCCATCTGCTCAACAACCACATCAATGGCCTCTACGCGCTGAACGGCGGCCAGAGCATCCTGGTCAGCGAGCAGGGCGGGCTCTACTCTGTGTTTGACACCGATCTGGGACGATTCGTCGAGATGCCGACCGAAGAGAAAGAAAGGCTATACGGCGATTGCCGGAGAATAGCCGTCGACTCGGCCGTGGCGAGACGGTTTGACAAGGTGCTGGAAAACGACGGCACCATCATCAACGACAACCTGGGCAACATGGTGGTACTCGACAACACGGGCCAGATATGGCACGTCGACCGTCTGTCCGGCGAGACCGTCCGGCTGAGGGTGTTCAGCGAAGCCCTGTGGCCACTGGTGAGCAGCAAGAAGATCAAGGTGGTGGCATCGCCCGACGGCCGCCTGCTGTGGGTGTCGACCAATGGCTGCGGCATCACCGTCTACGACAGGGTGCACCGCCAGCAACAGTCCATCCGGCTGGGCTCCGGACTTGTCTCCACCGACAACATGGTCGACATCTGTCTGGCCGACAACCAGTCCATCTGGATTTGTGACGAGTTTCATGGCGTGGTTCACCTGTCGGTGGCCGAGCCCAAAGCACAAAATATACTGCTGTTTCCTGAAGACAAGAGCCTGAGGCGTAATCAGGTCTACATCATGCACTGGCAGAAAGACTCTACATTGCTCGTGGCCAATGTCAATGGCGATGTATTCAGGGCAAACAGTCATCTGAACCTCCAGCCCATGCCCGTACTGACCGGTCTCGACATCCATTCACTCTGCTATGACCACCAGGGCAATCTCTGGATCGGCTCACGACAGCAGGGAATACGAACGCCAGACGGCCAGTGGCACAAGCACCAACCCACGGCACCGAACAGCCTTTCGGCCAACAACGTCTACTCCATGACCTGCGACAGCCAAGGGCGCATCTGGGCTGCCTGCGACGGGGGCCATCTCGACCTCGTCTCATGGAAGGATTCCTTCAGTTGCCGACACTTCTTCAAGCCTGACTTCTCTCCCCGCGTCGTGATACAGGACACGCGGGGGCGCATCTGGGTGGGTACCAAGACCGAACTCTACAGGTTCGTGCCCGACGAACTGATGGGCGACACGACTGCCTATCAGTGTATGCTGCCCGCCACCCGCACCAGGTATAGCGACATCACCTGCCTGTACGAAGACTCCAGGGGGCGCATCTGGGCGGGCACCCAGGGATGCGGCCTCTTCCGTACTGACGACGGCGAAGCCTTCAACAGCCTGACCCTGAACGACGGACTGATCTCCAACGAGGTGCAGTCGGTCGTTGAGGATGGCAACGGGCAAATATGGATAGGAACCAAGAACGGCCTCATCTGCTATCAGCCGCAGGAGCACGTCATCACCCATTTCTATGATGACTACAACCTGATGCGCAACTACTATGCCGACCAATGCGCCTGTCTGCTGCCCGACGGCCGGCTGGCCTTCGGCACCAACTACGGCATCGTGGTCTACGACAGCCAGCAGCCAGAGGCCGACAATGCGCAGGCCACCACTTTCAGAATTACCGACTTGCTCATCAATGGCGAGACCGTCAGCAGCATGGGCGATGACAATCCCCTGCCAGTGGCACCCGACCTGGCCGACGAGGTACGCCTGGCCCACGACCAGAACTCACTGACCATCCGCTTCTCGGCGTTCAACTTCAACACCACGTCGGGCACCCGCTACACCTACTGGCTGGAAGGCTACGACCGCCAGTGGAGCGAGGTGACCACCTACAGTTTTGCCAACTACAAGAATCTGCCCCCAGGCCACTATGTGTTCCACGTCAAGGCTTTCGACAACCATTCCAACAGCAATACCGAGCGCACGCTGACCATCGTGGTGCGCCATCCCTGGTGGCAGACGTGGTGGGCCTACCTTATATATATATTAACGACAGCCATCGTCGGCCTTGCCGTCTACCGCCAACTGCGCACCATCTATCGCCTGCGCCGCCGCATCAGCATCGAACAGCAACTGACGGAGTTCAAACTGCAGTTCTTCACCAACATCTCCCATGAGTTCCGCACGCCCCTGACCATCATCCGCGGCGCCACCGACCGCATGCAGGCGGCCAAAAGCATACCCGGCGAACTGCGACAGCCCGTCAGCAGCATCCAGCGGAGCACCAACCGTATGCTGCGGCTCATCAACCAACTGCTGGAGTTCCGCAAGATGCAGAACGGCAAACTGCGCCTGGCCCTCGAGCAGACCGATGTCGTGGCCTTTGTCAAGGACATCTGCCAGAACTTCAGAGACATGGCCGCCGGCAAGCAGATAGCCTATACATTCACGCCCAACGTCAAGACCTGCCAGATGTACATCGACCGTCAGCACGTGGACAAGATCGTCTACAACCTGCTCTCCAACGCCTTCAAGTACACCCCTACCAAGGGCTACGTCAGGGTGGTGCTGCGCGTGGAAGAGCATTGGCTGACCATACGGGTGGAGGACACCGGCGTGGGCATCCCCCGTGAGAAGCAGCCCGAACTGTTCCAGCGCTTCATGCAGAGCACCTTCTCCAACGACAGCATTGGCATCGGCCTCCACCTGAGCAAGGCACTGGCCGACGTGCACCACGGCGACATACGCTTCGAGGAGAACCAGCCGCAGGGCTCCGTCTTCATCCTCACGCTTCCCACCGACAAGGGTGTCTACCGCGAAGAGGACTTCCTGCAGACATCCGACCTGCAGGCCGACAGCACACAGGCCACGACCACCGGCACCTATCAGGAACTGATGGCCCAGCCGATGAACGACCGCAAGATTCTGGTGGTAGAAGACGATGCTGACGTGGCCGACTTCCTGCGACAGACGCTGGGCCGCTACTTTGAAGTGGAGGTGGCGATGGATGGCAACGATGCCCTGACCCGGCTGGCCGACGGCGACTATTCGCTGGTGGTCAGCGACGTGATGATGCCCGCGATGGACGGCTTCGAACTGACCACCCACATCCGCAAGAATCCTGCTACGGTGGCCCTGCCCGTCATCCTGCTGACGGCCCTCAACTCCGACGAGAAACGGCTGAAGGGCATTAAGCACGGCGCCGACGCCTACCTGACGAAACCTTTCGACGCGCGCCTGCTCATCACCACCTGCCGCAACCTCATCGAACAGCGCGACCGTCTGCGCCAGACCTTTGCCGACACACCCGCCAGCCAGCCTTCGGCACCGCCAGAGATTATCGTCGACGAGCGCGACCGCCAGTTCCTCGACGCGCTGCAGCGCTGGCTCTACGACCACCTCAGCACCCCCACCCTGTCCGTCGACGACATGGCCGACGCCATGGGCTATGGCCGCACGGTGTTCTATCGTAAGGTGAAATCGCTGACAGGTCAGACGCCTGCCGACTATGTGCGCACCCTCCGCATGAACCATGCTGCCGAGATGCTGCGCGACGAGACCATCACCGTGGCCGAAGTGGCCTACAAGGTGGGCATCAGCGAGCCGCACTACTTCACCAAGGTATTCAAGCAGCAGTTCGGCATCTCGCCCAAGAAATACCAGCAGGGCAAGCGGCCGCAGGAGGAAGATGCTCAGACCGTAATCTCGCCCGAGCCGTAGCAGCGGTGGTGCTGCTCGTCGTAGATGACGCAGAACTGGCCCGGGGCCACGCCGTGTATGCGGTCTTCAGAGTGCACCGTGAAGGCCCCGTCGCCCGTAGGCTCCAGCATGGCGGCGTGGAACTCAGGGGTATGGCGTATCTTGAATGTGACGCGCTCCCCAGGCATCTGGCCGTTGATGCTGTGGAAGCCGTGTATGGGGAAGTCCTGCTTGTAGGCCGTCTCAGGGTCGTAGCCGTGGCTAACGTAGAGCACGTTCTCGTCTACGTCTTTCTTCACGATGAACCACGGGCCGCCGCCGAAGCCCAGGCCCTTGCGCTGGCCGATGGTGTAGAACCAGTGGCCGCGGTGCTCGCCGATCAGTCGGCCCGTCTCCAGTTCCACCACGCGTCCCGTCTTCTCGCCCACGTACCGCCTGACGTATTCCCCGTAGTCAATCTTGCCCAGGAAGCAGATGCCCTGCGAGTCCTTGCGGCGGGCGTTCACCAGATGCTCCCGCTCGGCTATCAGCCGCACCTCGTCCTTCATGTAGTGGCCAATCGGAAAGATGGCCTTCTCCAGTTGCCAGTCGTATATCTGCGCCAGAAAGTCCGTCTGGTCCTTCACCGGGTCGGGGCTGGTGCAGAGCCACTTGGTACGCTCCTCGATTTCCGTCTGCGCATAGTGTCCGGTGGCGATGAGGTCGTAGTCGTGGCCGCACTTCTCGTGGAAGGCGCCGAACTTGATCAGCCGGTTGCACATCACGTCGGGGTTCGGCGTCAGTCCAGCCTTCACTTTGTCCATCGTGTACCGCGTCACCTGGTCCCAGTATTCGCGATGGCAGTCCACCACCTCGAGGTGGCATCCATACTTATGGGCCACGGCGGTGGCCATCTCCAGGTCCTCCTCGCTGGAGCAGTCCCACTCTTCCGTTTCCTCCGGTCCTATCTTGATATAGAAGCAGTCTGGATGCAGCCCCAGCCGGGCGAACTCGTAGACCACCACCGATGAGTCCACGCCGCCCGACAGCAGCACCGCAATCCGCTTGTTGTCCAAATTTTCTGCAATCATGGGTGCAAAGGTACAAATAAGTGAGAGAAAATGCAAATTTATTTGCAATTTTCAGAGTGCAAGTACCTTCGGCGGAGCCAAAGGGTTCCTTTTCCCGCTTATGGCTTGGATGAAAGCGTAAATGTGATGGGTAGGGTGAATTTCACACGAGCCGTGATTCCATAATGTCTTCCGGGGATCCACTTGGGCATACGCCGCATAAGGTCGAGGGCCTCTTCGTCCAGCAAAGGATGAATAGGTCTGACGACTCTGGGATCGGTAATCGCTCCATCGCGTTCCACAATGAACAGTACGACGACACGCCCCTTGATGCTGTCGCGTAGTGCCTCCTTAGGATACCGCAGGTTCTTCTGTATCCACTCGTACAAGACTTGCCCGTCACCGTCGTCACCGGGGAAGCGGGGCATATTCTCAACTACGTCGAAAACCATGTTTTGGTAAATGGGGTCTTTACACTTTTCCTCCCACTCCCTTCTTAGTGCTTCCTCACCTTCAGAGTAGACCGTATCCTCGTCATCTCCGAACGCCGGGGCGCCGTAGGCGATGGCTACGTCGTCCAGGATGGTGTTGGCCGTATCCACAACGCTTTCTTCGAATGGCGGGGTGCCGTAGACAACTACCACCTCGTCTGCGGGCATCTCGGTGATGGTGTCGGAATCAGACACCACAGTCTCGTTCTGGCCGGATGGCTTTTTCTGCATATAGCAGGCGTTGAAGCCCAGGGCCGTGATAAGTGAGGTCAGTAGCAGGTTGGAGACCTTCCAGAATCTTTTCTTCATAGTGCTTCTATCTTTTTCATGTGGCATAACATAAGTGTTCCTTCATTGGTGCGCAGATGCAGACCGTTGCCCTCGCAATAGCGCCAGTGCTTGCAGTTCTCGCATTCATCGCGCTTCATCCATTCACGATGGCGGTGCTGAGAGTAGCGGTTCTCCCACACTTCCATGAAGTCATCCTCGTAGATGTTGCCCTGCGAGTAATTGGAGCGAATGCTGGTGCAGGCACCGATGGACCCGTCGATCAGCACCGATCCCACCGTGACGCCGGCAGCACAACGAAACATCCAGTCGCGGACGTCGCCCTCGTAGTCGCCCACGTAACCCTCGCAACTATAGTTGGCGTGTATCTGTCCTTGCTTCCGCGTCTCGCGTATAAAGTCGAGCAATCCGCGGAACTGTTCGTCAGAGAGCCTGAGCAGCGGTTCGCTGGCAGCACGGCCAGAGGGGAAAATAGGGAATAGCCGCCAGTTGCCTACGCCTTTCTGGATGAGGTAGTCGCGCAGGGCGGGCAGTTGGTCGAAATTGCGTTGATGCACGCAGGTGACCACATCGTAGCCAACCTTGCCGTCGCAGGCTAGCAGGTCGATGGCCTGGTCGGCCATTTCGAAACTCTTTGGATGGCATCGGAGCCAGTTGTGGTTCTCCTCCAGTCCGTCGAGGCTGACAGCCACCGACCGCAATCCTGCGCTACGCAGGACATGAAACCGCTGTGGCGTCAAGTAGAGGCCATTGGTCACCATGCCCCAAGGGAATCCCCGCCGCTGTATGCCTCTGGCACATTCTTCTATGTCTTCACGCATCAGGGGCTCACCCCCGCTTAGGATGACGAACACCTTGCTGGGATTTTGTTTCTTGGCTACGCTGTCAAGTACGCGGAAGAAGTCTTCTCGAGGCATGTCGGCTACGTTGGGCGAATACTTGCAGTCGCTGCCACAATGGCGGCAATGCACATTGCATCGCAGGGTGCATTCCCAGAATAGTTGTCGCAGGGGGTGTTCTCGTCGTAGGTTCTGGGTCAGTAGCCGGTTTGCTTCCAGGGCAAGGTGTCTACGCCATTCCATTATTCGAAGATTCTGAACTCGTAGCCTTGCTCCTTCAGCCAGTGGATGCTTTCGGGCAGGGCGGTGCGCAGTTTGTCGATGCTCTTCAGGCTGTCGTGGAAGGTGATGATGGAGCCGTTGCGGGCGTAGCGTTTCACATTGTTGACAACGTCCTGTGCCGTCATCCACTTGGAGTAGTCGCGCGTGACGAGGTCCCACATCACCACTTTATATTTACGCGAGAGCCAGGCATACTGCCCCAGACGCATCCAGCCGTGAGGAGGCCGCATCAGGTGGCTGTGGATGTAGGCATTGGCCTTCTCGACATTGTAACTATACTCGCGGATGGTGTGGCGCAGGCTGCCGATGTGGTTGTGGGTGTGGTTGCCCACCTGGTGGCCCTCGTCGACAATGCGCTGATAGAGGTCGGGATACTTGCGCACATTGTCGCCGACCATGAAGAAAGTAGCCTTGACGCCCTCCTGGCGGAGCACGTCAAGGATGAAAGGGGTGGCCTCGGGAATGGGGCCGTCGTCGAACGTCAGGTAGACTGCGTGCTGACGACGGTCCATTCTCCACAGGGCTTTCGGGTAGAGCCAGCGAAGATAAATGGCTGGTTGCTCGATGATCATTGCGGCAGGGAGCCTCCTCGGCGGATGTAGGTGTCGAGGTGCTCTGCCAACTTGCTGTCGTACTGCTCTGCCAAATCCATGTCGAACGACGATGCGATGTCGATGAGATGGCGCATGACGTAGAACATATGGAACTGGCTGCTGCTGATGCAGGTGGGGAAGAGGTTGGCGGGCAGCGAGTTGTAGAAGGTCATCGACTGGTCAGAGTTTTTCCACAGGGCGGCAACGACCTCGCGGGCCTTCTCCGTGTTGCCGATGTCAGCATAGGCACGGGCCATGTCGATGCTTCCGCTCTGGAAGTCGTGAGGCACGTTGTAGGACGGTATCTCCTTTTCACACTTCTCCAGCACCTTGGCTGCACGCTCGGTGTCGCCTTCGGCTATCAGGTTGGTGGCCAGTTTGACCAGCAGGCGGCGGTGGGTGTAGCACATTCGCATGACGGTCTCGTCGAGATAGATGCCGGGCACAGAGATGCCGCCGAACTTATAGCGGTTCATCACGTTGTCGTAGGTCTTCTCGGTGTCGAAGTTGGTCATGCCGGGCAGTGGCTGCTCGTTGATGTTGGTGGTGAAGGGGGTGATGCGGTTGGCCAGTCCCTCCTGCACGAAGTTGTCGCCCAGGTTCATGTAGTTATCCTGACCGACGGTGTAGGCCACGTAGATGGGGCGTGTCCAGTTGGCATTGGCCAGCAGTTCGAGCATCATCAGTTTGCTCTTGTCCAGTCCGCCCAGGCCCTTCAGCGAGATGACCATGCGGTCGGGAATGGAATCGCCCTGCATCTTCATGCCGCTCTTTCTGACGGCCTCTTTGTCGATGGTCAGGTAGACGGTGTCGGTGGGGATGACGTGCAGGTTGCTCTCCAGTTCATAGTAGTAGTCGTTCTTCACGTCGTCCATCTGGCTGTAGGCCAGTTCGATGGCAGCACGCTGACGCTCCTTCAGATCCTGGCTGCGATGGTCGCGCACCCAGAACTCGAGCACGTTCTTCAGTTCGTAGGGATCGTCGCCGAAGAGTTGCTTCACCTCCTGCGGATACTGCTGGCGGAGCAGTTCGATGGCGCTGCGGATGTGGCGGTCCACCTTCACATACTCATTGGTACCCGTACAGTATTCCAGTCGGCTCCAGTTGATGGGCAGCGAGGGCGAGTCGTAGGCCGGACGGATCATCTGGTCGATGTACCAGTCGGTGTTCAGATACGACAGGTTGCAGACGCGGGCATCAGTCCGCACACCCTCAGTGTCCTGGTTGTACCAGAGGGGGAAGGTGTCGTTGTCGCCATTGGTGAAGATGATGGGGTTGCCCTCCTGCTGCAGCGTCATCAGATAGTTCTGGCCGAAGTCGGTGCAGGTGTAGCGGCCGGAGCGGTCGTGGTCGTCCCAGGTCTGAGAGCCCATCTGGATGGGCACGAGCAGGGCGATGACGGAGGCCGCGGCAGCCACGATGGTCTGACCCACGTTGCTCTTGAGGAGGCGGTTGATGACGGAGATGATGGCAGCCACGCCCATGCCGCACCAGATGGCGTAGGCATAGAACGAGCCGGCATAGGCATAGTCGCGCTCACGGGGCTGTTCAGGCGTCTGGTTCAGATAGACCACGATGGCCAGGCCCGTCATGAAGAACAGGAAGAAGACCACCCAGAACTGCTGGATGCCCTTGCGGCGGCAGAGGAACACCTGCCAGAGGATGCCGAGGATGCCGAGGATGAGGGGCAGACAGTAGAACACGTTGTGGCCCTTGTTCTGCTTCAGCGTGTCGGGCAGCAGCGACTGGTCGCCCAGTCGGGCATCGTCGAAGAAGGAGATGCCGGTGATCCAGTTGCCGTGCTCCACGTCGCCGTGGCCCTGAATGTCGTTCTGTCGGCCGGCGAAGTTCCAGAGGAAGTAGCGCCAGTACATCCAGTTGCACTGATAGGCAAAGAAGAAACGCAGGTTCTCAATCTGGGTGGGAACGGTCACGGTGCTGCCTTTGCGATAGTTGGACGGCATCTGCTGGCCCTCGATGTGTCCGTTCTTGCCGGCCCAACTGTTGTACTGGGTGATGTGGCGCGGACTGTTAGAGTACATACGGGGGAACAGCATATTCTGTGCATAGACGGGCTTGTCCTTGGTGCTCACCACGAAGTACTCGTCGGGCTGATCGGCAGAAGCCTTCTCACGCTTGGCCCAGATGGGAGCCCCTTCGTCCATGGTGACAGAGCCTTCGTTGTTGATCTTGTATTCCGAACTGTAGGCCTGGCCGTAGAGCAGCGGGCGATAGCCATACTGGTCGCGGCTCAGATAGTTGCCCAGTGTGAAGATGTCCTCTGGCGAGTTTTGGTCCATCGGCGGGTTGGCAGCCGAACGGATCACGATGACGGCATAGGTGGAGTAGCCAATCATCAGCATCAGCATGCAGAGCAGCGTGGTGTTCTTGAAGCGGGTGGTGATGAGGGGCTTCTTCATGCCCGGCAGGAAGAGCAGCGCAGCCAGCACTGCCAGCACCAGCAGACCGATGCCGAAGGCGCTCCAGCCAAAGCCGTAGAAGGGGATGCCCAGCATGCCGAAGGCCAGCAGGAAGGCCACGTTCTGGCGAATCCAACTGCCGTGGTTGCCCTCCTTGGCGGTCTGCGTCTCGTAGATGGCCCAGATGACCAGACCGACGAGCAGCAGCAGATAGACATATTCGCCGGAGTTGAACGGCATGCCCAGCGTGTTGACGAAGAAGAGTTCGAACCAGCCGCCCACGGTGATGATGCCCGGCACCACGCCATAGAGCACGGCAGCCAGCAGCACAAACGAGATGAGCAGGGCCACGATGCTGCCCAGCAGGTTGGCCTTCGGGTAGCGCTTGAAGTAGTAGACCAGCACGATGGCCGGCAGGCACAGCAGGTTGAGCAGGTGGACGCCGATGGAGAGGCCCGTCATATACATGATGAGCACCAGCCAGCGGTCGGAGTGAGGCTCGTCGGCGTGGTCTTCCCATTTCAGTATGAGCCAGAACACCACGGCCGTGAAGGCCGACGAGTAGGCATAAACCTCACCCTCTACAGCCGAGAACCAGAAGGTGTCGCTGAAGGTGTAGATGAGGGCGCCCACCAGACCTGATGCCTCGATGGCAATGAGTTTCCATGTCGACAGTTCCTCCCAGCGGTCGATGAGCAGCCGTCGTACCAGGTGGGTGATGCTCCAGAAGAGGAACAGGATACACGTGGCCGAAAGCAGGGCACTCATCGTGTTCACCATGCGGGCCACCTGGGTGGGGTCGCTGGTAAACTGCGAGAAGAGGTTGGCCGTCAGCATGAAGAAAGGTGCGCCGGGCGGGTGTCCGATTTCCAGTTTGTAGCCGGTGGTGATAAACTCAGGGCAGTCCCAGAACGAGGCTGTCGGCTCAATGGTCAGACAATAGACGATGGCGGCCACCAAGAAGGTGAGCCATCCCACGACATTGTCCACGAGACGAAATTGTTTCATATACTTGCGTTAAAAATTCGAATTTGCGTGCAAAGGTACGAATAAGTGAGCAAAATGCAAAAGGAAAACTTGTTTTTCTTTTCATTTTACCCCCAGAAATAGTAACTGATGAAGATGGCCGCAATGATGCCGGTCAGGTCGGCCAGCAAGCCGCAGGTGACGGAATACCTGTATTTCTTGATGCCAACACTGCCAAAATAGATGGCCAGAATATAGAATGTGGTATCTGTGCATCCCTGAAGAACGCCTGCCAGGTGGCCGACAAAGGAATCTGGCCCATAGGAGTTCATCGCTTCTATCATCATGCCACGGGCGCCACTTCCGTTCAGGGGCTTCATCAGGGCAACGGGCAGGGCTCCGACGAAATCGCTGTTCAGTCCGCATGCCTCGACGATGCTCGACATGGCATCCTGAATGAGGTATAGTGCGCCCGATGCCTTGAAGACGCCAATGGCCGCCAGAATGGCTACGCAATAGGGGATGAGGCTCACCGCTACGCTGAATCCGTCTTTGGCACCTGATATGAATGAGTCGTAGACATTGAGCCGCTTGTAACAGCCGCTCAAGATGAAGAGCAGAATCGCTCCTATGATCAGGCAACTTGTCAGCAGGCGGCAGAAGGCCTGTATCTGTGTGTTGTCCATCCCGCTCATGATGCCAAACAGGGTGCCAACGAGTGCGGCAATACAGAGAAACAGAATCAGGAATGCCCTTCTGAACAGGTTGATGCGCTGATAGAGCGAAACTATCACCAGCCCCACGAAGGTAGAGCAAAGGGTGGTCAGCAGTAATGGTATGAACACATCGGTGGGGTCGACGGCTCCAAACTTCGCCCTGTAGGCCATGATGCTGACAGGGATGATGGTCAGGCCGGATGTGTTCAGCACCAGAAACATAATCATGGGATTGCTGGCCGTGTCCTTCGTAGGGTTGATCTCTTGCAGTTCCTTCATCGCCTTCAGGCCGCACGGCGTGGCTGCATTGTCCAGCCCCAGCATATTGGCAGAGATGTTCATGAAGATGCTGCCCAGTGCAGGATGGTCTTTCGGCACGTCGGGGAATAGTTTCGACAAGATGGGACTGAGGGCACGGGATAGTTTGTTGACCAGTCCGCTGTCTTCTCCGATTTTCAGGATTCCCATCCACAGCGTCAGAGTGCCCGTGAGTCCGAGCGTCATTTCGAATGCCAGGTTCGACATCTCAAACGTGGAGTCCATCATGGCCGGCAGAGCCTCCGTGTCGCCATAGACAAGCAGCCTGATGACGCCCACGAGGAAGCCAATCACAAAAAGTCCGATCCAAATATAGTTAAGGGCCATATCGTCAGAGTGCAAAGATGTCGATTAGTCTTTCTCTATCACACACTTCATCCCCACATATACATAAGGACGGAGCCTCTCCAGATCGGCATTGTTCAGCCTGATGCAGCCCTCGCTGCGCCTGGTCCCGATCTGCTCAGGGAAGCAGGTGCCGTGGATGCCGATGCCAGAGAATCGTGGCGTCTTCAGCCTGAAGAAATAGGGACCGTATGCGCCCTTCCTGACGCCGTAACCATCTCCGAAGTCGTGAGTCCACGTCGACGAGTTCTGTATCTGGCAGACACGGAATGTCCCTTCCGGCGTTCTGCGGTCACCCTTCCTCTGCTTGTCGCCATAGTTCGAGCCCGCTGTGACAGGGGCGGAGAACAGCGTGTCGCCACTCTGGCTTACTACGTACAGCGTCAGGGCTCGCTTGGAGATGACAATCGAGCAGTGAGGGTCGGCTGCCTGAGAAACGTAGGGCAGCGACACCAATAACAGACTAATCAGGAACTTACTTATCATTCTACTCTGCAATTTCTAATTTGCTGCAAAGATACAAACTAATCTGCACATCGCCAAATTTTTGCCCACTAATTTGCCTCGTTTCTATCAAAGGATCATTAAATAATCACGACCACTTCCACCACGGGCAGGAGGGATAGGGAAACGTAGCAAACGTGGTCAAGAAACGTAGCAAACGTGGTCAAGAAACGTAACAAACGGCATCCGGCGAAGGTGCTTTCCCTCGGCAAAATGAGAGCACACTCTCTTTTACCCTCATCATTTATTAGAAATTTCTTTAGTAAAAAGCATTTTCCGCTCAAAAAATTTGGCTAATCCAACAAAAAGCATTATCTTTGCACCGACAGAATCCGCCACGCTTCCCGTAGAACAGCGAACCAGGGCGGGTCTTTTATTTTCTGACGATATGAAATCTATACCAAACAGCCACTGAGCATTGCCGACCAGATTGCGAGGCTGAAGGCGCAAGGTCTGGTCATCAATGACGAAGAACTTGCCGCAAAGACCTTGGGCGAAATCAGTTATTTCCGCTTCGCCGCCTACCTCCGCCCTATGGAGGCCGACAAGCAGACGCATCAGTTCAAGCCAGGTTCCACATTCGAGAACGCCGTTGCGCTCTATGAGTTTGACAATGCCCTGCGCCAGTTGCTCTTCACCGCCATCCAGCGTATCGAGGTGGCTCTGCGCTCGAAAATCATCCAGCATTTCTCCATGCGTCATGGTGCTTTCTGGTTCATGCAGATGCCGCTCCACGACAGCGAGCATCGCTTCCTCGAGAACTTAGGTGCACTCGACCGCGAGGTGACCCGCTCCAAGGAGGACTTCATCAAAGAACATTTCCGTAACTACGACAAACCCGAGTTCCCGCCTGCATGGAAGACGCTCGAACTGGCATCCTTCGGCACACTCTCCAAACTCTACTACAAATTTGCAGATAAGAAGGTGAAGAAACTCGTGGCTCGTGAGTTCAACTTGCCGCAGCACGAGGTGCTGGAGAGTTGGATGCGCAGCCTTGCCGCCCTCCGCAACCATTGCGCCCACCATGCCCGTCTGTGGAACCGCTACCTCAACGCCACGCCACAGATGAATGCCCACATGCGGGGCAACTGGATTGCGAACAGGCAGATAGACCCCAACAAACTCTATGCAGTGCTCTGCTGCATCGTCTATTGGCTCGATGCCATGGACCGTGGTGACGAGTTCCGTTCAGGATTCTGTCAGTTACTTGCCGACTATCCTTCCGTTGACACCGCCGCCATGGGCTTCCCCCGCGGTTGGGAGAACGAACCTCTGTGGCAATGAAGATCCCAGCCCCAACGATATAATATAATAAAGGTAGAGAAACAACGAGCGGGAACCGAGGCAGAGGGTGTCGGCGGGGTTCCCGCTCTTTGAAATCAGTGGGACAAATCAGGACTTCGGCGAGATAGACCTCCGCAGGTCGAAGCCCAATGAATCAAGACAGGTTGTTGATTCCTCAATTTGCATGACTTTTTTCCCGCTTTTCGCTCGTATTTCAAAAATAATGTGTATCTTTGCACCTACATTTAGGCCGTAAGGTCGGATTCGCTGAGTCAGCACGCAGTCTGGCTGAAGTGTTTTCGTGGGAATTTAGCAAATGTTTGCTATTTATCCGTTGTATGTTGACTACAAGACCCCGAGGAGCCTTGGTAGTTGACTGGACTTCTCTAACGCACAATGATTGTGCAGAGTGTTTAACAGTAGATAATAAGGAAAAAATATGAAAAATTGTATAATTGCATGTTTGATGTTATGTCTTTTTGCGCCAATAAAAATTAAGGCTCAAAAGAAACCATTTGGAAATGGTCTGTTTTGGGAGTTAAATTCAGGTGTCCTAACAATTTCAGGGAATGGTGAAATATTAGATAGGCCATGGAGATGGGCGAAAAAAGACTCTGTGATAAAAGTAATTATTGAAAATGGCATTACAACAATAGGTGAGGGTACTTTTTGGGATCATAGCAACCTAATCTCTGTAACAATTCCAAATTCTGTGAACAAAATCGGGGAGTCCGCTTTTTTGGGATGTAACAACCTTACCTCTATAAATATCCCAAATTCTGTGAACGAAATTGGAGAGGGCGCTTTTAAAGATTGTAGCAACTTAGTTTCTGTCACACTCCCATCCTCAATAACTACTATCAAAGGTCTAACATTTAGCAACTGTCATAGGCTAAGCAGTATCAAAATCCCTAAATCGGTAAAGTATATTGAAAGGAGCGCTTTCTATCGATGTAGAAACCTTAATACCATACATATTTCCGATATTTCATCCTGGTGTAAGATAGAGTATGATGAGTTAGAAACATTCTATCCTTATCATTTATATCTAAATGGAAAAGAAGTAAATGATCTTGTTATCCCTTTAGATGTAACCAGTATCAGTAATTGTGCTTTTAGTCTATGTAAAAGTATTTCTTCCGTTATGATACCCAACTCTGTGACAACTATCGGCAATGGGGCCTTCTGGAAGTGTAGTAATCTAATTACTGTAGTAATTTCAAGCTCTGTAACCTCCATTCCTAGAGACGCCTTCTCCTTTTGTAGCAGCCTATCTTCAGTATCAATCCCAAGTTCAGTCACATCAATTGGAAATAATGCATTCCACGGATGTACTAGTTTAGATGCCATAGAAATCCCTAATTCAGTAAAACAAATCAACGAGCGAAATTTTCGGTATGATTTTCGCTATGCCAAAGGCCCTACAATTATTCCAATTACATTAACACCTATATCTGGGCCGAATAAAACGAGTTATTATATTGTAAAATCAAAGGATGGCAAATGTGGGTTGAGAGATGCTGATGGTAAGGTAATTGTGCCAACGGAAATGGAAGCCTTGGAGTCAGCAGGCGCAGGCTATCTGAGATATAAGTTTAATGGCTTCTGGGGCGTGATGAATTACAAAGGAAAGATAATCATCGATACCGACCGCGGCTACACCTCCATTGGGGATTTCAAAACCTTCAACAAACGCTTCCCCTACACCATGACCGGCTACAAGGGCGAGTGCGACGCCACAGGCAAGCAAATCTCGAAGATAAAGATTGAGGTTTCACAGCAGGCTACGGCTGGCTCATCCAACGCCACAGAAACAAATAATCTCTACCCATTTGAGTGCTATTCCTTTTCTTGGGGATATGCCTGTGAGATGAAGAAAAGAATAAAAACTAACAATACCTCCTATATAAACATAAAACTTGTAAAGAAGAACAACAGATACTTCATTGGACTTGAAATAGACGAATATGAAAACAATGAATTCTCTTTAATGGTAGAAAAAGGAAAGAAAAGCGCACTTGACGGGCTATTCACAATGGTGTTCGAGTTAAGCAATGGCACAAAGTGTTCTGTTAAATGTGAGACTGTTGATGTAAAAGAACCGTTGTCAAGTGTTTTTGCAGAAGAGTTTGGGGGCAGAAGCACTATAATAGATTTCCTACACCAAAATATGTTTGAACAATATGATATCGAATCAATTAGTTATGGTCATGATGTATTCCCTATAAGTGTAAGTACAGCAGCAACGATAAAAAGCATGATGAATACCTTAAAATACAAATAATTTGCGATTATTGGGGACAGGTCAAAATAATCAAAGAACCAACAATCGATCGATCGTAGGATTGGATCATTGGGGATTCTAATCTTGGTATTACCCATGTGCTATTTGGTTGTAACAGGCATATTGGCTTCTTGCCAAGCCATGATACCACCTTTCAGATTCATACACTTGTAGCCGACATCTGCCAGTCTTCCAGCAGCATTGGCTGAACGGCGACCGCTACGGCAGTAAACAGCGATAGTCTTGTCTGTAGGCAGAGAGGCCAATGGCTGAGCGGGAGAATTTTCGACATTTTATGTCAAAGTTTAAGAATATCCGATGTCAAAGGAGCGAAACAAGGCAGACGATTACCGCGAAAAAGCATACGCGGGCGACACCAAGGCGATGAACAACCTGGGTGTCTGCTACGAGCGTGGTACGGGCGTGAAAGTCAATCTGGAGATGGCCTTCGACTGGTACATGAAGGCAGCCTTGCTCGATGATGTCTATGGATGCTTCAACGTTGGCGAGTGTTACTATCACGGCAAAGGCGTAGAACAAGACCCTGTGTCGGCCTTTGAGTGGTATATGAAGGCTGCCGACAAAGGTGATATGCAGTCACAGGTGAACGTGGCCAATGCCTATTATCTCGGCAATGGTGTCGAGATGGATCATCACAAGGCTTTCCTCTGGTATCGTGAGGCCGCTTTCCAAGGCCATATCCTCTCACAGAAGAACTGCGGTGCAGCCTATTGGAACGGTGACGGCGTGGAGAAAAACCTCGAAGAGTGTGTCTTTTGGTATGAGTTGGCCGCCAATGGCGGCGATGCCCAGGCACAGTTTGCCACAGGTTGGTTCCTAATGACTGGCACAGGCGTTCCAAAGGATGAGCGCAAGGGCCTGAAGTGGATTCATAAGTCCACGTTCCAAGGCTACCAGCCTGCCATCGACTACTGCAAGGAGCATAATTTCCTGACTTCGTGAAATTTTTGTCTCATATTTTCTTGGCACTGTAAATCAGTGAGTTACAAATCTGTATATCCTCAAATGGGTGCCTCGCAACACTTTTTTCTTGGTTATTTGAAA
>JAFUUL010000101.1 GCA_017483805.1 Prevotella sp.
AAAATTCCGTGAGGGCATAGAAGACCCTTGGGCTGAGAGCGAACCGGATGAGTTTATGGCTACAACGGCACAAGCGGCCTTTGCTGTACTTATCATCAAAATGATGGGCAGGAAAGTATGGGAGAGCAACCCATGGGTGTTCGCCTACGGGTACGAATGATAGAAAAAGGCGGCCATGATTGCTGCCTTTTTTTTATGTTCGTCACTGTACCACGTTTAAACACGGACTGCCGCAAAACACTTTCTTGTACCTTTGTTCCCGATGGCTGAGTGGAGAAGAAAAGACTCCCCCAGCCTCAATAAAATGTTCCACCAAATTATCGATACGGATTCTGCATCCCAGCAGCCGGGGGAGTAAGCCCTGTTTGCTGAGGTGCAGAAAGTATCTTTTCGGCGTTTTTGGTGGAACAGGTGCAAAGTTAAACTTTTTAATTCGATTTTGCACAATGAAGGCCGTAGAATTAGTAAAAATTAGCAGTGAAGCGTTAAAGTTGATGTCAAAACATGACGTCTTGCGCGATGACTGGCGTTTTGTGCCAATGTATGAGCAGTATCAGCACATGCGGTCACTTGGCATCAAATACCGCGCCTGCATACACACCCTTTCTGACGAATACCACATCGGCACAGCCACCGTTGAGCGTGCCATCAGGCGGCTCTCTCGCAACTGTTAAACGCCATCATTCCATGATGTCTGATTTGTCCCGTATGACGCGATATCATCGCGTCCCTATCCCTATCTTTGCACCGTCAACGGCCAATGACACATAACAGATTATTCTCAACACAAACACAAAAACCAAATTATGGCAGAAATTTATCATTTAGACGATCAGAACCGTGGTCTTGACACCACAGGTTTGCTTGCTGCCGCAGCCCTCGCCAATGGTGGTGGTGGCTTTGGTGGCGGCATGAACAATCCTCTGTGGATGATGTTCATGTATCCTTTCATTATGCCTTTCCTCAGTATGTTCGGAGGTTTTGGCGGGTTCGGAGGACTCGGTGGCTTCGGTGGAGGTGCAGGCAGCCTTCTTGGCACGGGCTTCATCAGCAATCAGTTGAACAACAACAGCGACAAAGAGACCATCCTCAACGCCCTGCAGTACAACCGCGAGGCAATCTCGCAGTTGGCGAGCCAGTTCGGTACAAGCATCAGCGACGTACAGAACAACATTGCCATTGCCAACTCAAAACTCGCCGACATCGGTGCACAGGTAGGTATGAGCGGCATGCAGGTCATAAACGCTATTCAGAGCGGAAATGCGAACCTGGCTCAGCAGTTGTGCAACTGCTGCTGCGAGAACCGTCTGGCTGTCGTGGAGCAGACCAACGCCCTTCAGGCACAGGCCGCTCAGAACGCCGCACAGGCTCAGTTGCAGTTGGCCAACCACGACTCGAATGTCCGCCTGCAACTGGCTCAGAACGAGGCTGCCGACCAGTTGGCCGTATGCCAGCAGACCAATGCGCTCAGCACGCAGGCCGACCGCAACTTCAACGGCACGCTTGGTGCTATTGCCGCCCTGCAGACCAACATCACCAAGGAGTTCTGCGATATTCGCGAGCGCGAGATGCAGTCCAAGATCGACACGCAGGCCGACATCATCACTCAACTTCGCGGACAGGTGAGCAACGACCGTCAGACAGAGGCTATCGACAAGCGTTTCAATGCACTGGAGACCGCCCTGGCCACCTTTGCAGCCAAGCAGCCTAACACCGTGCCCGTCGTTTATCCGAACCTGACGGCAGTGAACAACACTCCGTACAACGGTGGCTACGGCTATCCTTGGGGCAACGGATTCGGTGGTGGTATTGTGTTCTAACTAATAACGGAATAAGGAGGTGAAAGTATGAATTGCAATCCTATCTTAGCAACGAATGCAGGTGGTATTCCGTATATCGTTAGCACCAACACAACCGTCGGCACAGAGACAGTAGACATTGCACTTGGATTCCGCAGGATTCAACCGGTAGGCTATCTGACGATTATCATCAACGATGTCGTTCCAACAGCCACTACCGCTACCCTGCCTGTCACGCTGACAATGAACGGCACTACACGAGCCTTGACTTTTGCCAACGGCACGCCAGTTACTGCCGCTGCACTGATTAACGTGAACAATATACAGGTATTCAATGACCGCACAAGGGGTCTGCTGACGCTCATGTCACGCACGATCGCGTAAAGTAATCAATAAAAAAATGTAAGCAATCATGGATTTTGGAAACTTAGGGAACGGAAGTCCGTTCTATATCCTCACACAGAGCAAGGGCCAGAAGCCTACGCTGGAGGTGGGAACCGTAAAAGAGAAGGCATCACTACTGCCTCAGTATCAACTACAGGCCGTGCCTGGTGCCATGAACGGCATCACACAGCAACAGAACGTCAGGGTGGTCGTTACCATCAACGGCACCGACCGAACCATCCCCGACATTCCCGCCAATGTGGAGATAGCACAGAAGGGCGATGTGTTCTACACGGGAAGCCAGCAGGCTATCATCCAGGCTATCGACAAGATGATACAGGTGTCAAAGGGTGAAATTGAACGAGAACCCTATAACCACATGGTGATTGAGGCTGGTAAGGAAATGATGGGTATTGTGAATCCGCAGTATGCCGCAAGCGTACAGCAGGAGAAGAGCATCCGCGACCTGCAAGCCCGCCAGGACGAGCAGGGAAAGATGCTGAAGAACATCTATTCGCTTTTGCAGCAGATGGGCGGCTCCGTTCCCAAGGTCCAGAATCCTCAAACGTAAAGAAAGGAAATTACTATGTCAGGATGGATTATCAACCCCAGGGAAAGCGAGGTGAACTTCGATCACCTGCGCCACAAGATGTCCGAGAACTTCCGTCGCAGCACTCGCATGCGTAGCGTAGGCGGCTCTCCCGGTGCTCAGTATAAGAGCGAGGAAGAGATTCAAGAGGTCTACTGCAAGGGTTACGAGCACGGAGTGGAAGACGCCATTAAGCATCTGCAGAGTGGAGAATTACGCACCAGCGAGTTCAAGTACGGAATGTAACAATAGGAAGTTAGGGGAAATTTGAGGAAAGTTTCCCCTAATTCTTTCCACAGTTTGCAATATTTGAAAGAATTAGAAAGAAATGGAAGCAAAATATATCATCACCGACGAAGAAGCCATGTATATGGAGCGATACAAGGGCCGTTTCTCAAAAAGACTGGCTGAGTGGGCCATCTCCATGATGGAGAAAAAGGATAAACTGTCAGGCAAGATGGCAAAGATTAAGCCATACTCCATAGAAGAGGTGGAGGAGATGGTGAAACCCTTTCGGCAGCACATCGGAGAGGAAAGCATCTACGATGCCTGGTACTTGGCTAATATGTGCAAGGCTGACTATCTGGACAGCAGCATACCTGACAAGGAGCACGTGGCACTTTATGTCAAAGACACGCTTTGTGACCCTGATGGAGAGCCTCAGATGGTGCTTGCCTGTTTTCGGGCAAAGTGCGATGTAAAGCGTATTCCCATACTCTGGGAACGAATGATGTAGCAGCCCATGAAGTCAACGTATATCGACATTAAAGGATATTGGGGCGTCGCCGTCGGCTACGATCTGCAGCCACTCGACGAGTACCGCGTTCGTTCTACGCTGATGTCTCTTGGCATCAGGGGCGAAGAACTCGAAGAGGCCATTAGCGTTTTGTTTGGCAAGACGAACTCTGGCCTATGCATATCAATTCCCGAAAAGCGCATGTCTCTGATCTATATTGGCGATGCCACAGGAGAAGACCAGTGGTGGGACACGCTTGCCCACGAACTGCTCGACCATTGCCAGTATGCCATACGCATGTATTATGGGGTTTCGCAAGGAAGCGAGGACTCCGCCTGGCTGACAGGCTATCTGATGCGGAAGGCTGTTCAGCAGATAGGGGAGCCGTGCCTATGAATCAGGCAATAACCAGAAGAGGATATGTGTCACGTCATACATATCCTCTTCTTTTTGCTATCTGAGTTTATTGGTGCGCCGTTCTTGCGTGATAAGCACAGTTCCCGAGAAAGTGTCGGTTGCGTGCAATCCTGCAAAGATATAGGTAAATCGGTAGTACTTCCACGGCATACCCCTCAGAGAGTTCAGCATCACCCAGTGCCGGAGGTCGTTCGAGGCTTCTATTGCAAGCGAAAGCGATGGCTGCTCCTCATCGTCATTCTCCACAAACGAGTAGATATGCTTCATTTGCAGGATCGACTTCAGTGCCAGCGCGTTCTCCAGTTTCAGTGGCCTGGTCTTAATCTGCGCATCATAATGGTTTTTGTCATCGTTGGCGTCAGGCCGTTGGAGCAGAGTGTATACGGTTGTACCCCGCTGTACGAGCGTGTCTGGGTAGAAGTTTACGATGCTGTCACCAAGAAACGAGATCGTCGAAAAGGTGCCCGACTTGATGTTATAGATATAGGTCTTGTCCGCACCCAATATCCACAGCAGCGAGTCACGGTAGTCGTAGGCTATCTTTGCCGTGGCAAGAAAGGCTGGAAACGGGGTTTCACTTCTCCCTGCCAGTTGTCGCGACACACAGGTCACCTGTGCGCCGGCAATAAGCATCAGCCCCTTCTCCGAAGCAAAATACACGGCCCCGTCCGTCTGCGTGATGCACGGATTCTCTTCCAGTGCCACCTCACGGCTCATGGGGTGAACGGACTGATAGAGGCCAGTATTGTCTACCGACATAGCCCAGATGCCTTCCGTCGAGAATACTAACAGTGGATATTGACCAAACTGACCTTGCGAAAGAGCCTGTGTCAATGTCGACATAGCGATGATTTTGCCAGTACCAACCTTGTTGTAGCCTGATGCCTTGAAGACAAATGGGTTGTTCACCTCCGATGTGATGATATAGTTGGGCAGTATCTCCGTGATGGTCGTTGGCTGCTGATCTATATCGTACTTATGAGTCGTGGCTGTCGGCTGGTCGTTTTCTCCAGTGGGCAGTTTGTGGAAATAATACGCTCCGTTCAGGCCACTGTGCTCCGTCAGTGCGGTGTCCAGTATGACGGTATTGTCCGACTGCCTCCACAGCGTCACCCACTTGGCTCTCGAATCTGGATAGTAGAAGTAAAGCCCTTCCAGGTTGTGCGACTGATACTCTCGTCTCACTATCACCGTGCCGCTGTCGGTCTCTATCTCTACGATGGCCACATAGTCATATTCAGTCGGATTGCTTGCGTCGTTGGCATAAGATATAAAGTTGTCGAATCCCTGGAAGAATCCTCGTGACACATTCGCCAGGTTGAGCCGTGAGTTATAGGCGTATGTGAATGAAGGATATATCGGCGAACGCGAATAGTAGTCATCCTCAGGCAGTTGCTCCTGTGTCGTGATGTTGTTGACAACATTTGATTGTATCAGGCTATTGAGAAGTACGAAAGAATTGACATCTTTCTTGACACCAAGAGAGCAGAGTTTGTAGAAGACAGACTTTTCGGCTATTTCTTCCTTTAGTTGCGCTTCACTTTTCCTTTTTAGTGGGATAAAGAAAGCACTATTGGTTGCGAGGCTATCCATTAAGTTGATTGCAAAGTTGCCGTGGTAGTACGGATAATACGTATTTACCAATGTTGAGAACACACCATCCGTAGCAACGCTGGTATCTGTGATCTGATAAAGATTCGGTTTTTGGTCGCCAACAAAGTCATTAACATCAACTTCGTCAGATATGAATATCACCACATCTTTTACGATATCCGACCAATCAGAATAGTCGAAATTTGCTTTGTAGTATATAGCATAATTCGCGATACGCATATAGACGCGTTTTGTGTCTCCGTAATATTCGGCATAGGCATTTCGTGTTATTGCAGCGAACAATGGTATCGGGTTGGAGATAAGGGTATATGTGCCGTCGTACAACTCCAAAGCGTATCTTATAAAGAACGGATTGCAAAAAGTCTTTTCTTCGTGGAGTTTGTTTTTTATCTTATCATAGAGGCCGATGACAAGATTATTGTATTCTTCTTGTTTGTTATCATCTATTACTACAGACTTCTGCGCTCCGTTACTAATCTTGATGCATTCAACGTCTTTCTCTGTGTCGTAAGCGGGAAATCCAGAATAAGACAACATAAACTCAATCTCAGGCTCAGGGAACCCCGCGGAGAAGTCGGTGTAGGTGTCGTTTTTCCACAAGAAGTAGTGCAGCCCGTTGCCGTCGGTCACGATGAGCGTCTTGCCGATGGAGGTGACAGTCGGCGTGCCGCTCACATTGACAAGAGTGCCGGAAAGGTCGAAGGCTTCTCCGTTCTTTGTGCCCCATTGGATTTCAGAACCATTGAGGATTATATATCTGACGGTATCATTGTAGCGATGCGTGTAGATCAGGGTGGCACCTTCTGGCAAACCAGTGAGATGGGCCACGGGAACCTGAACGGGCCGGTGTTCTGTGCCGTCAAACGATATGTTGTGGGCCTCCTGCAGGGCGTTGTCCGAACAGATAGGGTCTGACGGTGCCGTGGTGATACCTTTCTCAAAGGTCAGTTGCTGCTGCTTGGTGGTCATAGTTCTACTCCTCTTCTATCTCTGTGTATGGTGTATATTCTTTCTCCGGCATCGCCACCGTCGGCGCACCTGCGGCCGGCAGGGCTGGTTGGATGCGTGCCTTCACCAGCGCCTGTAGGTTGGCTCGGTCCTGTTCGCGGTTGATGTTGATGTTGATGTTTGTCGTGCGGTCTATACCCAGTTTGATGGCCTCATGGTAGAGTTTTGCCCACTGTACGGGTGCACCCTCACGAATCATATCCATCACTTGCTCATAGTAGCCGAAGTTGTCCTCCGTCCACTCCAACATACGCTGCTGCACGGTCTTGGCCAGCCTTGTGGCCACTTTCGAGCGTTCTGCCCTCGATGGTAGTCCTGCGTCTCTCATTCTTTCTTTCGTCGGCCAATTTTGGCCGGCCTCCGTCTTAGTGATAAATCGTGATCGTCACCTGTTCCTTCCTGTCTATGGCCTGCTGGATAATGGTAATCACCTTGTTCGTCCAGTACCGTGAGTTCATGACGGCCCCCACCTGCGTGTTTCGCCCACAGAGGATGCACCCCTCGGTATCCTTTGCTGTGTTGCCTGAGTGTATGCGCACACCCTCATAGCCTGGCACGTTGAGCAGCAGAGGCAGCAGTTTCTTGAACCTCGGGGAGAAGGTGAGGGCTATCTGATACGTACCTGTCGGTATGGCCGTCTCGCCTTTTATCTTGTTCTTATTGATAGACTCCAGGCCGTCCGACTGAGAGAGTCCGCGGTCAGTGTCTTCCAGAGTCTCACAGATGCGCACCCCGTCTATATAGAGTATGCCTATCGAGTAGGACTTTTTACGGTATTTGCGGTGCAGTTCAATCTTCATCTTTTTTCCTTTCTTCTTGCCAGCGTTTAACGATGTTGAAGCGCTCTATAAACTTCACACTCAGCACATAGTATATCAGGTCTACCATCCTGTGCCACGCACTGCCATCTGGCAATATGTTCAGCCAGTTCCTGCAGATGTTTGTGCCGAAGATGTAGATGGCCACGTAGCAAAGTATCTTCACCACCGCTATGGCCTGCGCCTCCTCGTCCATAAAGTGGCCTATGATGAAGAAGGCCGCAGCCGTCACGAAGAAGATGGCACAGTAGGCAAAGAACCATAGCGCCTTTTTCGTGCTCCACCCCTCCTTGTTCACCACGGCGGCCACCAGCCCAAATAGGAAGTTGATGCCGAAGAGCAGCACCATCGCGTACATAAAATTCTGTATCGGGCTCAGCAGTGTAAACAGAGCCCCGACCACCATCACAATGTAAGTCTTAATCTCTCCCATAGTCGTTCTCCTGTCCTGTCTGTTGCTATATCATAGCAACCTCTAAAATGGTTTAAGTGGTTTACTGATTCTCCCTGGCTTCGCCATGTTCACCAGTTTGCGTATCTCCATGATCGCTTCCGTGTACTGGCTCACCTTGTCCAGCGTCACAGGGTCTTTGCTCGTCAGCCGAAGCACGCAGAAGTCCGCCATAGTGGCAGCCACCACATACTCATGCACCTTGTCGCACAGTTGCTGGAAGGTAGTATCGTCATACCATTCAGGCACCAGCAGTGTGATGTCTATCTCTTCCGTGTCCTTGATGCTGTTCATCGCCGTGTCACGGTATTTCTCCAGCACCATAGCCGACATCACCGTCTTGGCCTCGCCTATATGCCTGTCTACCCATCTGTAGAACATCTGTGCATATTTCGTGGTAGCGTTGGTCAGCGTGTCATCCTCTGTGCCGTCAGCATTCTTGCGTCCGTCGGCCACCATCCCCATCTGCGCATCGATGTCAAACATCACCTGATCCCGCCTGATGAAGATGTGCCGCTCAAACTTCGGCCCCTTGACGCCATACTCCGGCTCATCGGCCGATCTCGGACGATGCCTGTACGGCCAGTTGTCGTCTGGCTGCGGCGGGCGGTAGTCTATAGGCTTCCACCTCCCTCTCTCATGCTCTATCACCTTATCCATATCTCTTCTCTCCATATAGTTCCGTCTGTCGCTGTATCACAGCGACCCTCACTCTCGTCCAGTCACAAACACCTGCACCACCGCTGCCAGTTCCGGGTCGTGTCGCGAGTACAGTTCAATATAGGTGTGTCCCCGTCTCTTGCCTCTCACGGTGAAGCCCTGCTCCGATCGCCCGGCGTCTATCAGCGTCCTGTCCTCTATCCTCACCTCAATGTCATCCACGGCTCCGTCAGAAAGGCTGTAGGTCACCGTGTCCTCTTCCCCTATCTCCAGTTCAATGGTAGTGCCGGTAACCTCCAGCGACGTGGTGTATGGCACCGTGGGGGCCACGGGAGCAGTCTTGTTGAAGCATCGCTTGATGGCTTGCAGGTCGCGCTCCACGAACTGGCCGTAAAGCGCAGCCTGCTTCTCGTTGAGCGGAGTCCACCAGAGAAGCAGGATATCATCCTCTATATATTTCGATGCGAGTCTTGCCAGCGACTGAGTATAGGCTTTGTTGAATCTCGGGCTCACTGTCAGGGCTACTGTGATGACAGTTCCGTCGTCCGATGACGAGATACTGTTGTCGGCGGTCGTAAACCCGTCTGTGCTGATATAGTCGTAGAGGTGCGATTTCAGTTCCTCCACCGAGGCATAGAGCGAGCGTTCCAGTATGCGCTCATGATAGGCTTCGTCGCCGGCCTGCTCATGATAGGCGGCGGTGGCGGCTTTAGGGTCGATGGCCTTGTCGTACTGTCCGCGCTTGAAGGTCTCGTTCTTCACGGACTCTATGACGAGCGACTTGATAATCTGTAGGGTGACTGTCTGTGTCATATTCTTCTGTGTTGTTTATGTTGTCGTTCCGTTGATGTCGTTATAGGAAGAGGCAGAAGCCTGTGGCGCATCCTTGTGAAAGGCATAGAGTTGCACTGACAGAAGGGCGTTTGCGGCATCCGCCCTGTACTTCTCTGCCAGTTCCGGGTGTGTCGCCATCAGATACTCGCCTACAGAGAACAGTGTGATGTAGGTGTTGATCATCTCACCGCATCGCGCGTCGAAGTCGCCAGTGCCTCTTGTGTTTGCCAGGGATATAGTGATGGCCTGTGTGTCTGTAGAATATGCTGTAACTAGTGGACGCAGCAGGGCCTCCACGTTCTGTGCACCAGCAGCCATGTACTGCTCAAAGATGGGGTCTTCGGCTGTCGATGTGGTGATGTTGGAGAAGAGGTTCTTCCCGTCTTTGTCATACAGGCGCTTCCCGATGATGGAAAGATGCCGCTTGATGGCTTGTCGTGTAGTAGTGAAGTCTATGGTCATGCTGCTGTTCGTTGAGTTGGTCGAAGTAGGCTCTGAGCAGCGCCCACCTGCTGCTGGTTCACGCCCTGGGCGTTAAGTTCCTGCTGCATGGCCAACTGCTGGGCCTGGTCGCGCTGGATAATCTGCAGCAGTTCCTTCGCGTATGGCAGGTTGACCACTTCCAGGTATTGCTGTATGTTGATGGCTTGCATATTCAGCAGTTCCAGGGCAGTGTCGTTGATGTAAGTCTGGAAGGCGGCGGTTCTGGCAGCCTCCTTGATGGCCACCTTGAACATCACATCTCTTGCCGATAGGTTGTCATACTCAAAGAAGTTGGTGTTGTCTTTGTTGGCAATCAGCCGACCTTGTCTGTAGAACTGCTTGATGGTCATCACCTTCTTCGTGGCCACCGATTCCATCACGGAAGTAAAGTCACGCATGATGCTGTTCAGCGAGGTCGTTGCGTTCTCCGTTTCCTGGTTGTATCTCGCGGCACTCGTTCCGGCCGTCGGGGTCTTGCCCTGCAAGGCACCGCTCACGTTCGTGATGTCTCTGGCCAGGTTCAGTTCCATCTGCAGCAGTTCTTGCGTGCCTATCTGCACGGCATTGCTCGTGATAATCTCAGGACGCAGGTTCGGGTTGAGTTTATTGGTCTGCACAAAGAGCAGGCCGTCGTATTCAGTCAGTTCGTCGGCTATGTCTTCTTTCGACAAACCATCCGGAATATTCTCTATCGGGAATATTGTGATACCCTTGGCAGCGGAGCGTGCCGCCATGTCGTGCATGATGATCAGGCGGTTGATGTACCGCTGCTGGTCAATGATGGTGCCCATGAAGGGGTGAATCTCACTGTTCACATACGGATAGAGTTTAAGCGTAAACGGGTGGCTTCTGTATTCATAAGGGGTTTCACCCTCGCCAATCACCGTTCCGTCAGGAGCCATATAGGTATAATACCAATACGAGTCCTCTATCAGTTCGTATTCTATCAGGGCCCACTCATCTTCGGGAACGCCCACATCCCGGTACTGCTCTATCCGCAGGCTGTTCTCCCGTTTAACGTGGCCGATATCGGACACTTCAACCCTGTATTCCACCTCGTCGGCATTAGGGGCCAGCGGGTCGTAGCACTGGTAGCGGGTCTTGGTCTCTTTCGTCCACACCTCTATCAGCCGGTACAGCCCATTGTCCGAGGCACGGTCAAAACTGATCTGATCCAGTTGGACTCGTTCGTTCTGCTGCAGCCCACCATATTGCGTCCCGTATGTCGCTGTATCACAGCGACCAATCCCAAACACCTCGTCTATCTCCTCCACCGTCCATCCGTACTTGCTGTTACAGAATTCGCTGTACAGTTCACCTGCGGAGGCGTCACAGAGCACCCCGATCAGCCGTAGGTCGGTCATGCGTGGGTCGGTGCCTGATTCCCAGAAGGTGTAGTTCGGGTTGATGAAGTCCGTCCACGAGTCCTTCAGCCCGTCGCGTTCTCCATATTTCTCTCTGAACATGGCCATGCCTCCAATGGCATAGTCGGTGAAGGCAACTCTCAACACGTCAGGCATCTTGGTGTCGTTCCAGTTGGCCTGCACCGTGGCACTCATCATGTCGCTCAGCCACTGCCCGTCTTTCTTCTTCGCAAAGCAGTTAGGTTCTCCCGATTGCTTGTCGTAGAGGCCAACCACTGAGTTCAATATCGAAATCATGATATTGTTCTGCAGGGGCACATTGCCTTTCCGCTGGATATACTCACGCTCGGTTATCTGTCCGTTCTTATAGTGGATGATGTCACCCCACTGATCGCCATAGACGTATTCCTTCACCCGTTCGCGGGTACGGCGGGCGTTGTCCAGGTTGTTCCACGCCTGCTGGCAGCGCAGTATAAGGTCATAGTCCACTCGCCTGCGCACCCTTTCATGAGTCTGGCTACTGCCAGCACTCTTCCGGTTCTTCACCGAATCGTGGATGCGGCCTGTGGCTTGGGAGAGGGTTCTTATTTTTGCCATGTTCAAAGTCCATTTTTCTATCGGGCAAAAATATGGGAAAAGCGGGTGCGTAGTTCCGTGTTTAACCATTTGGCAGGAGCAGCAAACGGAATTAAGCAAAATTAACACAAGGTTGGCGGGGTCGTGGTTAAACACGGAAAGGGGTGGGCGAAGATTTTGGATATTTGTGCCGTAAAATCTTTCATTATGGCAAAAGAAGAAGAGAAAATCGAACAACAGCAAGCCACCGTGCCCGCTGCTTCTCCACAGGCAACTCCCGCTGCCTCTCCCCGTGCACTTCCAGCGGGTTCTCCCGCTGGCGAACAGCGCCCTAACCGCGACCGCTACAGCTCAATGTTCGCCGAGGACAACCCCGACATCGACTTTGAGGACAAGGAAGCCCGCTATGGCCGAATGGCCGAAGAGCGAGAGAGCTATAGAAAACTGCGCGACTCTGGCCGCAAGTTCTCCGGCATCCTCGACAAGCACCGCTGGCTCGGTGCCATGCTGGCAGACGGCGAGACCAACCCTCTTGTCTGGATGGCCAACAACGGCATCGACATACGCGCTGCCCTCGAAGACGAAGAGACCATGAAGAAGGTCACCGAGGCCTTCGACAACTGGACGCAGCGCAAGGCTGAAGGCGAAGCCGCCGAGGCCGCCAAGGATGCCGCCATCGCCAAGAGTGTGGAAACGCTCGATGCCGTACAACAGGAGTTCGGTCTGAGCGACGAACAGAAGGATCGCATGTTCACCCATTTCTGGGATGAGGTCTTCCTGCCTGCCTTTGCCGGCGAAGTCTCAAAGGACACGTGGGTAGCCCTGATGCACGCCATGAACTACGACCAGGACATGGCCAACGCCCGCGAAGAGGCTGCCATGCAGGCACGCAACGAGAAGCACAACAACAGAGTGAAAAACTTCGAGGAAAGCCAGGTGCCGCCGTCCTTCGGACAGGGCAGTGGTGGTCGCGTCGCCCCCCGTCAGGCCAAAAAGGACGCCCACGACGACCTCACCGCCTTCATCCGCCAAAACGGCTAACCCCATATCCCCTATGCCGCTATACCATAGCGGCCCAAAAGAACCACACATTATTTATATAAACAATGAGTAACATGAAAAAGTATTTTTCTTTTATGCAGGTGTTGAGTTTCTTGCTCTTCGTGCTTGCAGTAGTCAGTGGCGGTGGCGCAATGGCCGTCGGCACTGTTGAGAACCCCGATGTGGACAACATGTCGAAAGAAGACCCTGCCAAGGATCATGACCCCGTAGACCCCGATGAGAACAACCGTCAGACACCTGGCGGCGACAGCGCAGGACAAGACCTCACCGGCACACAGGCCACTGCCACACAGGTGCGCGATGGCGGCATGCAGGAAGAGGAGCGCGAGAGCGACATCGTTGTCCTTCGCCCTCACAAGGTGCCACTGCTCTCCATCATGGCCAAGGTTTCCAAGAAGCGTACCGTCACCAACTACGAGGTGATGCACGCCCGTGTGGGCGGTGAGACTATGGATGGCAAGACCACGCAGGCCATCACTGGTGGCGACACCATCAAACTCACAAAGTCCAACTTCTCCGGCAACCTCATGGTCTTCCGCAAGTACGACCTGATCTCTATCCCTTCTATGGGTGGCTTCAAGCCTGGCTCTAAGACTGAGCACAACGGCGAGTTCCTGACGCTGGAGGTCGTGGAGCGCGACAAGACGGGCATCACCTGCTGCGCCATCAATGGCCCTGCTGCCGTCGTTGGTCAGACGGGCGAAGAGTACGACTATCAGACCGTACCCGACATTCCCGCCGGCACCTATCTGTTGGGCATGTGGAACGCCATGAGTGAGACCCAGTTGCTCGTCACTCCCGACAACTTCCAGCCCCGTGAGCGTAAGGTCTACTGCCAGAAGCACGGCTGGAACGTGGAGTTCTCCGAGGAGTTCGAGAAGGTCAAGAAGAAGTACCCCATGAAGGTGGCCAACCTCCTCGAGGACGCCATGATCAAGGACGGCATGCGCTGCGAGCGTGGCTACTGGCTCAACCCGATGGCCAAGCGCAAGCGCATGAACGACCGCGGTGTAGTGCAGGATGTGTTCTATACCGAGGGTCTGATCACTCAGATTCCCAACTTCTACGCCATCGGCAACACCTTCCTGCTCTCTGACCTCATCGCCGTCAATAAGTTGCAGTTCACCGACTTCGCAACTTCTGACCGCGCCTTCGCCTTCTGCGGCAAGAACTTCATCGAGCGACTGGAGAACATCGACCCGGGCAAGAACCGCGAGATTCACTTCGAGAACGCTTCGGAGTACGACCTCACTTTCCGTCGCTTCAAGGACACCTTCGGCACGGTGAACTACATCTGGGATCAGACGCTCGACTTCATGGGCTTCTCCGACTATGCCTTCGTGCTCGACATGGACGAGGCCGTCCACTACCTCAAGGAGTCCAAGCGCAGCCGCACCAACGACAACTCCAAGGGCGCTGGCGACATCGACTTGTCGAAGACCCACTGGGAGTACTCGGCCGACGCTCTGGCCCTGAAGGGCTACAACTCCATCATCGTGGGCCCGGAGAATGGTATGTTCAACATGCAGAACCAGGGCATCGTCAACTTCATCATCTCGTCCAACGTGCTGCCCGACGCCGCACACACCACGCTGAACATGAAGATTGCCCTCACCTCTGACTACGAGTTGAACGGCACTACCTATGAGAAGGGCAACGTCTACATCTGCTCGGCCAAGAACGGTGAAAGCGTCACCTGGACGCTCTACACTGGCACCGACATCGCTGCCTAAATCTGTCTAAGAGTGGGAGGCGGTACTGCCGCCTCCTTCTTTTCACCTAAAAAAGTAGAATCATGATCAAGACATACATCCTTACAAGACCATACCACAACTACAGTTTCATCCTGCGCCACAAGTCGGGCATGAAGTTGCGCTACGACTTCACGGGCGGCAACTCCATCACCAACACCAAGGCCCAGTTGATCCTTCGTGGCCAGTTCGCACAGGAACTGCTCGAATCTTCCGATGAGTTCAAGACAGGCCTCGTCCGTCTCTTCCGCACCGAAGATGGTGGCGAGTCCGTTCCGTCTGTTGTTGTATCACAACAACCCACCATCGTCGAGGAAGTCACCTCCCCCGAGCAGTTGATCGAGTATGTGGCCGAAAAACTCGAAAAAGTCTACCTGCGTCCAGATGCAGCCCTCGAATACGCCAAGAGAAAAGGCTTCCAGTTCCCCAATCTTGAACTGAAAAAGAAGGAGGAGTAGCCATGGGAGCATACGCAGACAACCTGAAGAGGCAGAAGTCGGAGCAGATTCTTAACGACCTTCTGAGCAAGGAGACCGACAACGGCAAGATTGAGTCTCTGAAGGAGGTGTTAAACCTGCTCAGCCAGGCAGGCGATGGCAGCACGAAACTGGATGACATCATCAACACCAAGATTACAGCCGCCCTAACCGCCGCCACCGGCGACACCGGCCTGCTCACCACCTGGGCCGACGCCCGCTACCAGCCCCTCTCCGAATAGCCCCCCATGTCCAGTATGCCGCCATACCATGGCGGCCACCAAAAAAGAACGCCAAATGACCCTATCCCAAATCTGCAAGTCAGTCCGCCTGTGCATCGACGAGGAAGCAGCCAACAGCAGCAGCCTCGCCGACGCCGACACCGATTCTGTCCTCATGGACCACATCATCGAGGACAAGATTGCCGATGCCATGCGTTGGGTCTGCCTCCATGCACCTGCCGAACTGCTCGGTGGAAGCGACGAGAACAAGGATGGTGTTACCGTCAGCACGGGCATTCTGGTTGATGCAGAGTTAAGGATTGGAGTCAATGACGAAGACAACGGCGTAAAGTTGATTGATGCCGTCGATTGCACCAAACTCATCATGCCGGACAACTTCATCAAGTTGGCCCGAGTCCGTGCACTCGAATGGCACAAGGCCGTCAGGACGCCCATCAGCGAGGATTCTGACGAATATCTCCAACTCTACGACGATGCAGGGGCCACTGCCACACCCGACCGCCCTGTTGCTGCCATCATTGACAAGGCTCACGCCGAAATCGAATTGTGGCCCAGCGCAGAGGGCATCGTGCAGGTCACCTTCGTTGCATCTACTGGCGGGCAGTCCTTCACGGAATCATCAGAGGCACACTACCCTCTTCCGCCGCTAGCAAAGACAGCCTTCATCTACTATCTTGCCTTCCTCCTCCTCTCGGCCTACAATGACCCTCGCGCCGCCCGTATGTTAGAGATTGCCAAGATGAATCTCGGTAAGAGCGCATGAAGCAGATGGTGATCATAGACGGCAGTTATAGCGCAAGCGAGAATGCTTGGGTCAGTCAGACTTTGACACTCACCGGCGACTGCTGGCTCGAAGTGGAACTACCCTCAAAGGGCCATGTCGTTATCAAGAAGCAAGAGTCAAACGGGAAATGGCCGTGCGCCCTCATATCGCCATTCTCAGGCCCCAAGTTCCGCATCCGTATCTACGGCTCTACCAATGGCAGCAAAATAAGAATTTTCCTAACTGACACCCCTAAGAATATACAATATGGCAACATATAGAAAAGACCTCCATCTGGGCAGAAAGACCCCAGTCCTTGGCAATAGCGACATCGACGACGGTGCAGTCACTACCGACAAACTAGCCGACATGGCGGTTACTGCGAGCAAGATTGCAGATCGTTCTATTGGCGGAGGCCATATCAATGACTACGTGATAGAAGCCCGTCATCTCAACGAAGACAGCATCTTGGAATGGCTGAAAGACAAACTGCCGAAAGGATGCGACTGTACGGACAATCTCTTCGCCACCGACACCGAAGTACATAATGCGCTCGGACTGGAAAGCCCAGAAGGTTGGACGTTTGGAATGGCTATGCCCATTGTACTAAGTTAAACAAGAAAGGAGAAAAATCATTATGGTAGAATTTGGAGAGTTCACCCTGGCCAACGACAACGGCAAGATGAGTGCAGCCAACTGGAACGCGGCATGGGAGGCCATGCGCAGTGCCATCGAGGCTACCTGCGACGCACAGGCATATCCTTTCAATGACAACATACCCACCACCAACGTGCACGACGGCGACGGTATTCCCGCTTCCGCCTTCTCTGAGTGTGTCTCTGGCCTTGAAACAACCATCACGAACAGCCTGGTCGACTTTACTGACGAGTCCATCTTCTCCGATGACGCTCGTACCTTCTTCCAGGCTATGGAAGACAAGACCGCTGGCGACACCGTCACAAAGACAGAATGGAACAGCCTCTTGCAGTATACCGCAGATGTCATCAACGCCTTCAACGACTACATCTATTCATAACCATTAATATTAACCAATATAGGAGAAAGTATTATGACTTACGATTACAGCGTTTACAAACTGGCTTCTGCCAGCAGCGTCATGAGCGCAACAAACTGGAACAATTTCTGGGCCAAAGTGAGAACCGACGTGAACGGCCTGTTTCAGGCGATGCAAAATTGGACTCAGGGAAGTGGTTCTTACCAGAAAAGTATGACCATCCCCGAACAGGCCGTGGCCACAGGCAACACCCTCACTGCCACAGGGTGGAATGCCGTCGTGCAGGCATTGGAAGATGATATCGATGCGGCTGCAAGAATTGTCGCCGGAGAGGTCGGCAACAACCCCTACCCCGTGAATCCCAATCTTGGTAGCAACCTCAACACCATCAGCGCGCTCGGTTCAAAGGCGTCAGGTGGCACCGTCACACAGACCGAGTGGAACAACCTAGTCGATGCAGCACAGGCATGTATTGAGACGATTTCTGTCGCTATCGACGATTCTCTGGACACGGCTGAGGAAGAGTTGAGCAAGTGGCACTTCGGAGAAGCCATGCCTATCCGTCTGTCCTAAACATTTACCGCACTGACTATGGGCAAGAAAGGCTATCCCGACGGCATTATACGCTATCCCATTAGCGTAGTTGACCACACACCTTCTGGCAACGGAGCGGGCGGCTCAGTAATAGTACGCCCCGGTCCCAACACAGTTGGCACCAATGAGATAGAGGACGGCAGCGTGCAGTTGCAAGACCTGTCGCCGGAAGCGCGCGAGGCCATGGAGAACCAGTTCGCCACCGAAGATGACGTGCGCCATTTGCTCGGCCTCCCAGACAACTAAGGCTGTCACCTATGCCGCTATACCATAGCGGCCATATCAGCATAAGTTCACATTTATATTAACCATCAAAACCAAAGAAGCATTATGGCAAAAACCAATGCAAAC
>JAFUUL010000042.1 GCA_017483805.1 Prevotella sp.
GCATTCCATTACGTCTTATCTTGGTGTAGAGAGGCGCCTCGCCCTCCTCACGTTTTGATCTTAGAAAAAACTGTGCCATAACAAATATTCATTAAACTGGGTGCAAAGGTACAAAAAACTTCTGAAAGTTGCACCCAATTTGCACCCAATTTTTGCAATTCAATGAATATTTAACACTTGGAAGTATTTCAAATTCAATTTGTAACTATTTGATATTAAGTTTCTTATTGTTTCAAATAATTCCTTTTGGTTTCAAACGTTCAAGTTCAAGCCCATCCTGAAGCGCCCAAGAGAGAGTCCCGTAAATCATTGATTTACAGGACTCTTTCTTTATATTCCGTCACATTGACTCTTCTGATACCGTCACTCCAGAGTCTGGCTCTGCTGATAGATGGCCAAGCCGTAGTCGGCGGCGGCGGAATAGGCGTACTCCATGATTTCTGAGGTCACATGCTCATAGGTGGCCCAGTCCTTGTCGTTCAGCCAGAAAGTAAACTCCACAGGCAGGCCCGTTGGCGTGCCGTCCATCTGGCGGGCCATGACACCCAGCGAGGCATTCACGTGAGGATGAGCCGCGAGATATTCCTCCATGTGTCGGCGATAGAGCGTCAGGTTAGACACGCGCTGTCCTTTCTCATCATCCACCAGCCGCAGGCTGCGATAGTTGAAGAAGACCTTGCGCACCGACCGCCTGCCATTGCCCTGCTGCATCCCAATCCAGTTCTGGAAAGAACCGTCGACCAGCGTCTGCGGCGTCACCGTCGTGATTGTGTTGTCGAAGTTGCGCACCTTCACCGTCGTCAGCGTGATTTCCTCCACTGTGCCATTGGCTCCTGCTGCCGGAACGGTGATCCAGTCACCCTTGTGCAGCATATCGTTAGAGGTCAACCGGATGCCGGCCACCAGGCCCTTGATGGTATCCTGAAAGACCAGCATCGTGACAGCCGATGCAGCACCCAGTCCGGCCAACAGCGTGGCAGGGCTCTGGTTGATGACGATGCTGATGGTGACAATGACCGCAATGCCTATCATCACTATCTTCAGCACGCCGCAGAAGGAATAGAGATACTGCTGCGTGGCCGTACGCTTCTCGCCCTCCAGTAATTTGAACGAGTCGATGAAGACAATGCTGGTGCGTGTCATCATGATGGTGATGTAGATGGCCGTCAGGCGAGCCAGGATCTCACGCACCGTGGCATACTCCATGAACACCCAGGGCAGCAACTGCCAGATGACCACGGCAGGCACGATGTTGGAGAACGAGGTGAGCACACGGTTGTTCAGCAGCACGTCGTCCCACTTCGTCGGAGTGCGAGCCGTCAACTTGCGCACCACAGGTATCAAAATCTTCTTAAACACATAGCCGGCCAGAAACGACAGCACGATGGCCGTAATGACCAGAACCACAAAGCGCACCACGGTCACCGTGTCGCCCGTCAGGCCCCAACTCTCCAGCAGGTTCTCCACCCAGATGATAATCTCTTGCATAGTCCTTAAATAATAATGTATGGCTAATTTGTCAACATGAACTGGCGGCAAAGGTACAAAATAATTCTTAATTTTTAATTCATAATTCATATTTTTTTCGTACCTTTGCCACTGCTATGAATAGAGTGAGAAGGGCTATCGTGTGGCTCAGGCGCATCTGGCATTGTAGGGGATTCGGCATCCAGTCGCCTACCGACTACCGCTTTGTGCGAAATGTCATCAACGAGACATGGCCCTACCATGCCTACGACGATTTGCCCGATGAGGCCGACTGGCTGAAGCGCAAGTTAGGACGGCTCTATCTGCGGCTGGCCAACGATCGGCAGCCCCGCAGCGTCATCGACAAAGTGGGCGTGATGGACTATGTGAAGGCCGGCTGCAGGAAGGCCGAGCAGGTGGAAGACGTCGAAGAGGTGGAACTGGCCATTGTGCCCATCGCCGTCGACTACGACCGGCTGCTGAACCGCTGTGGCGAACAGTCGGTGGTCGTGTTCCAGGACATCTACAAGCAGATGCCCCTGTGGCACTGCATAGAGTACGACCAGCGCGTCAGGGTCACCTTCGACCTCTACTATTGTGGCATCGTGGTGTTCGACAAGAAGCGCCACCCCAACAACTATATCGTTAACTTCTGACCTGTGACTATGAAAATAACCAAAGTCTACACCCGTCGCGGAGACCAAGGTATGACCGACCTGGTGGGTGGTGTCCGCATCAGCAAGACCGACGAGCGGCTCGAGGCCTATGGCACCGTGGACGAGTTGAGTTCACACCTGGGACTGTTGGTGGCCATGCTCGGTGAGGACTTCGACGAGCGTCCCCTGTTGCTCCGCATACAGAGCAACCTGTTCAACATCGGCACCCATCTGGCCACCGACCAAAGCCAGACGCCCCTTTACGCCTCAGCCCGTCTGGCCGAAGGCGAGACCGAGATGCTGGAACAGCGCGTCGACGCCATCATCGCCGAACTGCCCGAGGCCGAAGGCTTTGTCCTGCCCGGTGGTTCGCAGCCCGCAGCCCAGTGCCACGTGTGCCGCACCGTCTGTCGCCGAGCCGAGCGCCGCATACTCTCACTCTCCGAACACGCCGCCGTGGGCCCCGAAGTCATCCAATATGTCAACAGACTGAGTGATTATTTGTTTATTTTGGCTAAAAAAATAAATTTTAACACCGGCCATCGTGAAATTCTATGGCAAAACTCTTGCAGATAGAAATAATTTTACTACTTTTGTGCCCAAATTAAGAAAAATGACAAAAAAGTAAGACTATGTATTGGACACTAGAACTTGCATCGAAACTGGAGGATGCACCCTGGCCCGCAACCAAGGATGAACTGATTGACTATGCGATTCGTTCGGGCGCTCCGCTCGAAGTACTGGAGAACCTGCAGGAGATCGAAGACGAAGGCGATGTCTACGAAAGCATCGAGGACATCTGGCCCGACTATCCCACGAAGGAAGATTTCCTGTTCAACGAAGACGAATATTAAGGCTCAGTTCTGAGTTATCGCACTATCAGTCAGCGAGATAAACAGCAAAAGTTTGTTTGTCTCGCTGACATTTTCGAATCCTCTATACTATAATAATAGAAAAAGTTGTAAATTTGCACCTAAGTTCATAAAGCGAAGATGACTCCAGATAAGTTAAAGGCAATAATTGCCCAGAAAGAGGGTACAGAGATAGAGTTCAAGGAGTCGAAAGACAACTTGGCACGTAAAGTCTATGATTCCATCTGTGCATTTCTGAATCGCAGAGGTGGGCATGTGGTATTAGGTGCAAAGGATAATGGAGATATTGTTGGCATCAACCCAGCCAAAGTTCAGGAACAGATAGATCAACTTGCAAAGGATATGAACAACCCTCAGTTGTTTAAGCCGACCTATTATCTGACTTATGAACCTATGGATATAGATGGGAAGAATATCATCTATTTCTATGTCCCTGAGAGTAATCAGGCTCACAGCTATAAGGGAATCTATTACGACCGTAATCAGGATGGTGACTTTGAACTGCGTAGTACCGAGCAGATTGCCAACCTATTTATCCGCAAAAGCAAAATGAAGACAGAGGATAGGGTATATCCGATGTTGGGGATGAAGGATCTCGATGAAGAAGCCTTCGAGGAACTGAGAAGAGGCATTCGTATTGAAAACTCAAACCATCCTTGGCTGAATCTGTCAAACGAGGAAATCATACGTTCGGGCGAACTTATTGCTATTGACCCTGAGACAGGCAAAGAGGGACTGACACTGGCTGCAGTCTTGTTGTTTGGCAACAGTCATGCTATTGCCACGGCTTTACCAGCATATAGAATAGATCTCTTGTGTCGTGTAAACGATACAGAGTTATATGACGACAGAGAACTTCTGAGTTGTAATCTGCTGAAAGCCTATCCGATTATGATGGACTTTATTAAAAAGCATCTACCAGAGCAGCCCTATATTGAGGGAATACAGAGATTCAGCCTGCGTGACAGGATTCTGAGAGAGGTTGTCCTAAACCTTATCATTCACCGTGAGTACAGCAGTGCTTATCCGACGACATTTACTATTTATCGTGACCGCATCGTTACAGAGAACTGGAATATTCCGTATGTCTATGGCTCTATCAATTTACAGACGATGCGTCCACATCGTAAGAACCCAAAGATTGCCAATGTGTTCTCTCAAATGGGTATCGTTGAGGAACTGGGTAGCGGCATGAGGAAGATGTTTAAGTATACACCACTCTATGCCAATGGTAAGGAACCTATCATAGAAGAACAGGATGTTTATCGCATAGAGATACCCTATGTGCCAACTTTACAGGGTACTACACAGAAAAGTACACAGAAAAGTACACAGAAAAGTACACAGAAAATACTTGATTTAATTCGAGTTAATCCATATGTCACGACTCAGGAAATGGCAGATTCTATTGGTATTATTCGCAGAACTGTCGCAAAACATATTAAATCTCTACAAGAGAAAGGCGTAATTAAACGCATTGGCCCAGACAAAGGTGGCCATTGGGAAGTCGTTGAAGGTTAAAATTGAAGAATCAACCTGTGCAAAAAATGCACTAGATCGGTAGTTTAGGATGCCTTGTACATAGCAAACTGTTCGGAAATTCCGAACAGCGACAGACAAAGGGCGGGCTGAAGGCGAAGCCAAAGGACGAGATGAAGAGCGCAAAGAGAATGCCCGCAGGATGAAGAAGGACAATATGCCTGTGGAACTAATTGCTAAGTACACAGGTCTCTCCATCGAAGATATTGAGAGGCTATAGTCATACGGTAATGACGGAAATTCTTTCCATAAAGATCGCCGACCCTCACGGCCGGCGACTTCGGTTTTTGCGGGCCGACCTACTCTCACGAGCCAGCGGGCCGAATGTGTCTTATTAACAGTTTAAAACATTTACTTTCCCCTACTTAGGGGACAAGTGCCGACAAGCGAGAATCCGATTCTCCTGCCCCAACGCTTTGGGCTACTTGCGTCATCTGAAAAATTACGGCTTATTAAATGTACTGACAAGTTCATTTATTAGGGCTAAAAACCGACGCAATCCTGCTATCCTGCTTCTCGCGAAGCCAATCCATTGGCTGTCAACGAGATAAGGGTAGCAGGATTGCCTTTCAATCCTGCTTCCACCCTGCTTCCATCCTGCTTCTGCCTCGGAGCATAAAATCATTTTGACTGGGGCCACAAGACCTTTTGGCTGGAGTCGCAAGACCTTTTGACTGGAGTCGCACGACCTTTTGACTGGAGCCGCAAGGTCTTTTGCCTATAGGCGCAAGGAAGTTCGAAGGCTCCTTTCTCCCTGATTCATGCCTATTTATCCCCGGTTTCCACGCTACTTTTCCCCAATAACAAGCATCGGAACAAACGCAAAGTGCCGTCAGAACAAGTTTTTCCGGGAAAACCCTTGCACATTCCAGATATTTTCCGTAATTTTGCCGCAAAGAATCAGTAAAGATGGGAAACAACGACTACATACGCTTCGACTGGGCCATCAAGCGCATCCTGCGCGACAAGGCCAATTCCGCTGTGCTCGAGGGACTGATGACCGTCCTGCTGGGGCAGCCCGTGAAGATCGTGGAGATACTCGAGAGCGAGAGCAATCAGGACTCGCGCGAGGACAAATACAACCGTGTGGACGTGAAGGCCAGGATGAGCGACGGCGAGATTGTCATCGTAGAGGTGCAGTTGGGCCGCGAGCGCCACTTCATGCAGCGCATCCTCTTCGGCGTGTCGAAGGCCGTCACCGAGCAGTTGCAGATCAAGCAGGACTACGAGAACATCCGCAAGGTCTACTCCATCAGCGTGCTCTACTTCGACCTGGGCTCCGGCGATGACTACGTCTACCACGGCAAGACCACGTTCAAGGGCATGAACAACCCCGACTCCGTGCTGCAGTTC
>JAFUUL010000043.1 GCA_017483805.1 Prevotella sp.
ACACCTTTGAAGGCTGGTTTTGCTCTACAAAACTCTTAGATTTCCCATTTTTTGCTATTGCACTTTTTTGTACCGTTCAATTTTGGTGGTATCGTATTTCTGTCTGTGTTTCAGTTGTTTACAAAATACCAAAACACTTCCGCATGAATTCTTCACCGATTAAATTGGGTCAAAACAGACCGAAACAAACCTTAAATCAAAGCGTGTAAAATGCTGTCATACAATCAACTCCGCTTAACCAACCTTATTCCATGTTCTAATGGTATCGGTGATATTTCGTGTGGCCACTTCCTTGCGCATGGCTTCTTCAAGAGAGATACCGACCGGATTAATACACTCGACATGAGCAAAGCCGGCCTTCTGGAGTTCTTCTTTGTTGCTGATGCGTCCGGCTATCAGACAGACGGGTACATCGCCTGACTGCTGCAGGATGCCCATGGGTAGTTTGCCCATCAGCGTCTGACGGTCAGCAGAGCCTTCGCCGGTGATGATGAGGTCGGCATCCTTGACGATTTTACGGAAATGGATGGTGTCAAGTAATAACTCGATGCCAGGTCTGCATTCGGCATTTAGGTATTGCAGGAAAGCGTAGCCCAAACCGCCGGCGGCACCGGCGCCCGCTGCCTCAGAACGGTCGTAACCGAAGTGTTTGGCAGAGACTTCCGCGAACTTATGTGCCCGCGCATCCAATTGTTGTAACATATCCTTTGTTGCCCCTTTGACCTTTTGTGGCGCGAAAACAAAGGCTGCCCCATTCTCGCCACATAGCGGATTCTTGACATCGGAGGCTATCGTGAAGCGGACATGCTTCAAGTCCTCGATGTCGTCCCAGGTGCCGTTCTTGGCAAATGTGTCTTTGAGTGCCCGAAGCATCCCAATGCCGGCGTCGCTGGTTGCACTGCCACCAAGTCCGACAATGATGTGCTCAGCACCCCTGCGAACGGCATCTGCCACCAACTGACCTGTGCCGTAACTGGTGGCCACCATCGGATTCCGCTCTTCCTCAGTGAGCAACGTCAGTCCGCTGGCTTGTGCGATTTCTATCACGGCCAGTTTGTCCCGCAGCAGATACTTGCCAGCGACAGGCCGCATCAGCGGATCTCGTACCGCCATCTCAACCAACTTCCCACCGATAGCCGCGTAGAAAGCCTCTAAGAAGCCCTCGCCGCCATCGCTGACGGGTACTTGCACTATCTCTGCATCCGGCTGACTGCTCCTGATGCCCTCCGCTGCAGCCTGATTCGCCTCTTTGGAGGTCAGGCAACCCTTGAATGAGTCTATCGCAACGACTATCTTCATTTTTCTTGCTATTGCTATGTAGTATTTCCAACCGTGATATCCTGATGGCCATGAGGCACGAACACGAACTGCTTCCGTGGCGCATCTCGAAGGTGCAACCTTCGCTTAGATTCCAGGCACTTCGTTGAGAGATGTCAGTTGGCCAGGGCTTCGAAGAGGCGGTCGAGGGCGCGGTCGGCATCTTGCTCCTGGTCGAGCAGGGTGACGAACTTCGAGCCGATGATGGCACCGGCGGCGTTGGCCTGGGCCGATTCGAGGGTCTGGCGGTTGCTGATGCCGAAGCCGATCATGCGGGGATTGCGCAGGTTCATGGCGTTGATACGGCGGAAGTATGCCTGCTTCTGCTCGTCGAACGACTGTTGGGCACCTGTAGTGGCGGCAGAAGACACCATATAGATAAAGCCCTCGGTGTGCTCGTCGATGAAGCGGATGCGCTCTTCTGAGGTCTCGGGGGTGATGAGCATGATGACGCGCAGGTCGTAGCGGTCGGCCACGGGCTTGATGTCCTCAAGGTAGTCCTTGAAGGGCAGGTCGGGGATGATCATGCCGCTGACGCCGGCTTCGACGCACGACTGGCAGAAGTGCTCGATGCCGTACTGCATGATTGGATTCAGATATCCCATAAGGAGCAGTGGGATAGATACTTCCGTCTTGATGCTCTTGAGTTGATTGAAGAGCGTCTGAAGCGTCATGCCGTTCTTCAGAGACTTGGTGGCGGCATCCTGGATGACGGGGCCGTCGGCCATGGGGTCACTGAAGGGGATGCCCACTTCTATCATGTCGATGCCCCGCCGCTGAAGGGTCAGGATGACCTGGCCCGTGCTGTCGAGGGTGGGGGTGCCGGCACAGAAATAAAGTGACAGGAGTTTGCGGTCGCTGCTGTTGCTGAATAGTTGGGAGATAGCGTTCATAGTTTACTTAAAAATTGCTTGATTTCGTCAATGTTTTTCATCCCTGGCTCGGTTTCGAAACGGCTGTTCAGGTCGATGCCCATGAACTGGGGATGATGGAATGATTTGATACGCTCGGCGTCTTCGGGGCCGATGCCGCCACTCAAGAGGAAGGGCTTGGAGCCTTGGTAGGCTGAAAGGACGCTCCAGTTGAACTGCTGGCCGCTGCCGCCGACGGAGGGGGACTGGGTGTCGAAGACGAAGGCGTCGACGCAGGATTCATAGGGGGCGGTGAGGGTTGCGATGGAGGTTGCGATGGAGGTTGCGATGGTATCGCAACATACGGAACTGGTGGTGTCGCAGCATACGGAACTGGTGGTGTCGCAGCATACGGAACTGGCGGTGTCGCAGCATACGGAACTGGCGGGGATGGAGAGGGCCTTCCAGATCTGGATGCCAGGATGGAGGTCTGGGTCGAGCGTGGCGCGCAGGTTGCGGATCATGGTGGGCGTCTCGTGGCCGTGCAACTGGATCACGTCGAGGCCGAAGTTGACCACGCGGGTGATGATGCTCTGGGGCATCTCGTCGACAAAGACGCCGACACGCTGGAATGACGTATTGCGGGTGGAGTATTGAGAATTTGCGCGGTCGGGGATGATGCCGGCGTGGGTGGGGCGCATGGTGACATAGCGGGGCGACTTGTTCCAGAAGATGAAACCGATGTAGTCGACGCCCAGTTCACTGACCTGGCGGATGTTCTCGCCGTCGCGCATGCCGCATACTTTTATCTTCATATCTTTGCTATAAAATCTTTGAGTGCCAGCCCGGGTTGAGGCTCCTTCATGAAGGTCTCTCCGATGAGGAAACCGCAGAAGCCGACACTCCTTAATTCGTTGATTACCTGCGGATTTGATATTCCGCTTTCACTTACTTTTACAGCCTCCTTTGGCAACCGCTCGGCCAGCCGGAAGGAGGTCTCGACATCGGTCACGAACGAGCCCAGGTGACGGTTGTTGATGCCGCAGAGGTCGGGCTCCAGTTCGGCATATTCCAGTTCGCGCTCGTCGTGCATCTCGAGGAGCACCTCGAGGCCAAGGTCGTGGGCCAGCGACATGAGCGCACGACAGCGCTCCTTGGACAGGCAGGCGGCGATGAGCAGCACGGCGGAGGCACCACAGAGGGCGGCCTCGTAGACCTGCATCTCGTCGATGACGAAGTTCTTGTAGAGGATGGGGATGGTCACGCCCGACTGCCGTGCCTCGATGATGAAGCGGTCGTGCCCACCGAAGTAGTGCTTGTCGGTGAGGATGCTCAGGGCGGCGGCTCCGTTCTGCTGGTAGGCAAGGGGAATCTGGTCGGGGCGGCCATCCTCCTTGATCCAGCCCTTGGAGGGCGAGCGGCGCTTGAACTCGGCAATGATGCCCGTGGGGCTGTCGAGCAGGGCCTGGCGCAGGGAGGGCTTTTTCTGCTTCATCCGCGCCAGTTCCTCGTGCTTGGTGGCGACTATTTGTTGTAGGATGTCGTTCATTTTTCGTTATCTCGTTATCACGTTATTACGAATTCAGTTCCACGAATTTCTTAAACGTGCGGAGGGCGGCACCGCTGTCGATGCTCTCGCGGGCGATGGCGATACACTCCTCAATGGACTTCTGACCGCGCTCGAGGACCTGGATGGCGAAGGCGGCGTTGGCCAACACGATGTTCTTCTGGGCGGGCAGGGCGCGGTTCTCCAGCACGGCGTCGAATATCTGCTTGGCCTCTTCCTCGGTGGCTCCGCCCCTGAGTTCCTCGGGCTTGGCGGGGCTAAAGCCCAGGTCGGCCGGTGAGAAGATGCGCTCATAGTTGTTGGTTGTCACCTTGAAGTCGCCCGTCAGCGAGATCTCATCGTAGCCGTCGATGGAGTTGACGATGCCGTAGTCGATGCCGATCTTCTGATAGACATTCGAGTAGAGGCGCATCTGGTCGAGGTTGGCCACGCCGAGCAACTGGCACTGCGGCTGCGAGGGGTTGACGATGGGGCCGAGCAGATTGAAGAACGTGGGGAAGGGCAGGGCCTTGCGGATGGGGCCCACAAACTTCATGGCGCGGGCGAAGAGTTGGGCGTGCAGATAGACGATGCCCACCTCGTTGATGCAGCGGTTCAACTGGTCGATGTCGTCAGTGAACTTCACGCCGTGGTTGGCAATCACGTTGGAGGCGCCGCTGACCGACGTGGCCGAGTAGTTGCCGTGCTTGGCCACCTTGTAGCCGGCGCCGGCGATGACGAAACATGACGTGGTGGAAATATTAAAGGTGTTCTTGCGGTCGCCGCCGGTGCCAACGACATCGATGTAGCGGTCGCAGTCGAGGGGCACAGGCACGCCGGTCTCCAGGATGCCGTCGCGGAAGCCCAGCAGTTCGTCGACGGTGATGCCTCGCATCTGCAGGCCCGTCAGCAGGGCTGTGATTTGTTCGGTGGGATATTCGCTCTGGGTGATGCCCACCAGTATGTTCTTAGTCTCTTCACGAGAGAGTTCCTCGTGGTTCAGCATCCTGTTCAGGATGTCTTTCATTGTCTGTTGTGCCATATTGATTTGTCTTTTTCAGTTTTCTGGATGATCAGGATTTATAGGTAGAGCCAGTTCTGCAGCATCTTGCGGCCGTCGGGCGTGAGCACGCTCTCGGGGTGGAACTGGATGCCGCGCACGTTGAGCGTCTTGTGGCGCAGGGCCATGATCTGGCCCTCGTCGCTCTCGGCAGTGATCTCAAGGCAGTCGGGGAAGCCTTCTTTCGATACGACCCACGAGTGGTAGCGGCCGACGGTGATGTCGGCGGGGATGCCAGAGAAGATGGGGTCGTCGCTCGTGATGTGGCAGGGCGTGGCCACGCCGTGGAACACGTCGCTCAGGTTCTCCAGGCGCCCACCGAAGGCCTCGCCGATGGCCTGATGGCCCAGGCAGACGCCGAGGATGGGCTTGCGTCCGGCATACTGGCGGATGACGTCGAGCAGAAGGCCTGCCTCTGAAGGAATGCCAGGGCCTGGCGAGAGGATGATTTTGTCGTAGGCCACAAGATCCTCGAGTTGGAACTGGTCGTTGCGGAGGACGGTGACCTGGGTGCCCAGTTCCTTCACTAAATGACTCAGGTTGTAGGTGAATGAGTCGTAATTGTCGATGATGACTATTTTCATAATTCTGCTGCGATGGTTATGGCGCGACGGAGGGCGCCCAGTTTGTTGTTCACTTCCTGTAGTTCGTAGTCCTCGTTGCTCTTGGCCACGATGCCGCCGCCGGCCTGGAACCACAGTTCGCCGTTGCGCGAGACGAAGGTGCGGATGGTGATGGCCTGATTGAGCGAGCGGTCGAAGCCGATGAAGCCGATGCAGCCGCCGTAGGCACCGCGGTTGTGCGGCTCGTACTCAGAGATGAGTTGCATGGCGCGCACCTTGGGGGCACCGGAGAGGGTGCCAGCGGGGAAGGTGTCGATAAAAGCCTTGATTAGATCGGCATCGGCATCGAGTTCGCCGGAGACGCGGCTGACCAGATGGACCACGTGGCTGTAGTACTGGATGTCCTTGTAGTACTCCACCTTCACGTTGTGGCAATTGCGCGAGAGGTCGTTGCGGGCCAAGTCAACCAGCATCACGTGCTCAGCGTTCTCCTTGGGGTCGTTGCGCAGGAACTCGGCAGCCCGTCTGTCGGCCTCGGCGTCGCCCGTGCGCTTCGTCGTGCCAGCGATGGGGTCGATGTAGGCGCGGCGGCCCTCTATCCGGCAGTGCGTCTCGGGCGAGGAGCCGAAGATGCGGAAGCCGCCGAAGTCGAAGTAGAAGAGGTAGGGCGAGGGGTTGATGCTGCGCAGGGCGCGGTAGAGTTTGAAGTCGTCGCCCTCGTAGCGCTGGATGAAGCGGCGGGAGAGCACGATCTGGAAGACATCGCCACGCAGGCAGTGCTGGATGCCGCGGCGGATGTTGGCCTTGTGCTCCTCGTCGGTCAGCGTGGAGCGCACGTCGCCCACGGGCTGGAACTGGTAGGCCTGGACATTAGCGCGGTTCATGGCACGGAATATGTCGCCGATGGCACTGTCGTCGCCCAGCGACACAACGGTCAGTTGGTTGTTGAAATGGTCGAAGACAATGATGTCGCGATAGAAAATGTAGAGCATGTCGGGGGCATCGTTCTTCTCTTGAGTCTCGTCCTTGACGGGGATATCCTCGAAGTAGCGGACGGCATTGAACGACGTGTAACCATATAGTCCACAGTATTTTGCGTTGTCTCCGCTAATGCTGAACTTCGATAAAAACTCGTTGATCGCATGGTCGCTCCGATAGGTCTTGCTGACGGCATGGGTGGTCTTGGTGCCATCGGGATAATGGCAGATGGCCTCGCCGTGGGAGATGGCAACCGAGGCTATCGGGTTGATGCCAATGAACGAGCGCGAGTTGTTCTGGTCGTGGTAGTCGCTGCTCTCCATCAGCGCACTCTGAGGGTAGATGTCGCGCAGCCGCATATAGACACCCACCGGCGTGTAGAGGTCGGCCAGGATGGTGCGACTACTGGTGGTATAGTTAAAAGTTTCCATATTCTCCTGCTAAGTCTTTGTTGTTCAGATAGGTTTCTACATCCTTGTCGCCACGTCCGCTGACGGTGAGCACCACCACGTCGCTGGGCTGGAACGACATCTTGTCGAGGGCGGCGATGGCGTGGGCACTCTCCAGTGCGGGGATGATGCCCTCCAGGCGCGTCAGTTCGTAGGCAGCGCGGATGGCCTCGTCGTCGTTGACGCTGTAGACCGTGGCGCGATGCTGGGTGGCCAGATTGGCATGCATGGGGCCGATGCCCGGATAGTCGAGACCGGCAGAGATGCTCTCGGCCTCGATGATCTGACCGTCGGGCGTTTGCATGACCAGCGTCTTCGAACCGTGGAGGATGCCCAGTCGGCCAGCATGGATGGTGGCTGCCGTATGGCCTGTGTCGGCTCCCTTGCCGCCAGCCTCGGCCAGCACGATTTTGACGCGAGTGTCGTCGATATAGTGGTAGATGGTGCCGGCGGCATTGCTGCCTCCGCCCACGCAGGCCATCAGGTAGTCGGGGTAGTCGCGCCCGATTTTCTCCTGCAGTTGGGCCTTAATCTCCTCGGAGATGATGCTCTGAAGGCGGGCCACCATGTCAGGGTAGGGGTGAGGGCCCACCGTGCTGCCTATGATATAGAAGGTGTCGCTGGGGTGGCAGCACCAGTCGCGGATGGCCTCGTTGGTGGCGTCCTTCAGCGTCCAGTTGCCCGTCTTCACCGGTCGTACCTCGGCGCCCAGCATCTTCATGCGCTCTACGTTGACATGCTGGCGCTCCACGTCGAGTGCCCCCTGATAGACCACACAGGGCATATCCATCAGCGCGCATACCGTGGCTGTGGCCACGCCGTGCTGGCCGGCGCCCGTCTCGGCGATGATGCGCTTCTTGCCCATCTTCTTGGCCAGCAGAATCTGGCCGATGGTGTTGTTGATCTTGTGGGCTCCTGTGTGGTTCAGGTCTTCGCGCTTCAGGTAAAGGCGACAGCCATACTTCTCGCTCATCCGCTTGGCCAGATAGAGTGGGGAGGGGCGGCCCACATAGTCGCGCAGCAACTCCATGTACTCCTGCTTGAACTCGTCAGACTCCAAGATGGGCAGATACTGCTCCTGCAGGTTCTTCACTGTGGCGTAGAGAATCTCAGGCACATAGGCGCCTCCAAACTCTCCGTAAAATCCTCGTTCGTCAACTAAATAACTCATATATTTTTTAATTTGTGTTGATACCTTCAAAAAGAAAAGACTCGCCGTGATTCCCGACGAGCCTTTCTATGTTTTCTGTTCCTACATACACGGCTTGCACCCTCACGACTTTTAGAATCTTGAGTTGCGCCACCACCATGCGTTGAACAATGTTTTCATATTCTTTTTTCGCTTATTTGTTCGTTTCGGCTGCAAAAGTACGCATATTTCTTCTAATCTGCAAACTTTTTGCAAACTTTTTTAGGGAAATCAAAACTTTTTTGTAATTTTGCACAAAATTAAAGAATACATGAAGAGAATTGCTTTGTTTATAGTGGCTATATGCCTGCTGACCGTTGCCGGATGTGGCGGACAAACAGCACCTGTCGTTCAGAACGAGGAAACCGATGGACAAGGGAGAGGCATCAGCGCACTGGTGTGCGAGGGTACAAATGATACGATACTGATATATCTGACGATGCCTTATGATGGTTCTGACCCAGATACACTTAACGTGCTAAAGGCTTCGAAGAATCACCGCGTGTTCGGGCAGCCCAACGTAGGTGACAATGTGATAGTGGTGAGAAGCGAACAGGACTCGACGGTGGCCGATGTGGTCATTGTTACCGAAGACCTGATGGGCCGCTGGGGGTATGAGGCATTCCCGACGCTGCGCCTGCAGGCTGGGATGCCTGCCGATACGAGTCTGCTGCCTGACACCATCAAGCAGTTGCTGCAAGTGGCACGCGAATACAGCATTGACTTTAAGAAAGACCATTCGATGCTTGCCTTTGGCGGCGGTCGGAGGGCGATGGCAGAGGAGTCGCCGGTGGAATATCCCGCGATGAAGCGCTACACGGAGTGGAGAATCGTGGATGACCGGTTGCTGCTCTACGTCTCTGCCGTCGATTCTACTGGCGAAACCAATGTCGTCGGCGTTGATACCGCCCGTTTAGTCACACTCCTTTCTGATACGCTGGTGCTGGATATTAACGGTGAAAAACAAGGATTCGGTAAAAAATGAGTGTAGTAATTAAACTTTTATAGATCCTGTGCGTCATAGAGACATAACAACCAGAAAATTCTTTGATAACACAAGTAAACGACAATGAAACGATTACTACTCTCGACGGCCGTGCTGTTTCTGACGGCCCTCTCCATCCAGGCACAGCGCACCTTCAGTGGTACGGTTATCGATGACACTCAGAAGGAAGCCGTCATCCAGGCCACAGTTGCCTTGCTCAAGACCGACAGTACGCTGGTGGTCAATACCGCTACCAATCTGGATGGTCAGTTTAAATTGACTGCCCCGCAGGACGGACGCTATCTGTTGAAAGTATCTTATCTGGGCTACAAGACTCTCTACAAGAACTTGACGATGGAAGGAAAGCCCGTCAATCTGGGACAACTGACCATCGAGGCCGATGCAATCCTGTTGAAGGGAGCCGAAGTGGTGAAGAATCAGGCCAAGGTGTACACCAAGGACGACACCTTAATATATAATGCATCGGCCTATCGGGCTCCAGAGGGTTCGGTGGTTGAAGAGTTGGTCAAGAAACTGCCTGGTGCCGAGGTCAGCGACGATGGTACCATCAAGATCAATGGTAAGACGGTGCAGAAGATCAAGGTGGATGGTAAGGAGTTTATGACGGGCGACACAAAGACCGCCATCAAGAACCTGCCCACCAGCATTGTGGACCGTATCAAGACCTACGACGAGAAGAGCGACCTGAGTCGTGTGACAGGTATTGATGACGGCAACGAGCAGATGGTGCTCGACTTCGGCCTGAAGAAGGGCATGAACCGTGGTATGTTTGCCAATATCGATGGTGGCGTGGGTACCAAGCACCGCTATTCTGGACGTGCCTTCGGTGCCATGATGAAGGACGAGTGGCGCATCATGTCGTTCCTGAGCGGCAACAATACCAACGACATGGGCTTTGGTGGCGGTGGCGGCGGCGGACGCTTTGGCGGTGGCGGTCGCAACGGCCTGCAGGCCTCGAAGATGGGGTCGGTGAACTTCAACTACGAGAAGACCAACCTGCTGAAATGGGATGGCTCTGTCCGCTGGAACCATGGTGATGGCGACGTGTGGAGCCGCAGTTCATCAGAGAATTTCGTCAGTCGGACTGGTTCGTTCGGCGAGTCGCTCAGCCAGAGTTACTCACGCAGTAACTCGTGGAACGCACAGATGCGACTGGAGTGGACACCCGACACACTGTGGAACATCAGTCTGCGCCCCAACTGGAGTTACGGCACCAACGACGGTACATCGGGTAGCCAGTCTGGTACGTTTAATCAAGATCCCTACGACTATGTGTCGTCCACAAACAACATCAAACAGATGGTGGAACAGATGTTGGGCATTGACTCGAGTTACGTAATGAATAGTTTTATCCGCAATGGACTGACCTATAGCGACACGAAACGTCTGGGCAGCACTTTGCAAATTAACCGCAAACTGGGTAGCGCTGGGCGCAATATCACCCTGCAACTAGGGGGTAACTATAGCGAAGGTGACTCTCGCTCGATTTCGTCTAATCTTGTGAACCTGTGGCAGTATCTTTTCCAGAAATTGAACCCTGATTCTGCAGTTTATCAAACTAACCGCTACAACCTTACACCTACCAAGAACTATGACTACAACGTACGACTGACCTATAGCGAACCCATCTTCAAGGCCATGTTCCTGCAGTTCAGTTACAACTTCCAGTATCGCTACACCAAGAGCGACCGTTCGACCTATGACTACAGTTGGTATAAAACCCCATTCGACCGGCTGAATAATAACACGCCCAATGCTGCATTTGACTGGAGCGGTATCGAAAGTGACTATCGTGCTTGGGACAACTACTTTAGCGGTATACCCAACTACATGAGTTATAAAGACGACTTGCTGAGCCGATTCTCGCAGTACAAGAACTACATCCACACGGGTGAGGTCATGCTGCGCGTCATCCGTAAGGCCTACAACTTCAACGTGGGCGTACAGATTATTCCCCAGAACTCGGAGTTCACCTATCGCTATCTGACTACAGATACTGTCACCAAGCGAACGGTGGTGAACTGGAGTCCTACGGCCAACTTCCGTTGGAAACTGAGCGACCGAGGCAACATGCGCTTCGAGTATCGCGGCTCTACCGGTCAGCCATCGATGAGCGACCTGTTGCCCATCACCGACAACAGTGACCCGCTGAACATCACCAGTGGTAATCCTGGTCTGAAACCCTCGTTCACCCAGCGTTTTAGTTGGCGCTATAATGACTATTTCGAGCGTCATCAGCGTTTCGTCTTCGCCAACCTGAACTTCTCGACCACCAGTAACTCTGTGGCCAACATGGTGAAGTATGATCCCATAACGGGTGGACGCTCATCACGCCCAGAGAACATCAATGGTAACTGGAACATCGGCGGCAACTTCACGTTCAACACTGCCCTCGACACTTTGGGCAACTACAACATCAATACCGGCACGGAGGTCAATTACAGCAATAACGTGGGCTATATCGACCTGGAGCGCGATGGCAACGTCAGCAAGATGACCACCAAGCAGACCACCTTGTCGGAGCGCTTGGGTGCCAGTTACCGCAACTCGTGGCTGGAGGTTGAACTCAACGGCGGCATTCGCTACAACTATGTGCACAATGCCCTGCAGCCCAATTCGAACTTGAGCACATGGGCTTTCAACTATGGCTTTAACACCACGCTTCAGGCTCCATGGGGCATGCAGTTCACCACCAGCCTGAACATGTCGAGCCGTCGCGGTTATAGCGATGCGGCTGCCAATACCAACGAACTGATCTGGAATGCGCAGATTTCGCAGAGTTTCCTGCAGGGCAAACCGCTGTCTGTGCGCCTCGAGTTCTACGACATACTGGGTCAGCAGTCGAACTTCTCGCGTGCTATCAGTGCTATGTCTCGTAATGACAACTGGTACAACTCCATCAACAGTTATGTGATGTTGCGTGTGAGTTACCGACTGAATCTCTTCGGTACGAAGGAGATGCGTCAGTCGATGCGTGGTGCCGGCGGAATGGGCGAAGGTCCTGGCAACCGCGGTAACCGTGGCACGCGCGGAGGTGGTGGCTTCGGCGGAGGTCGTGGCGGTGGCGGTTTCGGTGGCCCTGGACGCTTCTGATTGGAATGATTTTTGAAACAAAATAATTGCTATGAAACGACAGACAGTTCTTTTAACCATGCTCCTCGCCTTTTCGGCGGGGGCTTTGGCTTGTACAAACTTTATCGTGGGCAAGAAGGCCTCGGTAGATGGTTCCGTGATTTGCTCGTATAGTGCTGATAGTTACGGTATGTTCCAGGGCTTGGTGCACTATCCTGCTGCCAAACATCCCAAGGGCACCATGCGCAAGGTATACGACTGGGATACCAATAAGTATGGCGGTGAAATACTGGAGGCAGAGGAAACTTACAATGTCATCGGCAACATCAACGAGTGGCAGTTGACCATCGGTGAGACCACTTTTGGCGGCCGCGAGGAAATGGTTGACACAACGGGTATCATTGACTACGGTTCGCTGATCTATATCACGCTGCAGCGTGCCAAGACAGCCCGCGAGGCCATCGACGTGATGACTACTCTCGTGGAGCAGTATGGTTATAATTCTGAGGGGGAGACTTTCACCATTTGTGACCCCAACGAGGCCTGGATCATGGAGATGATGGGCTGTGCCAGCGATCGGAAGATAGAGAAGGGACGCACGGTCTGGGTGGCAGTCCGCATACCTGACGATATGATTTGCGGTCATGCCAACCAGAGCCGCATCACCAAGTTTGATATGAAGGATAAGGAGAACGTGCGCTATTCGAAGAACGTGGTCTCCTACGCCCGTAAGATGGGATGGTTCTCTGGTAAGGATGAAGATTTCTCCTATAATGCTGCCTATGCAGCCCCCGACTTCTCCGGTCGTCGTATCTGCGACGCCCGTGTATGGTCGTTCTTCAACCGCTATGCCGAGGGTATGGATAAGTATATCCCCTGGGCTGAAGGAAAGGATGCAAATGCTGAACCTATGCCCCTGTGGGTGAAGCCCAGCAAGAAACTGAGCGTGGCTGATGTGCGTGAGGCTATGCGTGACCATTTTGAGAACACACCCTTTGCACTTGACAGCGACATAGGTGGTGGCATCTGGGAGATGCCCTACAGGCCTACACCTCTTTATTTTAAAGTGGACGGCAAAGATTACTTCAACGAGCGTCCCGTGTCCACTCAGCAGGCAGGTTTTGTCTATGTGTCTCAGATGCGCTCCTGGCTGCCCCGTCAGGTGGGAGGCTGCTTCTGGTTTGCCAACGATGATGGCAATATGGTACCCTTCACGCCTGTCTATTGCTGTGCCACCGAGTCGCCTAAACCTTACAACACCCCAGGTGCTGATGACCTGACTTTCTCGATGGATAATGCTTTCTGGGTGCAGAACTGGGTGAGCAATATGGTCTATCCGCGCTACTCTTTGCTCTTCCCCAGTCTGAAGGAGGTGCGCGACTCGCTCGATAATTCATACATACGCCTTCAGAAGGAAGTGGAGGATAAGGCTCTGCTAATGGATGAGGCTGCCCGCACGCAATATCTTACCGACTATACTGCAGAAAAGGCCGACCAGATGTTGGCCCGTTGGCAGAAACTGGCTTTCTATCTCATCGTGAAGTACAACGATATGACGGTGAAGCCCGAAAAGGATGGTCAGTTCACTCGCAATCGTTATGGCATGGGAGCAACGGTTAAGCGTCCCGGCTATTCGGAAAAATATGCCCGTGAACTCATTAAACAGACTGGCTCTAAGTTTGAAAAGCAGTAAGGAAAGCAGGGAAAAAGCACTTTTTTTGAAAAAAGTCGAAAAAATATTTGGCGGTTTCGAAAAAAGTGCTTACCTTTGCACCCGCAAATCAGACATAAGGCCGCAAGACCTAAGATATGAGGAGCCAAGGAGGTTCCGTAGCTCAACTGAATAGAGCATCTGACTACGGATCAGAAGGTTGTGGGTTTGAATCCCGCCGGAATCACGAAAAGAAAAGAGATGGTCGAAAGTTCATCTCTTTCTTTTTTGCTTAGAAAGACTGGGAACGAGGTGGAAGTTCCTGTAAATCAGCAGATTATTTGTAAGTTTTACTCTTAAAAAAAAGAAGTGACATTTGCTGTCATTTGTCGCAAATTGCTGTCATTTGTCGCTTCGGTGTTACCAAAGGTGGTTACTAGTAACACCTTGTAAAAGTGGAGGTAACACTTAGTGGTTAAAAAATGTAGAATTAACAAATGATTACAATGATTATTCCGAATTTAACATTCGTTTATGACCGCAAGGGTCAGACGAGAGAGAAAGAACTGGGAGTGGTAGAACTGAGGATAGGTGCAGGCAAGAAGCGCAAGTACCTGTCGACTGGAATTTGGCTGAAGCCAAGGGAGTGGTCGAACGGGTCTGTGGTAGGTCGCAGGGACTGGAAAGAACTGAACGACCTGCTGCAGGCTTTGAAGAAGCGTGCTTCGGAGGTGGTAGTGAAGATGGTGGAGGAGGGTTCGCTGGAACTGGATGCCATCCCGCAGTTGGTCAAGGAGAGTGTCGTGCTGAGCAAGACCTTCGTGGAGTACTCAAAGGAGGTGGCGCAAAGGAGGTACAGGAAGATTGCTCCAGGTACCAGGGAACACTACGAATTGTTCTTTAGGTTCTTGGAGGGATGGAAAGGCATAGTGTCGTTTGCCGATGTGACGGAGCGCAACATCGAGCGTATGGACGAGGAACTGGAGTGCAGGGGTCTGAAAGAGTGTACGAGGTGGAACTACCACAAGATAATGAAGACCTTTGTGCTACAGGCGATAGAAGACGGGCTTATCAAAAAGAACCCGTACACGAGGCTGGACATCAGAAGAGGCAACGAGAGCGGACTGAAACGCTACCTGAGCCCTGCGGAGTTCCATCGGTTTGAGACCTGCGAGATTCCGATAGAGCGGCTGCGGAGGGTGAGGGATGTGTTTGTATTCCAAACATACACGATGATGAGTTATGCGGACCTAGCAGCGTTCGACTACTGGCAGTGTGAGCGGATAGGCGGGCAGGTGGTCTACAAAGGTGCGAGACAGAAGAACGGGCAGGAGTTCACCATCGTGCTGCTGGAGCCTGCACTGGCCATCTTGCGGAGGTACAGGAATAGTCTTCCCATCATCAGTAACATCAAGTACAATGAATATCTGAAGGCCGCAGTGACCTACGCAGGTATAGACAAGCGGGTGACCACGCACTGGGCAAGGCATACCGGTGCAACGATGCTGCTGAACGAGGGAAAGGTGCCCATCCACATCATCCAGCACATATTGGGCCACTCTACCATCAGAGAGACGGAGAAGACCTATGCGAAACTGATGGACGAGACGATCGTTGAGGAGATGTCGAAACTGCAGTCGGCATTAATGCCAATTAATACCGACCGATAACTATTAATGCCGACCGACTGGAAACAAAAAAGGGAGCGCCTCAGATGAGACACTCCCTTTTCAGTTTCTCCTTGACCGCGTGCTGGATGAAGTCGGAGCGGTTGGGGAAGTTTCGGTTGATGACTTCGAGGAAGTCCCTGCGCAGTTTGACAGTGATGGTCTGCGTGGGCACTTGGTCTTTCGGCTTTCTGCCTGCTCCCTCTCGGAAGCCGCCCTTTGGTTTTGGGGTTTTCTTTTCTTCTTCCATAATGTTTGATTTGTTCATACCTTATAATGTTATAACGTAATCAATTAAAATTTATTGCTTGGTTGTTCCAAAAGCGCTAAATTATGATTTGAAAATGGGAAATCGGCGGCAAATCTTGGAAATGCTGCCGATGAGTTTGTTTCCGAAGTGGATTTCGGAAAGATAATCATCCCAAAAGTCCTATCAGAAATAGAATGATGAATATAATGGTAGCAATCAGTCTCTTCATACGGCAATCTTCAATTTATGTTCCTCGTTACGTTTGCGAATCTCGGGAAGTCCCTGTTTCATCAGATGTACTATCTGATTATGGTAGTTGGTCTGCTTATTCTGCAATCCTCTGCTCTGGACAATGCGATAGTCGGTCAAGTCAACCTCTATTGTCTCCATCCGTTTGCCATCTACTTTTGCTGAAAGAATCAGCGAGTTGAGGCGATTGTAGTAACCGCCTACGCAATGATGCATTGCTTCGCCCTCTTCCTTGATACCCATAGCGGTCGGGATAATCTGAATAGACACCTTGCCTTTTGCAAACATCATATCAAAGAACTGCTCACGATATTTGCGGAAAGTAGGCTCAAAGGCTTCTGCCTGCTTCATTTCCTCGGCTATGCGCTCCAGTTCTACACGTTCGTTGCGCTTATCCATCCAGTGTTGGTGTGCATCCATGAGGTTTGCGGGGCAGATATAGTGAGGGTTGTTGGTGTCGAGACCTAAGAAGCGCAAATCATGAATCATGCGATACCATGTGTCAAACTCTTGATGGTCATCCCAATGGTAGCCGTGACGGAGAGCGACACGGACGGACTGCCACATGGAGTCATCCAAAGTGTAATACCCATGCATGAACTCATGCACAAGGCGGTACTGACGCACCTTGAAGAGAGTTTCAAGTCTGTTATTTGTGAGAAGAGCCTTGCAAATTTTTGCAGGGTTGATACAATGTGTGGACGTGCGAAGTCCACGCTTCTTTAACTCGGGCAGGAGTGAGCGGATTTTGCAAGCAGTCCACCCTAACCGCCAAATGCCACCAAGATAGGAGTATTCGATATATGGTTTCTGTTTCCATATCCTCATATCAGAATCCTCTACCCATCCATCCACACGCATGTGACGTCTCTTGGCTCTAACGACCTGCTCACCATCGGCATTAATCCACACCTGCATAAACTCAAACAATCTCATGCGAGAAATATAGTAATAGCGAATCACCTGCCATTCATGGCAACGCTCCATAACGAGGTAGTAACACAATCCCTTGTTGTGGAAGTTCTTGCGAAAATCGCCACGCATCCACTCCTCATCGGTAGAGCGGAGCAAAGGGAGGGTAGCGGAAAGTTCCGTCACCCTCTTGTTTAACTTGGTTATCTGTTTCATGATTTTATCCGAATAAATCCATTTGAACTGCTTCCTGCTTGGTCTCTTGCTTAGGCTCTTCACCATCATCGTTAGTGTCCGGCACAAGTACTGGAGTGGCAGGTTTCTTTTCTTTTGCCTTTGCAGCCTTTGCCCTGCGCTCTTCATCTTTCTTCTTCTGCTCGGCTATTACTTCGTTCTGATACTTGGTGATGGCTTCTTGGCGCATCTGCGCTTTCTCTTCATCGGTGAATGATGTTGCGGACACGGAGAGCACCTTTACATTATTGAATGTGTTGCCGTCAATCTTCAAATCATCATCAAGGTAGTATTGCTCGGCAAGAGCAAAGATTTCATCGTCAGATGGGATGACGCATGCTGTGCCACCCTTTTTCTGCTCTTCGGTCACTTTCTCCAACATTTTGTATTGGATGAATAATACACACTCATCGAGGTTCTTGTTGGGGTTCTCGAACTTTGTCTTAAACTCGGGGTCGCCAAATGCCTTGGCGGTCAGATACATCGAAATTGCTTGTCTGATTTCCATAATTATTTGTTTTTGTAATGAAACATCTTTCTTCTAACTCTCTCTTGCAGGTCTTTATGCCATTGTAAACACTCTTGGCAGTAACCTCCAGTTTCTTTCCAATCCCAGTAAGGGACGAAAGTTCTACAATCCCTGCAAACCATAATCAGAAATCCATGAATAGTTTAAACTCCTTTGAATAGAACGTAGCGACCAGTTCGGTGTTATCATCGTTGATGTCACAACGAACCATGATAGAATCGGTCTTGTTGTAGTGGGTGTGCTCCAAGATGTCTCGGAGCATCGTCATAGGTCCGTTGAACGGGAGGGCGAAGATGATTTGGTTGCCATCAACCTTGGCGGCAAGAATGGCATCGTGGAAGAATCCCATCTTTGAGGTGTCAGTGCCGTACATCTTGCGGCCATCGAAAATCTGCTTGAAGACATGGGTCACCTCGTCCATGTTTTCTACTGGTTGGAATTGATTGTAGTCCATAGTGTTGTTGGTTTAATTTTTACGTAAGAGATATAATGAATCGTAGTCCCACACGGGAAACACCTCCCGCATGGCATCGTAGTCGGCAAGTTCGTAGTCGCTGCCCCTGTAGAGATTGTCTGAATCGCAGTCGGCAACCTCCAGTGCGTTGTATGCCACAAGGTTGGAGTTGTCGTTGATAGCAAAGGCGATGCCCGCCTGTTGAGCCTCGACATAGAGTTTCCACATATTGTCGATGATTTTGCCCTGTTCGTCCGTGAGTCGGATAAGTTTGTTGATGTCTTGTTTCATGTTACTTCAGATGGATGTAATACTGGTCGAAAAGTCCGTTGGTGTGGTAAGCGTTTGTCACGACATAACGCTCATCGTAGAGGTAGGGCAAGACCTCCTCGTAACTGGAGGAGGTAGCCCAAAGTTGGTTCATGAATTGTTCTTTTACGCTCATACCTAAAAAAAATTATGTAATTGAATTAATGTTTGTGTACCCTGCGGAGGAAACGAACCTCCGCTAGCACCATGCAGGGTTAGAACAGGTCGTACAGCCGGCAGACCCTCAGTTTCTGATGCTGAATGGCCACAGCCTTTCTGTAGTCGGGATATGCTTTCACTTGAAGCCTGTCCCACAGGACATAAAGCCTGTATGCGGTGATACGTTTCATGAGAACAAAGCCTTAATGCCATCAAAGTCTCTCTTATTCCAAAGGTCGGCAATCTTGTCTTTCATGCCCACCAAGTCAGCGTGAATGTTCTCCAGTTGCTTCTGATTCTTACGGGCCATCGGGATTAGGGTGACATTTATTCCGTCCTCAATAGGATTGAAACACATCATCATTTCTTGCAGGCTGCCATTCTCTCTTGTGCATGGCTGAACATGGATATTAACTCCACTACCTTTCCAATAAGATGTGGTGAGGTGCAACTCGGTGAACGTCATGTCGTAGTTACTTGCGTAAGGCTCAATGGCCACAAAACTCTCTAAATAATCCTTTGTCATAATTGTATGCACTTAATCCGTGTCGTGCGCAACTTCTTTGTTAATATTTAGTTGTTACAATGATACCACGCTTCGTTGAGCATGCTTGCAAGGGAGCAAAGACCGACAAAAGCACCATCCTCGGGGTCGTCAGTATAGAAAGGTTTATACTCGGTTCTGCTCACTCCCGTCTCTCCATCGTCATTCGTGACTGAAACGAAACCTTTGTACTTGTTGTTGATGGAATAAATGTAGTCTTTCATGGGATGGCCTTTCTTAGTCAGATGTCCGTTACAGAAATCTCTGTGCATGAGCCTGCGGGCAATGGAGATAACTTCGCTCGCAATCTCTTCGTCTGTAAACTCATCGAGCATGTCTAAAGGCTCGTCATTGATGAACGTCACCAAATCAAGGTGCATCAGTTCTAAGTTTGTGTCAATTACTTCTGTGCTCATAATCAATCCTCCTATAATTCAATAGACATTAAACTTCGATACTCACCTTTATCAAGGGAAATTAAGATGTCGCCTCCGTCTGTATAACTTTGGCAATCTTTGTCCCATGATAGTTTGTCCCTTACTTCGTACACGATTGATGATAATACAGACCACTGGGAAAGTGTCAGTTCAACCGAAATCTTCTTGTTTGCCATAAGCGTATAATATTAAGTTAATGAATAATTGTGGGCAGGAGTAGGCTTGAACTACCCTGCACCGCCTTTAACGGATTTGCCCTACTCGTAAACTCCAAATCGTTCTACCTTGACGCCCTTGTAGTCGGCATACTTATACTCTCTCGCTGATTGTCTTGCCCTGAACTCGGACTTATATACGCCAAGTACGCCAGCATTGTAACTTACTACCCAAATATCCATGATTACTTCTTGTTAAGTTGTTCCGTGACCTGCGGCAGATATTGCTTGTACTCACGACCGCTCTTCTTGCTCACTCTGACGATAAACGCCTTGCCGTTCTTTGACAGGTAGATGGGATATTCCTTGCCATCCTTTGCCTTGTAGGTCATGGCGGTAAGTGAATCGTTCTTCAAACTGACCTTGTCGCTCTTTACCTCGACAAAGGTGTTTCCCTCTCTCTTCACGTTCTGTGAAAAGATTGTGCCCACCATCAGGGCGAGCACAACCAGTGTTAATAGTCTCTTCATAATTTTAGTCCCAATTAACGAAATAATCTTCACTTGCATCAACCTTACGATAGGTATTAGCATACTCACTCTCCAATTCAGCGTCCGTAATGGCCTGAATCTGTTCTAATGTTAACTTCTTCATGTTTATTTCTCCTTATTATTAGTTATCATACTCTATCTCCTATATATCCATTAACAAACACTAATCTTGCGGCCTTTTTTGTCTGACACTCAACCACTACGCCGCTTTTTATGTGGCAAACGTAGTACTTTCCATCAATCATACTGATATGGCTGTCAATCACCTTTTTAATTCGACTCATATACCTTATATAATAATGTGTAATAACTTGATAACTTCTCTGTCACATGGGATAAACGTGCATTTACCCATGTTGTAAAGCCTATAGGCAGCAGAGCGAAGAGAAATCTCCCCTCGCTCTACCTTTGTGCGTAAATCATTCATAGTGCAAACGGACTACGTTCAATTGCGAAATAACCAAAATGACGATTGATAGCCTTTGTGGTTCTTACCTGCGCATCCTCATCCTTGATGTCGGCCTTACTCAACTGCCACCATTCATCGTGAAACCAAGTCTTAAGAACATCACTCCACTCGAAACGTGCTCTTGCATAACTGCAACCAGTATTCCAGTCGTGATAATACCAAATCTCGTTTTTGTTCCCGATAAAAAACTCCTTGCTTTGGAAAGATAACTTGCTTGCGTCTTTCCTCATGTTAAGTTTTCTCATACCTCTAAATATTAAGTTAAACAATTTGTTGTCATCTGCGTTTATAGACGGCTTTGAACTCTCACCTTATATATAATAGGCGGCCGCATTACAACAAAACTCATTGAACTGGCTCTTTATGGTGTTTCCTCAGCAATGCACTCGTTATCTCAACCAATGGGAGTAATTTAACCAAAGCCAGTGTTGCAGCCTAATTGCACTTTCGTCTCGCTCTACTATGCAACCTCTCTGCCTGCGGATGCCGTATTGCATCCTTTCTCATCCTCTATGTAAGTCTGTCAAAGAATCGTTGCCCCTGCAACCTCGCTCAACCCTTTCGCTTCCGCTCCCCCTCGTTTGTCAAGTCCTTACTGCGGTGCATCCTCGGGGTGGGATTGCGATGCAAAAATAATACTTTCTTTGAAAAGGTGAGACGAAATCAATAAAAGTTTGCAGAAATTTAACTAAATCGGCTTGTTTTTAAGATTTGGTAACACAAAATCAACATGGTTTGAAAAATACGGACAAAATAATGGTGTCTCCCCTTATGGGTGATTTTGACTAAATTTCAGATAAATAAGCACTTGTAAAAACCTTACAAAAGTAAAACAATATAACAAGAATTTTTTCTTTCTAATCAACTCATCATCAAAATGTTAAATTATCAATAAGAAAAGTCTTTGGATAATTACAAATATGCAACTAAAATGGTACTGCATAAACCATCAGAAATGTGCAAGAATGAGTTGGCGAGAAAACTCGGAATACTTAACAAAGTTTTCTACCGAAAAAGGGCAGGGAAGAAAGCGGCCATTTAAAGGGAGAAATTAAGGTTTTTTGGGAATTTGAGAGGTTAGACACGGACAAGGTGTTTTCGTGGGAGGCTATATTTGCAGGCGAATCGCAGCAGGCATCGACTTACAAGTAGCGTTGAAGGGCTGTAAAAATGTCGTGATTATTCGCAAATATGCAGGAAATTGCAAGGATATGCGGGAAAAGGGCGATTTTAACACGTAGAACTACTATTATGCTAAATAGAACGAAATTTTAACACTTATATGATAGCAGTAGAGAGACTGGCGCAGATGAGCGCAATAGGAGAGGTGGCAGGCTCTGGACGTGGTGCAGGCCACATGAGAGATGTGATCGCAGGCGGCACGATGATGGGCAGCAGGCCAAAGTTGTGGATTGTGAGTGCGCTGAGTGCGGCCGCAGGACTGGCAACCAGTCTTATAGGCGGCGCAAAGGCATCCCAAGCGGCAAAGCGGGCAGAGCGCAGGCAAAGAGAGCGTGAGGCAGAAGAGAATGCCGACTATCTTCGCAGACGCAACGAAGACTATGTGGACACGGCAGCAGGTCAGAACCTTGTCAGAAGGGCAAAAGACTATGCCCAACAGCAGTGGAAGAAGGCGGCAGGAGCGCAGGCCGTTGCAGGCGGCACGGATGCTGCAGCCCAGCAGGCCAAGGACGCAGGCAACAAGATGGTGGGCGACACCATTGCCGACATTGCCGCCACCGATGTGCAGAGGAAAGCAGCAGCAGACGCCACCCATCAGCAGGCGAGAAGCCAGTTTGCACAGATGGACATGCAGAGGGAGCAACAAAGAGCCCAAAACATCACAGATGCAGCAGGAGCGGCTTCCAATGCCATTATGACGGCAGCAGGAGCGGTAGAGCAGGCATCAGCGGGCAATACAAGCCTCGTAGGCGGTAATAATGGTGGCACACCCAAGTCTCCCTTTGATGGAGTTACGGGTCTTGGTGATGCCATCAAGGAGAGTGACGAGTGGGCACGGGAGCATGGGGTGTCATGAAGGTGACCCAAGGGGGTGGGGGTGTTGACCACCCGAACGAGGTACAGCAGAAAAAGGCACAGACAGAAACCTTGTTGAGACCCCCCCCGGGGTACTTACCACCCGACGAAGTGACATGAGATAATGTTTTTGATTTGTTTTTTCATAAGTGATTTGTTTTAGGTTAGTAATGTTTAAGTTATTATTAAGATTCTTAGCGAAGAAGGAAGTACTATTTCTACTATGTATAGTTTTAATGGTCGGCGGTTTTCTCTGTTGGGATAACAGGGAAAGCCGCATTTTGAAGGAAGAAGTTCGTGATTTGCGTTTGCAGTTGGCCGCGAGTGAGCAGAAAGTTGACACTTTTCTGTTGCATGATTCTGTTTTTGTTTGGAAGGAGCGTGTTGTTGAGGTCGACAGGACGGACTACAAGAAGCAGTTGGCCGACAGGCAACTGATCAAGGACTTGGAGTTGCGTGTGAGTCAGGTGGAAAGTGAGAACAGGATGTTGCTTGCGACTCGGGACACCGTATATTTAAGGCCCGACGGAGAACCATCGGGAACGGTGGCTTACAGGGACAAGTGGGTTGATTTTTCCTTTGACATGAACGATTCCTCGTTGGTGTATGCCGTGAGAGATTCTTTGGTCACCCTTGTTGCAAGAGAATATAAGCACAAGTTTCTCTGGTGGAGGTGGGGCACGAAAGGTTATCAAGTATATATTGTGAACTTCAATCCCCATTCGAGGGTTTACTATAACAAGTACATTCGTGTAATGAAATAGAAAGAAACTTAACATGTTTCTGAAACGTGTAAAGAAAACGCTGATTTTTTAACATGATGAAGTTTTCCTGGGCGAAGTTGATAGTGTCCGTAGTGCTGGTGGTGTGGTATTTTGCCATGCCGCAGTATAGTTTTGGTGGCTATGATATAGCCACATACGGAACAATTTGGGAACATCTGCTTTATCCTTTGAGTCATGCGAATGTGTGGCATTTAGGGGCGAATGTTGTTTGTTTGTGGATGATCACGTGCAGGCTTCATCTGTTGGGTTCCTATTTTGTGGCGGTGGGCTGTTCCTTTCTGCCCTGTTTTGTGAGTGAGGCGACTTTGGGGGTCAGTGGTGTGCTGTTTGCCATTGTCGGTATGAGTTGGGGTAGAGTAGGGCGATTTAAGGATATGATTTGGAAGAACAAGTGGTTTCTTCTGATCCCGTTGTTTCTGCCCCATGTGAATGGGATGCTTCATTTGTATTGCCTGGTTGCGGGGTATTTGGTGGGGCGTTGCTTTGGTAAAGCAACATACAGGACGGATTGGGTATGAAGGAGAAGATGTTAGTTGTGAATGAAGATGTGAAGGCCCTGATAGCCGAGAACCACCGTCGGAGGCAGGAGATATTCGGGCCCTATGACCCTGTGACGGGCGTGGGGTGTTATGGCTTTGCCAAGGGCGAGCGTGTGCATGTCAATATCCCAGACTTTACGATAGGCGATGATCTTATCACTGACATGTGGGTGCCGAAGGAAACCCTCGAGACCGTTATCTGGCACGAGGTGCTGAGGTTCGGGTCGATACAGAAGTACGTAGAGCAGGGTATGGGCAGGGACTATGACGAAGACTACCACATGGATGTGATAGAAGCCCTGTTCCAGGCACGTTTCATCGATGACCCCGAGTTTGCGATGTACATGACGGACAAGATTGTGCACAAGATTACGGGTGAGATGGTGCCGTTCAGGCTAAGATACGCCCAGAGAGTACTGTTTGCCGTCTTGGAGGGTATGCGCAAGGCAGGTGTTCCTATTCGAGTCTGTCTGCTGAAGGCCCGCCAGTGGGGAGGAAGTACATTGGTGCAGATGTATATCAAGTGGATGCAGAACTATAGGCATCCCAACGGCTGGAATGCCGCCGTGGTGACCCAGGTGGGCAGTGCTTCAAAGAAGATCAAGGCCATGTACCGCAAGAGTATCGAGAGCCAGCCCGGCTGGACGATGGGAATGCCCGGCGTGAAGTTCAAGATGAACCCCTACGACCAGTCAGACTCCGACTTCATCATCACCGACGGCCGCTTTGCCGTGAGGTCATCGACGCTGAGCGTGGCATCATTCGAGAACTACGAGAAACTGCGCTCTGATAACTACAAATGCCTGCACTATTCCGAGGTTGCCTTCTGGAAGCAGACCCCCGAGCACGACCCCGAGGGCGTTTTGTCCGCAGCCTCTCAGAGTTTGATTGGCCTGCCCGACGAGATAGAAGTGTTTGAGTCTACAGGTATGGGTAACAGCGGTTTCTTCTATGATTTGTGCCAAGACGCTATGAAAGAGAACACGACGAGTGCCTATCAGTTTCTGTTTGTGCCCTTCTTTATGATTGAGAACGACATGGAGCCGAAGGGCGAGCAAGGCTTTACGGAGGAAGAAGAGATAGCCTTTGCCCTGTGGCTGTGGGAGAACAGAGACTATGACAAGTGCCCCGCCGGCTACAGAGAGAGCGGCAAGTTCTTCTGGAAGATGTGGAAACTTGGCGCGTGCTTTGAAGCCATCAACTGGTACAGGAAGGAGAGGAACAAGCACAGAGACCACGCCCATATGGCCACCGAGGCCCCTATAGATCCTGTGGAAGCATTCCGAAACTCCGGCAATGCCGTCTTCGACCCCTATTCGATAGACGATCTGAAGGAGAGTTGTCAGGCACCGAAGAGTCCTCTTTACTATGCCAACATCAACCTCCCTCCCTTTGAGCGCAGGAACAAGAACGTGTTTCTGAAAGCCGACATCAAGAAAAGGAGTGATAACCAAGGCGAGTTGAAGGTGTGGGCCGAGCCCAACAACCACATCTTCAAGGTGAAGAACAGGTACATCGTGAGCGTGGATATAGGCGGCAAGAGCGACACCGCCGACTACACCGTGATGACCGTGATAGACAACATGGGCCGTTGTCCTGAGGTGCAAGGAAGGCCAAGAGTCGTAGCAAGGTGGCGAGGCCACGTGAGACACGACGTGCTGGCATGGACTGCCGCCGCCCTTGCCCATTACTATGACGATGCCATACTGGTGATAGAAAGCAACACCGCCGACCGTGAGCGCGAGAACAACACCGAGGGCGATCACTTCGGCACTATTATCGAGGAGATAGCAGGCTACTATCCCAACCTGTATCAGCGCACCAAGGAGCCTGAGAGCGTGACCGACGGCATCAAGCCCATCTATGGTTTCCAGACTAACAAATTAACTAAAGGCTGGATTATCGACAACCTCATCGCGTGTGTGGATGACAAACTATGGGAAGAGCCAGACGAAGAGATGTACAGGGAGTTGGGTTGGTACGAGCGCAGGGAAGACGGCACGATGGGCAACAAGCCAGGTTCGGGCAAACATGACGATGTGCTGATGTCGACCGCCATCGGTTTGTGGATAGCGTTCAATGCTGCGGCCTATAGTCCGAGTTGGAGCAACGATGTTCCCAGGAGTCGCGAGAAGAGACCTAGGACTGAGGCTGACTTCTAAACTTGGCCCTGTGCGCCTGTATTTCAGCGCGTCGTTTCTTCAGTTTCTCGTAGGCGCGGGCATTGGCAGGGTAGTATGCACATTTCCCTTCGAGGTCGAGTTTTCCCGTCTTGATGAGCGAACGTATGGCGTGTAGCCGTTCGTGGCTGCAGAAGAACTCCGGTGCGGGAGAAATGACGGCATATTGAACGATGAAGATAAGCGACTTTCCGACAAAGGCCCGTTTTTCAGACAGTTCTATTACCTTGTCGAAGAGCGAGTAGTACATACGCCTTTTGTTTGGTATCATCATGTTGACTCGCTCGAAGTCGCCCCTGATCATCGGTGCGAGCACCTGTGCCGCCTGTTTTGGGGAAACATAGTAGCGTGGGGCCGGCTGTTTGACTGCCTTTTTGTATGCTTCCTCTTGTGACCATGAGAGCATAGCAACGGAGTTGTAGGCCTTGATGAGATCATCCTGGAATTGTTTTGAGATGTCGTAGTCGTGCTTCATGCCATTTATGGATTGGTTTGTGCAAAGGTAGGCAAAGGCATTGGTTTTTGCAAGTGTTCGTGGGTTTGGCGACAAATGATAGCAAATGATGGCTAATGTTTTTGTGATATTATAACATTTGGCGTAGGTTAAACACGGAGGATAGTGTTTGGGTAAACACTATTTTTGCCCGCAGAAATATCGATATTTTTATGGCTTATAATATTTTTGGTAACGACAAGCAGCAGAACTATCCTGGCACTCAACAACCGGAAGTATCAGTTGCTACACAGTCGCAACAGACGGGAGGACAGGCCCAGCAGCAGGCCGGCGCTAATGCGCCTGGCACGGTGGCTGGAGAGGGGGTGGCTGTGGTACAGCCACAAACAGAACGTCCACAGAGGCGGGCGGTGGGTGCTGTTGATCCGACAAGTTCGACATCTGGCATGGATGCCGTCAGTTCGATGCTGACAACTCCGCAGCAGGAGGAGAAGATACGCAGGGCGAGCATTGCCAACCAGCGTATTATGGCCCTTGGCGATGCCTTGCGGCATGTGGGTAACATCTATCATACGGTGAACTATGCTCCGAGTCAGAAGTTCAATTCGCCTGTGACGGAAGAGTATGAGCGTTATCAGAAGGGTAAGGCTGTGAGGGATGCCGCTAACTTGAAGTATTACACCTATCAGCAGCAGAAGGCCGCGCAGGATGCGCGGGCGAAGCAGTGGGAGACGGAGGCAAACTACCAGAACGAATCTTTGAAACTTCGCAGGGCTCAGCACGATCGATTGATGAAGGCTCAGGATTTGGCTATCAGGAAAGAAGAGTTCTTGGAGGAATTGAAGAACAAGCAACTTGAACTTGATAGGATGGCCAAGGAGCACAAGATTACCATAGACCAGTATAATGCCGAGTCAAGACGCTTACAGGCGCAGGCCGCCTATATGAGAGCCGAAAAATATGTGCCTGGAGGTGCTGGAGTTGGAGGTTACGAGACCATCACCGAGACCGAGAACCATTACGACGAAAACGGGCGTCGAACGGGCCAGACTACCAAACGGACACGCACGGGCTCCCATAAGGAGAACCCCTACGGCAATGACGGGAACAGCAATAACGATCACAGAAACAACCCATACGGATAAGATATGCCAAACTCATTAGAAAATCTTCATAGAAACCTGACCGCTGACGGATATAACCTTGGCAGTCTGGATGATTTCAAGGCCGCAATGGCGGACAGTACAAAGGCCAGCAATCTCCATAAGAACCTGTCGGCAGACGGGTATAACCTTGGTAGCCGCGATGACTTCTTCCGTGAGATAGGACTGGGAGGAGGCAGCGATACGAAGGCTGCTGTGGTACAGCAGCAAACGGAACGGCCTGCGGAGCAGGCGCAGGGGCAGACGGAGGCCGGTGCTGATGCGCCTGGCACGGTGGCTGGTGTGCCGAGAGTAGACCTTGGGCAGATGAAGAGGCAGTTCCGGGAGAGTGCGGGGCGGTTTATGCAAGACAAGACGGCTGGCGGCCCTCAGGGCGGTACGCCGTTGAGCAAGGAGGATAAGGCGCGGATGATGAGCCAGACAGATATGATGCTGGCGCAGCAGCAGGACTTGGGCCGTCATTTTGAGCAGCGTTGGGATGATGCGCAGGCGGCTGTTGGCAATATGAGTGCCGGCAGGAATGCGACTGGGAATGTTGGCGTCAATACCAACCTGAGAAAGGGCAGACAGAAGTTCAATGCCGAGACAGGCAGGTTTGAGGATACCTATGTGACCCAGTTGGGTAATGAGTACAGGAACCTGATGCAAGCAGAGGACGAGCAGGGTTACGTGGATGCCGTCCGTGAGCAGGAGCGGTATTTTGGTAATTTGAAGAGCCTGCTTGGCCCACTTGGTGATTTCGTGACTGACGAAGAGAAGAGTATCGATGAACGTCTGCAGGATGCCGCCAACGAGATTGCATGGATAGAGAACGAGATTAAGGCGCAGCCACGTGTTGATGTAGCCGCCCTCAAAAGAGAAGGTAAGTCGAAAGAAGAAATAGATGCTCTGCGCGAGAAGGTTAACCGGAACTCAATGTCGCTTGATGCCGCCTTGAATGAGGCCAAGAGAAGGCAAATAGCATTGGAGGCAGAACGAGACGATCGTGGTCAGAGTATGTTCTGGCGAGGTACTTGGGACACGCTACGTGATCCGTCGACATACACCAACAATATGGCGGATCTGTCAGACCAGAAGGCTTTTGAGGGTATCAAGCGAGAGGTTGAGCAGGCCCAAAAAGAAGGTCGGCAGCCCCGACTTACCAATGGCGAGAAGTTTTTGGTGCGCAACTACCTGATGAACCAGGAGGCCCAGCAGTTGAACGAGAACAGAGGCAGCATGTATGGGTATGGTCAGATGTTTGGTGCCAGTATACCCTTCATGGCAGAATTTGCCTTGACAGGCGGTTTTGCAGGCGTTGGCAAGGCAGGCACAAAACTTGGCACGAAGGCCGGCCTCCGCTATCTGAACAGCAGTATGGGCCGTTGGATGATGAAGAACATGGGTGCCATCCCAACCAAGGCCCTCCAATATTCACTGAAGGGTGCCGGCTGGGTAGGCGGTGCTGCGGCAGGTGGTGCTTTACAGAGCAATACCATCGGTATGGCGAAGACTATGGCAGACATAGAGAGCCGCTATATAGGTAATATGACCATCGGCAGTGACGGGCAGATAGCGTTCAAGGATGCCGAAGGTCTGGGCGAAGCCATCCTGAAAGGCGAGTTGACCAACATCGGTGAGAACGGCTCAGAACTATTGGGTGGCGGTTTTGACTTTCTGCCCAACATCCTTGGCAGAGTTATCAAACGCAGTGCCGTCGGTGCACCTCTGAGAAGGCTTGCCAGCAACAAGGCTTGGCGTGCCGGCAACAAGACCCTTGACTACCTGGGTGTGCAGGGTGTGTTTGGTGAGGGTATGGAAGAAGAAGCCAACAGTATGTTTAACGCCATCATCGGCGAGAGCAACTGGTTCAAAGATCCCAACGACCCGAGCAAACCAGCCTTCTTTGACGGCAAGGAACAGTTGGACACGTGGATCAGCGTTGGGCTAACGAGCATGATACTCCGTGGCCCACAGATGGCTGGTAGCGGTTTCCAGAAAGCCCAGTATTACGGCTATAAGTACAATATGGGTATGAGCAATCGCCGTGCCAATAAACTTTTCGGTGCAGACCGATGGGCAGCGGTTCGCGAGCAGATAGACAACAGCAGCAACAAGACCCTTGGCCAGACGCTGAACGGCTACTTGAACGATGCCAGTCTCAGTCGCGAAGAGAAGCAGGCCATGATGATGTACGCCAACGACCTGGTTATGGTTCGCGGTTTCAATATGGCTACGATGCTTGCCAACGCCAACGGTGTGCAGGGGCGTGCCCGCACAGACCGCTTTAATGTTCGTGGCAACGTGATAGAGGAACTGGATGCCGAAGGCAACGTGATAGAGAGCCACGAGTACGAGGACAGAGACGAAATGAAAGCCGGTCTTTACGAACTGCAACAGAAGCGTGCCAATCAGGATATGCTCAGTGATATTGAGGCCGCCAAGGTTCGTCCTGACGGGTTCTACGATGCCTTTTTGGATGATTTTCTCAGTGGCGGTATGCCGAAAGAAGAACTGGAGGCGATGCTGCAGAAAGACCCAATGGAACGCAGTGACTGGGAGCAGGCGGTGGTAAATGCTTTTTCGAGCCGCCTTCATTCTATGGTCTATGACAACACCGAACTGCATGAGGAGCAGAGCACAGAGGATGGGCAGGATGTAGCCGACGAGATGGCTATAGACCTCGACGAGACCGATGGCAGTAAGGCGCAGGAGGTGGCGGCCGCTTTCAATACCGCCAAGCAGGCCCGCGAGCAGTTGTTTGCAGGCAACGAGGAACTGGCACAGGAAGTGCTCACGAGGGAAGTGCAGGGTGTTTCCCCGCAAGAGATACTTTCCTCGCTTGACACCTTCCGCGAAGAAGATGTTCAAGTGCTGATTGACTATTACAACCAGAAAGCCCGTATGGAAGGCATGATGAACAGGTTGGGCCAGCATGTGGAAGAAGAGGCCCGCAGAAGCAGGGAGAATCATACCTTCAAGGGCACCATCAACGGAAAACCGACACAGACTCATGTATATACTATTACGGACGGCACGAATGAGTATTACCTTGTGAGCGGAAATGTCGCCACCGATCCTGATACAGGCCAGATTACAGGGTCGGACTCCGGGCTTGTGATTGGCATGGACTCGGACGGCAGTTTCGTGTCGCTTGGTGATGCCAGCGGGTATAGTGTGTTACCTCCTACACAGAGTCTTGACGAGTTTGAGGAGGCCGAGCGTGCAAGGCTCGGTGAACTGGTGACGGCTGCTGTTGACCCCGAAGGGGCGATGGGGCAGGAGGCTGCTGTGGTACAGCAGCAAACGGAACGACCAATGGTACAGGAGGGAGCGGGGCTTGATAATGCCGGCGGCGAGGCAGGCCAAGAGATGGCCGGAGGAAACAAACCGCAGGCGGCCGCTCCTTCCATTCCCGTGGATGAAAGTGGCGTGAAGCGGTATGAGCAAGGCGTGGCGATTGATGATGCTATAGCCGATATGGAGGCTGACGGCCTGGATGTGAATGCCGAGACCGACCTTGCCATCAGCGAGGCACAGGCCGAACTGGACAAGATTAAGGCACCGAAGACCCGTGCAGAGCGTGTGAAGAATGCGCAGCGCCAGCAGGAGTTGCAGGGAGCGATAGACTATTATACGCAGTTGAAGCAGCGTTATGGCGAGTTGCACCCGCCATATGTAGACCCGCGGCCTTATATCGACCGACTGAATGCCACCACCAGCAAGCGCAAGGCCGACGAGATAGTGAGCGAGGCTCTGCAGGCAGGCGTGAAGCCCGAAGAGATACAACCCGTACACACCCAGCGCGTGTCGGATATTATAGCCAAGGAAGAGGAAGACAGGAGAAAAGCCGAAGAAATCACTGACTATGACCTGTCACTGATAGAGAAGCACAAGGGAACGCCCGAGGGCCGTGCCTATCTGCTTGACAGGAAGCGTGTGCCAAGTGCCGAGAAGCGCAGGAAGATAGCACAGTTGGTGTATGGTGAGTTGTTTGACGGCGACTTTGATGCCTGGCGTGACGAGCAGGAACTCATCTCGTTGTGGCTTGGTAAAGGTCGCGCCCTTGATCCAGATTCGTTCGGTCAGGAACTTGGCTGGGATATGGGTGTCGGTAAGGATGCCGCCAAGGTGAGCACGATGTTTACCGCCAGGAGAGACAACGGCGGTGACGGCATGCTGTTCAACGACTTCGTACACATGGTGATGGAGGCCAGTGGCGGTCGCTATGATACCGAAGAGATACGCGATGCTGTTATAGCCATGTTCCAGGGTGCGCAAGAGAAGAGCGACCTGACGGAGTACCAACTTACCTCCCGTGTGGCCGAGGCCGAGCAGGCCTTGCGTGGGCGGGAAGAGATGGAGCAGGAGGCAAAGATTGACGAGACCGCCGATGCTGATGCATCGGGCACTGTGGCTGATGAAGATATGTTGCCGTTTGGCCCAGATATTGAAGGCGGAGAGCGGCCAGCCTTTCTCAGTGATGACGGTGTAGGCTACGACAGCCAAGGCAACCCCATTGATGCGGAAGGCAGACTTATATTGAACCCAGTCGACTCCATTGACGAGATAACGGATGAAGATTTCGAGAGTCCGACCCGTAATATTCAGTTGCCTCAGTTGCCAGAAAACGTGCAGTCGGCAATAGGGACCAATGGCAAGCCGGTTGTTATCAAGAAGAGTGTATTTGAGAAGAACGGCACAACCCATGTAGAATTAGAGCCTGGAGACAGTAGGAGTATTCTCAAGTCAGCCCTTTATAACCCCAATCTTGTTGGTCAGACACAGCCCATAACGCGACCCGATTACAAGGTAGCCATACAGACAGGCGACAAAAATGCCGTTGTCGTGCTCGATGTGTATGCCGGCAAAGACAATGTAGAAATTGTCGGATGGCGCTATGTCAACGAAAAGGGTCTGGAGAAGATGAAAAGACAAGCAGAACGCGAGGGCGGGCAATTCCTCATACTTTCTCCCAGTGATGGGTCGGCAGCAGCCCTTTCTGCTCTTCCGTCCACGGACTTGTCTTCTGAGGGCAAAGATACGAAAAATACAGATACGAACCAAGAAAAAGAGGAGAAAAAAGAAGAAATTAACACTTCCGACCCCTTGGAGGCCATAGAGCAGGCGGCAGAAAGTGTCCGTGAGAACAGGCAAACATCTGATTACGGCAAGGATAATAAGTTGGTGACGCAAGACAGGTATGAGGAACTGAAGAAGCGTATGAAGGCTAAACTGCTTGGGCAGTTGAACGCCGGTTTCGATCCAGAGATTCTTGCCATCGGCACAGAAATGGCCGTATTCCATATAGAGGCAGGAGCGCGAAAGTTTGGTGACTTTGCCCAGCGCATGATAGACGAGTTGGGTGATGCCATTCGTCCTTATCTGAAAGGCATCTATAATGGCGCGAGGGAGATGCCGGGTATGGAGGAATTGCGAAAGCAAATGACCTCGTATGAGGGTGTTTCGATGCAAGATGTGCAAAAGATTGCTAATACGGCAGACAATTCTGTTAACGAACACAAAGAGGAGAATGACGAAGCGGAAAATGTTGTATCTTTGCAGCAGGAAAGCCCGAGCGAGGGTGGTCGCCAGCCAAAATTGGCCGGCGAGGTGACGGCTGAGCACAAATCCGAGGATGCTGACAAGTACCGTGCTTTTTCTCAGTCTGTGGCTGACGATATGCTAGCAGCGATGGAGGCTGGCGAGAGGCCCTACAAGAGCATCAAGGATATTCGTGCAAAAGCAAAGGGTGTTGGTCTTGAAGTAGATGACGAAGGCCGTACTGACATACTCTTACAGGAGTTGGTGGAAGATGGGTTGGTGAGTGCCGCCCGCCAATACGTGAATGCCTATGTGATGCAGCAGGTGCTATCAGGCCGTACAGCCCAAGATGTGAGACAGAGCCGTGACCTCTTCAATGATATAGTGAAACTCTATCAGTTGCAGCCCTCTATCACCCAGCGCAGCAGTAACCGTATAAAGATGCAACAGTACTCAACACCTCTGCCGATGTCGTTTGTTGCTGATGTGTTTGCTTATAGCGACGGTATGAAAGACGTGCTGGAGCCTACAGCCGGAAACGGCATGATGGTGTTTGCGATTCCTGAGTCATCCGTACACGCCAACGAACTGGACGCAACGCGGCTTGACAATCTCAGGGCTCAGAAGTTCAAGAAGGTTACAGACCAAGATGCCACGGAGCCGTTTGAAGGCAACGAGCAGTATGATGCCGTGATAGCCAACCCGCCGTTTGGTGGAGCGGTCGCCAAGGAGTATGATGGCAAGATGATTCCTGGCTTGGCAGAGCAGATTGCACTCAATGCACTCTCGAAGATGAAAGACGATGGCAAGGCAGCCATTATCATCGGTGGAAACATGGAGTATGCGCCCAATGGTGCCATCAAGAGCGACAAGGCCTTCTTTACCTATCTGTACGACCATTACAATGTGAAGGGCGTGATAGATATGGATGGTAAGTTGTATAGCAGGCAGGGTACGACCTATCCCACGCGAATGATATTGATAGACGGTCGCAGGAGCGAAGAAGAGAGAGCACAGACCAAGGTCTATCCTCCTGTCAAGGATAATGCCCCAAGAAAGGCTACTACCTTTGATGAACTATTCGATATTGCAGAAGAAATAAGAAACAATAATAATAAGACAAATGGAAACGAAGTATTACGCACCTCAGGGCCAGTTGTGGAGTCTAACACTGGCAACACACAGCGGCAATCTCAGGGAGAGCGACGTCGTGGAGAATCTGATGCGAATGGCACTGATGGACAGTCAAGAAGTGCCAGACGCACAGGAGGCGAGCCAGCAGTTAGAGGAAATGAGCCAGGAGTCGTACAGCAACCTTCGGGCGTGGTGTCGAGACAGAATGGCACAGGAGGACTTTCAACTGTATCTCAACGACCATCCGCTACCGATCGGGGAGAAACTCGAACCGATAACGGACGAGGAAGCGATGTGGGAGGTACTGAACGAGTACAGCCTGCAAGACCTAGTAATAAGCAAACTGGACAGCAGCGCGACGAGAGAGTAGAGGAGAAGCGCGAACTTACTTCTGACAAACTGCCGTATCGCCCACACAACGGAGCGTTCTCACTTGAATCTGTAGCCCCTGCCGCAATGGTTGAGGCTATGGATAACACCTTGAAGGAGATAGAGAGGGAGTTTGGTAATGTGGACGATTTTGTCACAACCGAACTCGGCTATGACTCTGCGGAGGAGATGCACAATGCCCTCGCTGCAGAGCAGGTGGATAGTGTCGCTATGGCTATCTGGAACATGAAGAAGGGTGAGGGCATGGTGATAGGCGACCAGACTGGCGTAGGCAAGGGCCGACAGATGGCCGCTTTGATACGTTGGGCCGTCAGACAGGGTAAAAAGCCCGTCTTTGTCACCAAAGATGCCGACCTGTTCTCTGATATTTACCGCGACTTGGTGGATATAGGAAGCGGAGATTTGAGGCCGTTTATTTTCAACTCAGGTGTTACGATAACTGATGCCAATGGTCGTGTCGTACACAAGTCGCTTAGTGACGCAACACAGAAGAAGGTGCTTGCAATGGATGAGTTGCCAGATGGTTTTGATTTTGCCATCCTGTCTTATCCACAGATGAACACCGGCGACAGAATTTCGCAAGAGGAATCCGGCAAGGAGGCCAAGGATCGTGGCGAACGCGGCAAGAAAGGCAAGGCCGTTAAAGCAGGCAGGCCCACGCCAAAGGCAGACTTCCTGCGTAAGATTTCGAAGGACAACTACCTATTGATGGATGAGAGTCAGAATGCCGCAGGTAGTGGCAACACTGGCGCCTATTTCCAGAGCATTCTGAAAGATGCCAAGGCCGTCACATTTGCATCGGCCACCTTTGCCAAGCGTCCCGACACGATGCCTTTGTATGCCATTCGTACCGCTATCAGCAAAGCCAAGGTGAAGACCTGGGAGTTGATACAGATGATCAGCAAAGGCGGTGTTACCTTGCAGGAGATTATGAGTCGCGCCATGACCAGTGCCGGTCAGATGGTGAGACGCGAGCGCGACATGAGCGATGTGCGTACCGACTGGAAGACCATTGATGCCCCCGAGACCTCGCAGAAGGCCCGCAGAGACTATGACAACGTGATGAGAGCCTTCAATGCTATCATTTCCTTCCAGGAGGACTATATAGCACCTGTTCTTGCCGCAAAGAGTGCAGAGTTCGCGAGCATGGCCAGCACCGTAACAGAACGTAGAGGTACGGAGAAAGCCGGTGTAGACAATCCACCATTTGTCAACAGGCTGTATAATTTCAGCAAGCAGTTGCTTCTGTCGCTGAAAGTAGACGCCGTGGTTGACGAGGTGGTTAAGGAGATAGAGGCAGGGCACAAGCCAGTCATCGCCCTGGAGAATACACTGGAGAGCGCACTGGACGAATACGCCGTAGGTGATACTATTGACGACCCCACGCTGTTTGGTAAGTTGAAGAAAGGACTTGACGCCTGTTTCCGTTACACCATCAAGAATGAGGATGGCGACGAGATGGGCGGTGTGCTGCAACCAGAAGAACTTGGCGAAGAAGGAGAGCGGGCGTATAACGAACTTGTAGACCTCATTCAGGAGTCCACACAGGGTATGTTCATCAGTCCGCTGGATGCTATCACGGAGAAACTGAAGGCCAGAGGGATAAAGGTTGGCGAGATTTCTGGCCGTAAGAGTCGGGCGGTGTTTGTTTCCGACGCTGACGCATCGGACACGGTGGCTGGGCATTATGAGGTGAGGAAGCGCGAGAATACCGATAGAAAGAAACTGGCTCGTGACTTCAACAGCGGAGATTTGGATGTGTTGATTATCAATAAGACCGGCTCTACTGGTATCTCGCTGCACGCTTCAAAGCGCTTTACCGACCAGCGTCCCAGAACGATGATTATGGCGCAGCCGTTGAGTGATATTAACGACTATATGCAGATGATTGGCCGTATTGACAGAACTGGACAGGTGCATCGAGGCTATTATATCAACCTTGGCTTGCCAGTACCTGCAGAGACTCGTTTCATGATGATGCTTGCCAACAAACTGAAATCGCTGAATGCCAATACCACCACCTCGCAGGAGAACAAGGATAACGAGGTGGATGCTCCCGACCTATTGAACAAGTACGGTGACCAGGTGATGATAGAATATCTGAGAGACAATCCCGATGTATATCGTAAGTTGGGTGAGTTCTTGAAGGACAGGTCAGAGCCAGGAGCCTCGACCGTTTCTGCAGCAAGGCTGGACGAGTACAAAGCGAAGGAAGGTGACGCAAGACAGATAACAGGTCGTGTTGCCCTGCTGAGTGTAGACGAGCAGGACGACTTCTACGATGATGTGACCCGTCGCTATAATGAGTTGATCAAGTATCTGAACGACACCAATAGCAACGACTTGAAGATAACTGTCATGCCGTTGAGGGCACGGACGATAGACAGGCAGGTGTCTTCGGAGGGTACAGCGCCGGGAACCACCAATCCGTTTGCCGATAATGCCTACGTAGAGTGGGTGGAGATGGATATTCTCAAGAAGCCCATGAAGGCCGATGAGGTAAGCAGGACTATTGAGCAGTTGAATCCAGAAGGCAGGGTGCAGCAGATTATCGCCACCGTGGAGCGCGAGACACAGGAGAAACTGGACAAGGAGCAGGAGCGTTACGAGGCAGCCAAAGCCAAGGCCGAGGAAGATATTAAGGCCAAGGCTGAGGCCATTAACGGTCAGCAGAAGCGCACGCCAGAACAGAAGAAGGAGGCTGTAGACAAGTATGCAACCGAGAAACGTCAGGCCCTTGAAGAAAGCCACCAAAAGATGGTGAACAAGATAGACGCCAACCATGAGCGCCTGATGAAATACCTGCGTATGTTCAGCGTTGGCGACTCCGTTCTTGTGCCTGATGATTTGACCACCGACGCCTTCCTTGGCTCTGTGAACGGCATCTTCTGTGGATTTAAGGCCAAGGACGAGAATGTCACCCAGTCGACCACCCTCGCCGTATTTGTCACCCTTGACGGCCGCAGAAAGATTGAGGTAAAGATTTCTGACTGGAACGCACTGGCCCGTATCAACAATATGACGCAGGAAAACTGGGATGCCGCTCAGGAGGTGACGCTATCCAACTGGGATAGTCAGATACCGACGAGCAGCCGTAAGCATGGCTATATCATGACGGGCAACATCTTGCAGGCCATATCAGACACCAACTTCCAGGGCCATCTGATTACCTTTACCGACAGCGAAGGCAACGTGAGAGACGGTTTGTTGATGCCCGACAAGTGGGAGCCAAGCCAGTTGAAGGGAGCCACGGTGCCTATCTCTCAGAGGAAAGAGAGAATCAAGAGTCTTCCGATGAAGGACAAGGTCACCAGTGCTGACGGCCGTGTGACCATCACCCGCTATTGGGGCTACTACCATCTGGATGTTCCCAAGTCGAAGAAGCAGGGTGGTGAGTTCTACCTTGACAAGAGGTTGCTTGACTTGGTGAATGGCAACGACTTCTTTACAGCCAGCGGCAATATGCGCGGCACCGTGCCAAACGAGAACATTGATGCCGTGCTTGACCGCCTGGGAGAAATGGGCGTGACGCTGCCGAGCGACAGGAAGGTGGAGTTCAACGAGACAATAGACACGGAAGACCCGATAGATGCCATCCGTCAGGCTGCTAATGGTTGGAGAAGAAGCGTGAAAGAATCTGAAAGTTCGTTAAGCGAGTCCTCACAAGTGAATGAGTCTGAAAAGAAATCCGTACCTTTGGAGCGCAGGACAATGAAGTCCTACACCGATAAAGATGGAAATTACCATACAGGAATTGAAGAAGAGATTGCCGGATTGGAATCCGACATCGCCCGAGCAGGAAGAGAAGATGCTGGAACTGATGAAAAAGTTTCAGAAGCACAGACTTCCTCCCGACCCGTTTCTGGACGAAGAGTAAACGAACTTCGCCGCGAGGCCGCCAAACTTCGTGCCGAGATAGCCCGTCGCAATCAGAAGAAGCAGGATTTACGTAAGAAGTACAACATCGACGAGAAAGGCAATATCTCTCTCGACGATTTGACACGTATGTTCCGCGACCTTAATAGTAATAAGGTATTAGGCAAGTTGTTTGATAAGGTGTTTGACATTCTTAATACTCTTGGCACCAAGTTCCGATTCTCTGATAACTTTGATGCTCTTACAGGTGGTGAGGCATTCGGTTACCTTAACGGAATATTCCTGAATTGGGATGTTTACACCCGAGATGTTCCAGACCAGCAGAAAGCCAAGACCATTCTCCACGAAATGATCCATGGCGTGGCCTATCAGTTGTTGGACCGCTACGAAAACCAGTCTGTTCGCAAACTTTCTGCCGCACAGGAGAAGTTAGCCAAGGAAATCTTTGACATCTACGAAGCGGTTAAGAAAGCCAACCCCAAGGATAAGAAAGGAGGAAGTCCTTACGGCCTGACAAGTGCTCACGAAATGCTTTCGGAGATTGCAAATCCTGAGTTCCGAAATATTCTCGATAGCATACCATATCGTGAAGGTATGAGTGTATGGCAAAGACTGAAAGAGTGGCTGAAAGATGTTTTAGGTTCATTTGGCCTTGACATTAAAGGCAACACAGCCCTTAATAGTCTGGAGAAAGCCTTTGATGATGTTATCGACAATTACGACGATACGGGCATCGGAGAGTATAGCGGTATTCTTTCAGAGGTAGAGCAAGATATAAGGAATGCCGGTTACAAGGGTGACATCATGGACTTGGTGGAAGAAAACTTCCTTGACGGTGGTGGCACTGCTTCACTTGTTGAGGATGAAGAACTAATCAAGAGACTGGAGTCGGAGCCCAAAATAAAGGTATATCGCGCCATGCAATTGCAGGGTGGCAAATTATACCCACCAATGGCCGCCAAGGTAAACGGCAAGTGGCAAGACCCGCTGCCGCTTGGTGAGTGGTCGCAGGCAGACGAGCATCCAGAACTGGTTGATAAGAATGGCAAGTTTACGCTCGACAAGGGTAACGGCAAGACCGTAGCCGGTGTGGTGTATGCGCCATATATGCACGGCTCTACCACAATGCTTAACGACCAATTCAAGGAGGCGCAAGACCGTCCTGAGTTAGTTGTTGTTGAGGCCGAAATGCCAGAATCAGAACTGACAAGCGGTTATCAGGCAGAGAAGAGTCCGAGAAGGACAGGCCGTTTGCCTTGGAAGGCAGGCACCATACAAGGTCAGTTGACGGGAACACGCGATGTTATCCTCTCCCGTTGGGTGAAGCCTATAAGGATCGTACCCGCTTCCGAGGTTGCACAGAGCATTAAGCAGATGATTGACGGACAGGTGGAAGTGATGCCTACCAATGTCGTTACTCCCGAGCAGCGCGAGGAACTGGAGAAACTTGGCGTAAAGTTTGTGAAGACCAGCAACCAGGAAATCGTGCAGGAGGGTGAGCATAAGGGTGAGCAGTATTCTGACGCCTACGGGAAAAAGGCGAAGCGGAAAGCCCGTCCGAGATCGGCCGTGCAAGGTAGAAAGAAGGCGGTTGACGGCGACCCGATACAAGCCATTAAGGATGCCGCCAGCAAGTGGGTCAGAGGTAAGGCAGACAGAGAGGGAATGACCCCCGAGGCACACTCTGCCAAGGCCGTATATAACGAGCGACTGAACACTGTGGAGATGGTGTTTGCTGAGGCATATCAGGACGCTATGGTATCGCTGAAAACGGCTCAGAACGCTATCGCGCAGGATAAGGATATTCCCGACTCGCAGAATGCCTACATGGCAGAGAACCTGATGCACGGCAAGAACAAGAACGAGCAGGACTTGTATAATAAGATGTTCCGTGACCCGCTGATTGCCACCATCAACAAGATTATGAACGCAACGGGTATGAACTGGGGTGACGTAGACCGTTACGTCTACACCAAGTCAGGCTTGGAGCGAAACAGGGAGTTCTTCGTTAGAGACTGGCTCGCCAAGGAGATGGGCAAGACAACAGACGCTTCTGAACTGACCCGTCTTAAGCAGTTGTCGGATGACTGGCAAGACAAGAAAAATGCGGCCTACGAGGACCTGCAGGATGGCTTTATTAGTTTCGCAGAATATCTTGAAGAACTAGACAGATTCGTCCGCACGAACCTGGACAGTGGCTATGTGGCCGAGGATCATGACTACTCAGGATTCAGAGCCATGTTTGGTGATGAAGAGGGTGAGTATGACGAGGCCGCTATCATCGAGGAACTGATGGAGCAGGAGGGTGCTATTGCCGATGCTGACGCATCGGACACGGTGGCCACCCTTTGGGAGCAGATACGAGGTGCTACCCGCTACGGACTGGAGAGATACAGGGAGGCCGGTATGCGCAGCGATGAGCAGATAGACCAGATAGAGAGTATGTTCCACTGGTATGTGCCTATGAGAGGGTTCAAGGAAGACAAGGGTGAGGATATGTACCAGTATTTCACGGCCAAGGGAACCTCCAAGAGTTATGTTGGAGGGCTGTTGAAACATGCCAAGGGTCGTGGTAGTGAGGCTAACTATCCTATCTCTACCATCTTTGCCATGACCTATAAGGCTATCTCCGACTGCAATCAGAACATGGTGAACCAGAAACTCTACCGTCTGTGTCAGGCCAATCCGAACGACCTTATCGTGCTGAGTGACAGTTGGGCTGTGCTTAATGAGGCTACGGGAGAATGGGAGGAAGTCGCCCCCGAGATTGATGACGATATGAGCGAAGAGGAGATTCGCGAGGCTACGCTGGCTTGGGAAGAGAATATGCGGCAGATGGCATCTGCCGGGAATGCGAAGAAGATAACCGGCAGGGCACAGTTGGACTACAAGCCGATTGACAAGAAAAACAGGTCGGAGCATGTGGTAGAGGTGCGCATCAACGGTCAGCCGAAGCGCATGACCGTGGTCGGCAATCCCCGTATGGCGCAGGCTTTGAACGGGCAGTTGCGGTTTGAGAGGGGCAAAAACATCTTCTCGAAGTGGAACGCATCCATAAAGAATATGATGGCCTCGCTGTTTACGACCTATTCGCCCACGTTTGCTCTGAGAAACATGTTCCGCGACTGGACACACTTTCGCATGATGCTGGAGGTACGCGAGGGTCACGGCTATGCTGCACGGGCCAACAAGTACTATCGCCAGTCGTTGTTCAAGATGGTTGGCTTGTTCAAGAAATATCGTGAGGGTACGCTTGACGAATCGAAGGAGATTGAGCGCGACTTCAAGGACTTTATGGATAACGGCGGCATCACAGGTTTTGTGTTCATGCAGAAGATAGATGATATCCAGAAGGAAATGGAGGATATCTATAAGAAGCAGAAAGCAGGAAAACACATTCGTCTGAACAACAACATATGGGAGAAGATACTTGGTGCAGTAGAAGCAGTGAATGAGGGTATCGAGAACAATGCCCGCTTTGCCACCTACAGAACCTCACGTCACTATGCCGGCCGCACCAAGGCACGCTCAGCCTACGATGCCAAGGAGATAACCGTGAACTTCAACCGCAAGGGTGCAGGCGGTAAGACCTATGGTTTCAAGAGTCAGAGCAAGGCCGTTGAGGATGCTGCAAAGGCATTCGGCGTGACGAGTCAGATTCTTGGTGAGGGTCGTATCTTCTTCAACGCAACGGTGCAGGCTATTGCCACCACGTTCAAGAACTTCCAGAACCAGGATGGCAGTCTGAACAAGAAGTATATAGCCAAATGGGCATCGATGTATGCTTTGCCTCCATTTATGTTTGGACTTGCCTTGCCGATGATTAACAAGGCGCTCGCAGCCGCTCTTGACGATGACGGCGATGATGATCCGTATGCAAACCTAGCAGAGTGGACGCGACGCAGAAACATCTGTATATACATAGGTGGTGATAACTTCATTACTATCCCTGTAGGCCAGGAGTTGGCAGCATTCCTCTCGTTGGGTGACATTGTTGCCGGCAATACCTATGCTCCGGAGTTAAAGCCCGTAGACAGGAGTTGGGATGAGGAAATTGTCGGCGTGATGAATACTTTCTCGCCAGTGGATATTTCTACTAAGATAACCAAGGGTGGCCTGATGGAAGACCCGATAAGCGAGGTGGCAGGCAGAACCTTCTCGGTGCTGGCACCATTGGTGGCCGTTGAGCAGAATCTTGGTTGGACGGGCAGACCTATCTATAGAGAGGACAGATATCCCAACGACAAGTTTAAGCCCGAGTATCAGCAGGTGTATAGTGGTACGAATCCCGTATTGGTAGGCGCGTCGCAGTTGCTGTCAGAGGCCAGTGGAGGCAATGAACGCAAGAGGGGAGCAATAGAAATCAATCCCGCTATCGTTCAGTATCTATGGGAACAATACGCAGGTGGGCCAGGTAAGGTGTTCTCTAACACTATCTCCATCGGCAAGGATGCTAAGGACCTGCTTGTCAATGGCGAGGCCCCTGACTTCAACATCCGAAAGGTGGAAGGCATAAAGGCTTTTATTCAGCAGGGTGATGACCGCACGCAATACTATCGCGCTCAGACCAAATTCTGGAACTACTCAGACAAGGCCGACCAGTTTAGATATGAGCATGACATTGCCAATCTGGAGAAGCAGGCCAAGACAGACCCCATGGCAAGAATAGAGTTGGAGGAACTGAAAAGGACTACCGACTATATTCGTATGGACATATTGCGTGAGGCTAACCGAGACAGCAAGAAAGAAGGCAAGGTGGGTCTTGACACGATGCGCAAGAATGCCAAGACGAGGGCCGAGAAGCGGGCGTACAACGAGGCTATGAAGGCGGTAGTGGACTTGCTGGATGAGGTTGGGGAGATGGAGTAGGTGGTGGTCGCTATAATATAGCGACAGACGGGACGGGAAGAGAAGAGGGCGTGCCGATTTGACACGCCCTCTTTGTGGGGATTGTGCGGTGCTTTACGGCCATAGGTACATGGCTACCGCGATCAATGCCGTTCCTGCGGTGGCACCGAGGATGTCGGCCAGCCAGTCCTTCTCGTCGGCTCCCTTGTAACTATGCTCGTCGCGCAGTTCCTTGGCCATGCCTGCCACGAAAGCAGCCGCCCAGCCCGTGGCGAGGGCAAGTGGCTTCTCGGTGGTGAGCAGGAGGGTAAGGGGAGCCACCGTGAGGGCTGTCACAAGGCAGACGGCGAAGTGGAGTACTTTGTCTTTTGCTATCTTCATGATTTTTCAATCTTCAATCTTCAATTCCTGCTCGTAGGGCGTGAAGTCGAACGACTCCTTGCGCCGGTTGCCCTCGTCGAGGCACTGCTGCCGCCACTGGGCACACTCCTTCCAGAAGGCGGCGAGTTCCTTGTCCGTGGCGAACTCGTGGTACACGGGCTCTCCCTCTGCCGTCT
>JAFUUL010000044.1 GCA_017483805.1 Prevotella sp.
AGTATCACGTGCTGCAAGGCTGGCCCCACGGCTTCGGCACAGGAGGTTCAGACAACGTCTGGGTGGCCGACTTCGACCAGTGGCTGCAGCAGATTTTCGCCCGTACCACCGCCGTCCGCAGCGTGAAGGCTGACTCGCAGAGACGTAGTGGCATCTACTCTCTCAGCGGCACTCGGCTTGGCGCGATGCAGCGGGGCGTGAATATAGTGGACGGACGCAAAGTAATCCGCTAATATTTCTGTCAAATTTTCACTTTTTCCGCGAAACCGTAACAAGTTTCGCGGATTCCTTTTCTATTTCGCATTTTTAATGCCTAATCTGCAGAAAGTTTGCGAAAAATTTTGTACCTTTGTCCCAAACTACTAAAACAAGATTAAGAAGATGAACAGTAAGCACCTATTTTTTGCAATCATCGTGGGTATGCTGGCCTCTGTCGCCACCGCTCAGACTGCCCGCAAGTTACAGTACCACCCCGACGGACGAGACATCGTGTGCCACGACGGGCAGAACCGCTACACCCGCGCCCTTTATGGCGGTTATACTGACTTCCGCGTGGAGACCAGCGACCGCCCCATCTTCGCCACCTATCGCAGTCGCCACTGTCGTAACATCCGTTTCTGGCTGACCATCAATGGCAAAAAGATGGCACTGGAGCAGACCACACATGCCGAGGCCAGATATAACTCGGGTAAGCGCACCTACGTGCTGACCGATGATGCCTGGGGAAAGCAGGCCAAACTGATGCTTACCGTGCTGGCACAGCCCGACACCGAGTCGGGCATCTGGCAGTTTGAGCCGCAAGGGCTGCCCGAGGATGCCGTGCTGTCGTGTACGGTGTGCGACATTCTGCACCCCGACCTGAAACGCTACGGGGACATGAACTCCGACCCTGCCGACGCCTTTGACCCGTCCAAAGAAGAGACCCATAAACTGACGGCTGAATGGCAATTAGGTAGCGGCAAGACATACGCCGTGGTGGACTGCGATGCTGAGGGCGAATATACACTGAGCACGCCCACCGGCCAGGCTGCACAGACGCTTTTCGACAAGGCCATGAAGCACCACGAGTGGCTGGCGGGGCATATCGTCTTCAACACCCCCGACCCCTACATCAACACCCTCGGTGGGGCACTGATGGCTGCCTCAGATGGTGCCTGGGATGGCGAGGTGTGGCTACACGGAGCCATCGTGTGGCGCATGCAACTCAACGGTTGGCGGGCTGGTTTCCTCGGTGATGTACTGGGGCTGCCCGAGCGGGCCAAGAGTCATTTCTCTGCCTACGCCGCCAGTCAGATAACCGACATAGAACCGACCATCCCCGCCCCTGCCCTCGATCCAGAAAAGGGACTCGCCCGTGCCGCCAAGACGTGGGGCACCAATATGTACTCTACGGGCTACATAGGCCGCTATCCCAACCGCACCGACGTCATGCACCACTACGACATGAACCTGAACTACATTGACGAACTGCTGTGGCACTTCGAGTATGATGCCGACCCCACCTACCTGCGTGAGATGTGGCCCGTACTCACCCGCCATCTGGCTTGGGAGAAGCGCAACTACGACCCCGACGACGACGGTCTCTACGATGCCTACTGCTGCATCTGGGCCTCCGACGCTCTCTACTACAACAGCGGTGCCGTGAGCCATTCCACGGCCTACAACTACCGAGGTCATGCCCTTGCCGCCCGCATCGCAGAGATCATTGGCGAAGACCCTACTTATTATAAAAAGGAGGCAGAGAAGACGCTGAAGGCCATGAACGAGCGGCTGTGGCTGAAGCAGCGCGGTCACTGGGCCGAGTATCAGGACTTCATGGGACTGAAGCGCACCCACGACCACGCCGCCCTTTGGAGCATCTACACACCCATCGATTGTGGTATGGCGACGCAGGAACAAGCCTTCCAGGCTACGCAGTATGTGGACTCGTGCATTCCGCATATTCCGCTTTCCTCTCCTAAGTTAGGGGAGGTTAGGAGGGGTCTGAACAAGGGTAGACCTCGTACTGGTTCAGACCCCCAACCCCCTAACTTAGGGGGCTTAGCAACCATCAGTACCACTGACTGGTTGCCCTACGACTGGAGCATCAACAACGTGGCAGCCGAGGAGGTGATGCACACCGCCCTGAGTTATTTCCAGGCAGGACGTCCCGACGAGGGCTTTGCACTGATCAAGGCTAACATCATGGATCAGGCCTATCTGGGCGGCAGTCCCGGCAACTTCGGCCAGATCAGTTACTACGACAAAGCCCGTGGCGAACTCTACCGCGACTTCTCCGACAACTGCGGTATCTCCGCCCGTGCCTTCATACAGGGTCTCTATGGCATCGTGCCCAACGCCCTCGATGGCCGTTGCATCCTGCGTCCAGGCTTCCCGAAGGAATGGAATGAGGCCAGCATTGAGACACCTTACTTCAAATACACCTTCCATCGCAAGGGCAGCAAGGAAATCTACGAGGTGGAGCAGAACTTCGCCCAGCCCCTGCAGATAGTGTTGCGCCAGAATACGGGCGATGGTGGTTATGTGGAGACCATCGGAAGCAACGAACGCAAGCAAACTTTTGTCGTAAATCGAGCAAAACAGAAGAAAGCGCCCAAGCCCCTTATCACTGCGGAGCGCATAGACGGACGCGCCTGGGGCAACAACTTCGACGACGTGCAGCTGGGCCGGCTGGAACCCGTCACGATGGACGGCCAGTGGAACGCCAGCGTCAGCGACATTTTCAAGAACTTCTATCTTTCGCCCCGTTCGCCCTACACCACATTGCAGATTCCCGTACACGGTATCGGCGAATGGTGCCACCCCGAGACGATGGCCGACATCGACGACTACACGCTGCGCAAGCAGGTCTCGCGCGACGGCCTGCTTACCCTCGACTCGCTGGGCATCCCCTTCCGCTATGCCGCCAAGGGCAGAAATATCGCCTACACCTCGCTGTGGGACAATTACCCAGAGGCTGTCAGCATTCCGCTTACAGGCTGTGCCTCGCATGCCTACCTGCTGATGGCTGGTTCCACCAACTACATGCAGAGCCGTATAGACAACGGCCTCATCATTGCCCGCTATACTGACGGCACCGCCGACACCCTGCGCCTACAGAACCCGCACAACTGGTGCCCCATCGAGCAGGACTACTACGAAGACGGGCTGGCCTTCCACGCCTCCTCGCCGCGTCCCTATCGCATCGACTTCGCCACAGCCCATGTCAGTCGTTGCCTGATGCCTATGGGCGAGCACTACGGTCGTCCTGCCGCCAGTGGTGTGGCCGGCAGTTACAACGACCGTTCCTTCAAGAAAGGCGCCGGCATCATCCTCGACATGCCGCTCAATAAAAACAAGCGACTACGCGACCTCACCGTCCGCACGCTCTCCAACGATGTGGTCATCGGACTGATGGGCATAACTCTACAAAGGAATTGAACAGCACATGAAACATATACTATTTACGATTTCGCTCCTGCTCATTTGCACAGCAACGTTTGCAGACAAATCCAGATAACGGAGTCGGAATATCGCGCCCCCACATCTTTCTTTATAAAGCCATGAGGCTGAAATAGTGGATATCGCAATTATATAATACTTCAAAGACTTATGAATATTATTCTGAAACCCTTTTTGTTTCTATGCCTGACGCTGAGCGTTCAAGTCAGTGCCCAGACGGTGGTGAACGGCATCCCCTGGTACGACCAGAACCGGTATTCCCCTAACGGTATCCGTCGTTCCGCACTGCAAAAGGGCATAAACATTGTAAACAATAGAAAGATATTCAAATGAAAAAAAGTTTTATCATTAGCAGCCGTGATTCCAGGACATGAAAGCCAAGCACGACCGCATAGACAAGTGGCTCACGAAGATAGGATTCTAAAAGTCGAATCTGGCAGAAATCACATGGTAACTTGGCAAATTTCGTTAAGAGATTAGCCAAGTTTCGTTTTTCTCGCCGATTATTCGTAACTTTGCAGCCGATTAGTGAAACAGATAAATCGGAATTTATAATAATTAAAACAGAAAGATAAGGATGAATATTGAGGAAGTGCGAGAATATGCACTAAGTCTGAACGAACAAGTAACAGAGGAGCTATTTGTCAAGAGTTGGGTGAGCTGGCGCATTGCTGGTAAATGGTTCTTGTTGACCAACCTTGATGTGCCGGAGCCTCATATCGCTGTGAAGATGCAACCTGATGTGGCCATTGATTTGCGTGACCGATACGAAGGTGTA
>JAFUUL010000045.1 GCA_017483805.1 Prevotella sp.
GCCGGCGACTTCTGTTTTTGCGGGCCGGCCTACTCTCACGAGCCGGCGGGCCGAATGTGTCTTTTATTAACAATTTAAAAACATAATCCTTTTCTTTCGAAAAGTTGTCGACAAGCGAGAATCCGATTCTCCTGCCCCAACGCCTTGGGCTGCTTGCGGTAAAAACAGACAAAGTCCCACTCCTGCTATGGTAATAAACGCCTGCTCATAAATGCATGATCAAGACCCTGCCTGATTGTTTTCTTAAGCATCTTCATTGACAGACACCTCTGCCTATTTGATAGGTCACCATTCCAACTGATTCGGCTATCAGCAGCAATGTATGGAGAACTTACCCTGCGCCGATTTCTTGGTTTATCATCAGATCCTACCCATGCAACTATTAACGTCATAACTCATTTACAGATGATATGTTCACAATATAGAGTCTTTATGTCCTGAGGGGTCAACTTGTTATTGACAAGGAATCCATTGATAGTTTCTTCCGTTACTGATGCCAGGGCGTATTTACCGAACTCCATTGCAAAGGCTAACAGATGCTTCTTGAATAAATCAAGTTTTGCCGGTGTCATCACCTTGATGGTGTGAGTAAGATTTGCCTCCTTTGATAATTTATTGGTCGGATGAATCCAACAATAGGTAACATTCCTATCTGCCCCATATTCCTGTTCAAACCAACCACAATGCATTTCCATCTGTCCAGCCTCGGTCTTCGATATAGAGTCCCGGTTTAACTCAACTTCATTTTTACACTCCAGGACAAAATATTCATTATTGGGCATTGCCCACAGATTATCTGGTCCTTTCTTTATTTCATTGTCTGGTCGCTGACTTTTGAATCCAAGCATCAATCCTACTTGATGTAAAGCGCCCTCAAATTTCTTTGCACTGCTTCCCATAGATAGATTTGCCAACATTTCATCTACACTAAGTTTAAAAGCAGTATAATCAGGGTATTTTCCCAAATATGCCTTTATATTCTTCAACGAGGCATCGTCCAACATATCTACCCTTTTATAATTAACAGTATCAACTGTTAACAGGTATTGATTATGAGCGTAGGCACTCCTCTGTGTATTCAGGGCTTCAGTGCGACTGCTATGACACATATACTTCGCCAATTCCTGTAGATACCATCCTTCCTCTTGCTCATCGTCTGTGAGACTATTTGCGATTTCTCTGTAGATCTTTATGACTTGAGGCCAGTCTTTTCTTATGAATGCTACATCAGCGGCACGCTCCTTCTCTATTCTATCGAGTAAAGGATGCTTAGGCTCAGTTACATCGATTGAGTCCATAGTAGTTTTATAGAACAGTTTCCATCTTTCGTCTCTCCCTATGCACAACTGCATCAAATCACTTACGGGCTTAGATGGATTGGCTTCATTCCTCTCAGCACTTGACTCTTTAGCAATGTTTTCACCGATACGTATCTGCATATTGGTTTGGTTGGAGAAGTATTTGCGAGTCTCAGGGCTCTTCATAAACTTCACAAGATTTGCACCTGTTATGATTATGGTTGTGTAATCACGTTCTCCGCGTACACTACGACCTAACCCTTGCTCTATCTTCTGGGCTATCTTGATATTAACCATATCGGAGGTTGTCCGGCATCGTTGCTCATATTGTTCCGAAAGGCTACTGAAAGCGGGTAGGGAGTCCAATATCAGCACGCGGCACATATCATCTGCCAGGTCAATGCCGTCATAGCGGTTAGTGAACACTGTTGGAGCCGTCTGTGAGCCTTTCTGCAGACTCTCCAACGCAGCCTTAATGTCTTCTTCCTTAGAGGGCGTAATGCATCCTCTCTTGCTATAGTCGTCAGCGGCTCTGTAACTTGGAACAAGCACAGTACATTTACTCTTGCCGAAGACACCTGTTCCCACACAATTACGAATCTCATCAAGATTCAGCCTGTCATCGATTATCGATGGGAAAATTATCATTTTCTCGCCAGACCAGTTACGATGTCTACTCGTAAGAGGGTTTCTTACAGCGTCGGCAGATAGTCCCAGTCCACGTACAAAGAATGAATCTTCCTGCGTAGTTGCAGACATTAATATACGTTGCTTAGCCTTAGTGAAGGAAGTATATCTCTCTATCAAAGGGTAATAGGGCACAATTTCTATACAGCGCCCCGTCACATACATCGTGCAGTAACGCAATTTATCTTTTAGAAGGGGCAAGGCAAACCTGATGTGGCCTTCATTTTCATATTCCATCAGGTGGCGCAAGACATCATCACACTTATCTATCCATGACCAATAGGGCACCGTCAGCAGGTCTGTCGAATATGGATTACTCTCTATGGCAAAGTAGGAGCCTTCACCTTGCCTTCGCAAGTCTGTCTCAAACATTCTCAGAAGAATGTTGAACAAAGGTTCTAATCTATTAATCTTAATGGTGAAGGAGGAACGGATGGCATCTATACATGCATGAGAGTCGTCAAGGACGAATGTGCCTACCTTAATAGCACTGTTGTCCAATCCAAAGTGTGTGAGTCCATTGAACACCTTTTGGACATGCGTCACCATCAGTTTCTTGGATTCAAGAAACTCTGATGGCAAATCACCGTCAGTTACCAGGACATGGGGGATTCCAAATTTCTTTGCATCCAATGAGGCTTGTTCTGCCAATTGTCTGTTCGGGGTGACATAGACGCATGGCCCAAGACCATTATTGAGCCTTGACAACGACATCAGCAACCCGACAAGAGTCTTGCCTTCTCCTGTATGGAGTTTAAGGATGACATCCTTCTGATGATACAGGTCATTGTACCACCTGGTCAAGACTTCTTCCTGTGCAGGACGAAGTTCGCTGACACTGGCAGTCAGATCCAGATTCTTATATATCTCTATTGGATCTGTCAACACAGGAGCCTGTGTTAATTTCATCATCTTGTTAAAGTCTATCACTGGATTATCATCTTTAAATCATCCTACATATATTTTTGTCGCATAGCGATGTTTCGCTCATCCTAAGCATCGTCATACGATGGCTTTGCGTTGTCTACGATCTCTTACCTAAATTAGTTCGCTTGGACTTTGCTCTATTTTTTACATTATTGAGATAATTTCTTTGTCGCTTACTTTTCTTTTCTATAGCAGCAGTAACCGCATCTAATTGAGCACCCATTTCATCTATAGTCTTTTGCTTTTCTCTAAAGGCATCTATTTGCTTTTGAACAGAAGGAACTAACCTATAGCCACGCCTGTCAATTTCTTGTGCAAACGCAATAAAGTCTACCATATCATTTCCTGATATCTCATCTTGTTGTATGGACTCATCCTCTGTAGTTGTGAGTTTAGAATGAATGACGCCATCCAGATCTCGCTTTAAACGCGGGATTTCTCTCCCCTTTAAATCAACGCCCCTGTCTGCATATCCCTTCATTAAATCCCAATTTTCGCTCACAATATGTGCAAGAAAAGGATTAGCGAATAAATCAAGGACAGAACTTTTGTTCTTCAACCTAAAGAAACCTATTTCATCTATCAAATTATAGATAAGCGTTGGATTTGTGACAACATTTCTATGGAAGCCCAACTTTTTGGCGCATCTGGATGATCTCGTGGAGTTAGTTAACAGGTAATGGCTACCCCTAAGCAAGTTTCCATGCTGGTCATTTGGCATATCTTTATTCTCACCCAAAACGTAGAGATACAGGTCTGCGTCTACTCGAGACAACTCATAATTATCAGCCTCTGAACGATGTTTGGCTTTTGGGGTTTTCATAAGTTCCTCGTTGATACTATCAACAAACTCGTATTTTTCTGTCTCAGAGATAACACCATGAGTAGTGAAGTCTCCACCAATCCTCACACCTTTCAGTTTGTGCCCTATCACTTCTGACATGAAACGCACTTTGTCATTTTCCTCATAATAGTTTTCTAAATATGAGGGAAATGCCAAGTCGGAAATCTCCTTTCTCATTACTTTCAAATAGTAGTCCTTAACGAAGATGTTATTCATTTCTTCTTCAACAACTTCTTCGCTGATAGTGCAGAATACTGACTTGAAATATCGATAGTTGGCTTCTGCCGAAGCAGCATGATTAGCAACTTCACGAACTATTTCGTCTGGAATCACCACATTACAGCCAGAGTGCAGCAAAACTTCTATAATCTGCTTATATGCCATACTTTCTTTGCAGGAGTCAGTAATGGAATAAAGCACAAAATCTGTATCCAGCACAAATGTCTTGCCTCGCAGTTTCTCCAACTGGAATTCACCCAGCATAGGGTCCAGTTTCATCAACTGCATACCCATGAAGCATTTCGCCCAAAGTGAAAGCGTCTCACTTTGCTCCCTCGTAGGCCTACTAAACAGTTGCCCAAGAAAGTAGACCGTCCACTCTGCTAAATTATCACTCAAGTCTTTTGTAGCTACCTTCACCAAATCTGGCAGTATCTGCTCTGAATCAGCATTGAAACCACCACAAAATTCGGTACCATAGAGGCGAAAATAGATATTAAGAACCTGCTTAATGTTATCAGTTATGATGTTGCCTTTCTCTTTGGATACTTTCTCTTCACCACAATGGGCTGCCACAGAAGTAATGATTTCATTAATCAGACAATCTGTTTTCCTTTCAATATCAGCGATGCCTGCCAACATACTCCTAGTAACCTTATTTGATGCCCGGAATCTGTCCTGATCTTTATGCAACCAGTCTTCGCCTATCAAGTAGGCTAGAGCATTATCAATTTCCTTCGCATTTATAATCCTATTATACCGCTCCAAGAAGAAGGAACTTATCTCTTCCTTTGTTTTGCCTTCTTCTGTGATAGCAACAACTGACAGGATGGTTTGATAGAACAAATGGTTTCGCTGGTGCTTCTCCCTTTGCGTGTCTCGGATAGAAAAAATCAAAGAACACTTCAGCATGGATTTTTCTAAAGCATCCGCACTTTCTTCCGACAAAATATTCGGTTTGTTTCTTAAAGCAGCAATCTGAGCATCTATATGGGGGAAGTAACGGTTATAGAGCAACTCATCCTCACCAAGATGAACTTTCAGGTCTGACAAGTCTATTATCTGAAGCGATATGTTATGGTTTTCACGTGCTTTCTTCCTCAGATTCTGTTTATTGTTAACTTGCTGGTTAGTGACGATATACAAGTTATCGAAGTCAACACCATTGTCTCTCAGTTTCTTGATGGTTTCTGTAATTTTAGATGAAACATTGGTCTGGAGGCTATACTGGAAAACGGTCTTGCCCGTTTCATCTTGATAATGCAGAACCTCTTCTGCGTCAACGCCATCATCTCCAATACCACCAATTGGACGAATAGAAGAAAAGCCCTCTCTTCTCATCAACTCAGTAGCGAGGCACTCAAACTTCTTAAAGTCCGTAAATTGTAACAGTGATAATTCAATGATGTCCATATCGTTCCAATAATTCTATTGTCGCAAAGCGAGGGGTCGAACCTCTCACCGTTGCCCACCGACTGGGCTGCTTTGCGTCTCTCTTTTAAAAAAGGTGGGCGACAAGCATCAGGGCCTGCGCCCACCTTTGTTATGTCAGGGGAGGTTTCTGATTCCTTTGAATTGTAAGGGTCTGTCCTTGCAGATTGAGGAATCAGAAACTTTTCCCTAGTTATTACTTAGTCAGCGATATCGCCGTCTTCTCCATCTACAACTCCAGGATTTTCACCACTGTAGGTAATCATCAAGGAGTCCTCGACGTTCAGTTTGACAATCTCCACTTCAGGAGTCTGATATTCGATCTTTTTCATTGTCTTCCTAATTGGTTACTTAACAACAATCTTCTTACCGTTCTGGATGTAGATACCCTTCTGTGTAGGCATACCATTCAGTTTCACGCCATTGATGGTGTACCAGCCGTCGTTGCTGAAGTTCTTCACCTCTGCGCTCAGCGGGTTGATCACAGTTGTGGTACCATCGGGTTCGTCAATGAAGATACGAGCGCCTGCGGTAGCCTTAATGTAAGCACTCATTGCCGGAATGGTAATGTTGTTAGCATTCTGAGTAAAGCTGCCATTCTTCATATAATACTCATTAGCACCAAAATTGAGGCCTTCCACTTTCGAATACGTGCCATAGAAGGTGTTACCACCCTGGTCAGAAGCCGTAGGAGTGGCATTGTAACTGATAGCAGCAGTCGGAAGAGTAGTAACGGAAGACAAGTTGAGTTCATCAGCAACCTTCACGATGAACGGCTGGTTGGCCTTGATTGTACCCATATGGAGTGTCATGTGAACATCACCATCAGTTGCATCCTCCTTGAGAATGTCAACAACGGCATAGCCGAATGCCTTCGACAGGTCAGCGACAGTCACCTGGAACGGAAGAACCATAGCATACCACTGTTCAGCGTTCAAAGTACGAGAAGCGAAGCGGATATTATACTTCAACTCTGCATTAGCAGCGCAAGCATCAGAAGCAGCCTTGATAGTATTAGCAAGACGATTGTCATCGCGATCCAGATAGAGGTCCGTAGCGGTATTAACAACAGTCAGTGTAGCGGTATTGGCAGCAGACAGCACATAGTTTTCAGTGAGCAGTGTTACCTTAATCTCATTCTCGTGTGTTCCGGCAGCAGCAAGAAGAGCCTTGCCATTAGCATCGAAATATGTATTTGTCGTGTTCTCGAGTTTGAAAATGGTATTCCACGTCTCACTCTCCTTTTTACCTGAAGCGGTAAATGCATTCTGGTCAAGAGCATCACCTACCAGCAGAGTCTGGGCCGTAGGAGTAACGGTGATAGTAGCAGCGTTAATGGTGTACTTACCCTTAGATACTACAACGCCGTCATAGTAAGCAGGAACTGCTTCTGCATCCCAGGTTGCATTGATGTCATACTCACCTTTGTTATCACCCGACTCACGTGACAGGGTAACACCCAGATCGATGTTATCGACAGATACAAGATAGTCTGTACCCTTTACGGCACCTGCCCAATTGAATTCGCTCTCCGTATAAGTCCTGCTCTTAGGCAGAGTAGTGATCACGATGTTACCACCCTTAACGGTGAACTTACCAGCCTGAGAGAGTGTGATGTCGTAGTTATTCAGAACATCCGCATTAGTCGTAGCGAGTGTGATGTCAAATATACCAGACGTAGTCGTTGCTGCACCGAGGGTGACACCAGAAATGGTCATGTTGATAGCGCCCTTAATGTCATTAGCCTGAGTGGTTACAATAGCAGGCTGAGCATCTGATTCATAGTCTGTTGCATTGAGTGTCAGTGTAGCCTGCAGACCTGCAAGGTTAGGAGCATTTTGACCCTTGTTAACTGACAATGCAGCATTCGTGTTGTCAACAGAGATTTCCAACTTGATGGCTGAGATGGTAAGGGTAGAAGGCACATAGGAAATATCATAGTTAGCGAGAACACCAGCATCACCACTCAGAGCAGAAGGTGTGACAGTCTGAGGACCTACGGTAGAGCCGGCTACGGCCAGGGTAGGAGTACCTACAGTCTCATTATTTTGCACACCGATAATCTGATAAGCAGTACCTGCATCACTTGAGGGCAGATTGGCGTTTCCATCATACACCTTGGACTGAGGAAGGGCTCTCACCGTGAGGGGATACTGATTGATAGTCCATGTGCTACCACCTGTGCCAACAAGAGTCTCCAGATTGTCACTAGTCAAAGAACCTGAGAAATTGGTGCTACCAGACTTTGCATTGATGGTTGCGACGTAGGCACCGATACCGACAGGATCTGCATCAGAACCTGATTTCTTGTAAGTGATTTCATAATCGTCAGAAGCAAGAGTCACATCATCGCCATCCTCAACTATGAGAGTAACGGCATAGGGGCAATCCTGCTTCACGCCACTGTAAAGAGCAGAAGAGGCAGAACGGGTAACGGTGAAGTCAGTAGTGTTCAGTGCCTTCTTTTCGATTGCCTTACTTACAGGACCAAATACCTTGTCGTTGTGGTTTTTGTCACCAAAAACCTTGTAGTAGAGGTTATAATTAGCCACATTCGTTCCTTGAGGCAGAGTTTCACTCCAAGTCTCCTGGTCCAAACTATACTTCAGGGTACCATGTGAGGTAGAACCGAAAGTAAACAGCGTCTGAGCCTTACCATTGTAAGTCACTGTTCCGTCTACAGTACCAGGAGCAGTAACAGTAGGATCCACCTTGTTGATCGTGAATGTGCCGACATACTGACGAGAAACACCCTCCTCATCACTATTTGTCTTCACCATGAAGTACACATAATAGGTACCGGCATCCGTTGCAGTAGCAGCCGTGTACGAATCTTTCCAATCTGTGGCGTCTACTACAGGAGCAGTAGCACTACTTGTTACTGCATAATGATAGGTTCGGGCATTCTCAGAAGAAGCACTACCTGCACTTGTCAGTGCTGCAATGGGCTCTCCAGTATAGTCCTGGGCAGTGTTAAGTTGTGGAAGTTGAATACTCCCAATGGTAGCCCATCCTGCCAACGGCAAGAGAGACAGCAACATCAAAATAAGAAAATTTTTTCTCATAATTAAATGTTTTGAATTAGTTAATAAAATGTTAATTGAAAAATGATATTTCGTCTTCTTTGTTTCTCAACAATTGCTTTGAGATGAGCACACAGCGGTGCTGGCCGACACTCCCCTGTCGGTCATCAATTAAGAGTTAAGAGTTAAGAATTAAGAGAATTAGCACTTCCCTTTGCTTCTGCTCTACTCCACTCTTCGTTTAATTTTCCGGAAACAAAAAAGACGTGGGAGTAAGTTTCTCTCCGCGCTTATCTCTTAGATCAGGCTCTCGCATTGCCTCTGGA
>JAFUUL010000004.1 GCA_017483805.1 Prevotella sp.
ATCCAGAAAATCAAGGACGCGGCAAGCATTGTCGATGTCATCGGCGACTTCTACGACCTCCGCAAGGCTGGCGTGGAGTATATGTGCAAGTGCCCGTTCCACGAAGACCGCCACATGGGTTCGTTCAAGATCAGCTCACGCAAGAACTACGCCAAGTGTTTCTCCTGTGGCTGGCAGGGCGGGCCGATAGACTTCCTGATGGAGCATGAGCGGCTGTCATTCGTTGACGCGCTCCGCTGGCTCGGCAAGAAGTATTGCATAGAGGTAGAGGGTTCCGACCGCTTCCATACAAAGCCATCGGTGCCACGCCAACAGGTGCCGCCGCTGCCTATGCTCACGCTGCCTATGTGGATGGTGGAGCGCACAGAACAGCGGCGCGAGGAGAACACGCTGGTCAGGTGGCTGCGCACGGGCATCAAGTGGGACGGTCACCAGCGGCGCAATCTCGACGAAGCACTCAGTGCCTACCACATCGGCCACTCGAAGACAGGACACACGATGTTCTGGCAGATTGATGAGAAGGGCATTGTGCGCACGGGTAAGATGATGCTGTATAAGCCCGACGGCCACCGCGACAAGGAGGCTCGCTACGGCTTCGACTGGATGCACTCGGCACTCTACCGCGACCAACGGCTCACGCAATACTCAGCCGACCGAACCGATGCCAAGCCGTGCCTGTTCGGGCTTCACCTGCTCAACCGCTACAAGATGGTGCAACGCCAACAGGTGTGCATCGTGGAGAGTGAGAAGACCGCCCTCATCATGGCGACCGCCTACGGCAACAACCACTCACAGGTGTGGATGGCGTGTGGCGGACTGGAGAACCTGAACCGCGAGAAACTGAAACCCATCATCGACCAGAAGCGCGACATCATCCTCTACCCCGACCGAGACGGTATCAGCAAGTGGCAGGCGAAGGCTGAGAACCTACACTATGACCGTCTGACGGTTGACGTGAAGCCCGTCACGGAGTGGTGGCGCGAGGAAGACGGGCCGAAGGCTGACATCGCCGACGTGGTGGTGCGCATCATCAACAACGCCAAGATCTATAAGACCGTGGACGAGGTGATTGCCGACATGCCACAACTGACTACACTATGCGAGAAGTTGAACTTAGAAATAGCAACTGACGAATGAAAGAAGACAAAGACAAGTTCGTACCTATGGGAACGAAGGTAAGCCCTGAAATGGCGGAGGTATGGAATGCCGTGTGTGACTCGCTCAACACCGACACCTACCACATGCTCCAGGCATTCATCTACGCAATGGTACGCGCTGCCAGTCCACAGCACGCCCTCACGCCGGAGATACAGAAACTAATGATGTATCTGGAGACCGACGTGGCGTGGCAGAATGCCATCAACCTGTGCGCCCCCAACGGCAAACTGAGCATCGAGCAGATGGTGCTCATACTGAGCCAGGAAGGAAAGCGAGGGCTGGGAATGGTCATGCTCAACAAGCCATTCATGGGTGAGGCCAGGCAGACCGAGTGCGTGGACGACATCGTGGAGCGCGTCGTGGAGGTGGGTGTGAAAGGCATCTACCGACGGCTGCGGCAACTGGGCATATACCTGGAATCTGAAAGCATCATCGACACGCTCATCACAATGGCAGACGCACAGATCATAGCCGAACTCGACAAGCAGAACGCCGACGAGATGCGAGGCCCAGCCAACTACCACGACTACCGAGGCGAGATAGCCTACGGCAAGAAGACCAAGAGCAAGCAACACCGAGGCGTGGAGATGTACGACCGACAGACAACTATCCGCTTTACCGACGAAGACCGGCAGCAAGCCGACGAGGAAGTGGAGCGGAGCAACAGCAAACCAACCGAAGAGGAAGACATTGAGAAGAAGATGGGCTTCCGACCTTTCGGGCAAGAATGGTAAGTATGACTGAACAAGCAAAGCAACGACTACGGGAAATGATGAAGTACACGATCATCTATCCTGAAGGGTGCGACCCTGAACCGAAGGAACAGGAGGCAACCACATGAGCCGAGACAAACGATACCAGCGACTGCTGAACAGCCCGCGATGGTGGGAGGTGAAGCGCGTGGTGTGGCAGAGGGCTGGCGGGCTGTGCGAGCAGTGCAAGGCCGACGGGATAGCGGCGGGAGTGCCAGGCGGGTACGTCACGCCGGGCGTGGACTGCCACCACATCGTGCCGGTAGAGACGGCAAAGGACGTGGCGACGATGGAGCGCCTGTGCTACAACCCCGACAACGTGCGGCTGCTGTGCATCCCCTGCCACATCAAGGCGCACCAGGACATGCGCAGCCACACCACCGCCGAACTGAAGGCCAACCGACAGCGACGGCAAGACCGATGGGTGGAAGCAATGCAAGCGAAGTTCATGCGAGCCAACACCGACGCTGACGGCGACCATGAGCCGCCCGACCCCTCGACCTGAGACCCCCGGGGCCTCGATTTTTCTCGACCCCCCTCAGGATTCCGAAATCCACTTGCCAACCTTTGCGCTGAGACAGTTCGTTTCGGAAATCGGGTTTTTCCCGAAGGGTAAGATAACATCGCAACTTTGGCGATTCGCTCGATATTGGCGAGTCGCAGAATAATAAGAAAAAACTGAAAAGACATGCCGAAACAACTGTATATTCCGCGACCGCTGCCACGCGAGCAGCCCGACCGCTGCGAGTTGTGTCCGCTCGTGGGTATCATACCCGACGAGGACCGGCGCAAGGGGCTGCGCGAGCGGTACTACTGCCTTGGGATTTTCGAGGCGCTGAAGGATGCCGAGGGACACCCCATCATGGATGCCGAGACGGGCGAGCAGAAACTGTCGTTCCCACGGCTGAAGACGAAGGGCATCAAGACGAGCGCCAAGGCGGTGCGGGCGGGTGGCCACAGGCTCCACCGACCGTGCGACCTGCTATGGCCGGCGTGGATGACGCTGCCGGGACGGCTCTTCGGTATGCCTGCCGACACGTACACGAAGTACCGCCTGCCGTATGAACACGAACAGCAGGTGAAGCAGCAGCCGAAATTCAAGTTCAGGAAGATTTGATTTGAACACGAATTATCAGAAATTACAACCACTAACAGAAAAGAGTATGAAGAAAATCATGTTTAGCGACAAGTACGGACTGACCCAAGCCGTGCTGTCAAAACAAAAGACCATGACGCGGCGCATCATGCCTATGACCTTGCACCGCAAGGACAAAGACGGGACGCTGACAGAGATAAGGCCCGACGAAATGGATATAGTGGACGGTGGCATTGTCATCTTCCGTATCGGTGACAAGGGCTACCGCGTACCCAGAGAGAACCAGCCAGCCTACAAGATAGGCGAAGAGGTGGCCATTGCACAGTCATACCGCGACATATACAACACGATGGAAGAGACCGAAGGCAACAGCAAGGCTAATGAATGGTGGGTGAAAGCCTATGACTACGTCGGTGACGGATTAAGCCCAGGCGTCACACCCGGCTACCGAAACAAGATGTTCGTTCGCGCCGACCTCATGCCCCACGCCATCCGCATCACCGGCATCAGATTTGAAAGACTTCAGGCCATCAGCGACGAGGACTGCTTGCATGAAGGCGTAGAGAAATGGATAAACTGCTACATCGTGGCAGGCATCATGGAGCACGGCGGCAAGAACAACGCCACATTCGACACTCCACGCCAAGCCTTTGCCTCGCTCATCGAAAAGACCAGCGGCAAGGGTACGTGGGAGGCTAACCCGTGGGTGTATGTCTATACATTCGAACTGCTGCGGTAGCCAATTCTTCACTCTTCATTCTTAATTATTCATCAAACC
>JAFUUL010000046.1 GCA_017483805.1 Prevotella sp.
CGGATGGGTGCCCGTATTACTGTTTCGTCGCAAGTGGATGCAGGAACCACTTTCAAGGTTATTTTTTCATATACTGGATGATATCCCCTTTGTCTACAAACATCATTGACTTACGTTCGTCAGCAATGATACTCAGGTATCTATCCAGGGAGCATGCTCACTCCACTGTTGTATTGCTGTTCTGTTAATCATATATCGTCTGTTTCTATTTCTACGTTTATGTTTATCTTCCATCGACTATCTCTGTCTGACGTATTATCTTCTGCCGATGTACTTAATGGCTTATATACCATACGAGCAGATGAAGCACGAAGCAGCTCATAAAGCTTATCTGCAGTTTCCTTATCTTCGATGACGTTTTCAAGGATGTAACCAAGACGTTGCCAAGTCACAGTCTTAACGTAAGGTATCAGCGTCTGGAACTGACTGTCAATATCAATCTGTTCTGTCAGTTCTTCAAGTATGGTAGCTACTCGCGACAATCCACCTACATGCTGCTGGTTCTGTACAAGATCAGCTGCCGTCAAAAGAGAATTTGAAATTCGGATTGTCCCGGTTTCAGTATTCTTTATAACAAGGGCATCTTCCGGCAATGCATCACGATAAAACCAGTCGGTAGTAACATTTCGAGTTGTCACCGACTGACGTCTTGGATATGTTGTCATCACAGAAAACTGCTGTGGTCGCTGATGTGCCACACCAAGTAATTCAGCCGCACTTAGCATACATACATAATATGGCTTGCTAAGATAAGTCATCAGTTGGTCTATATAATAGGTTGCGGGTACAGAACCACGAAGAACGTAATGAACAGGAATGATAACATAGAAACCTCGATACACATTGACTATAGTCTTATTTGAACATAGCCTATTAAGTTCATTCTTCATTATCTGTTCAGAAGAGTACATTCCTGCACCTCTTACATCCTCTATTGAGAATGTAGGATACCCATGAATTGCCCTGTCCTTTATCCACTTCTGAAGAGTCATATTGATACTTTTTGTTGCAAAAGTAATAAAAATATTATTACTTGATACATGTTTTACTAAAAATCTTCATCTTTATGGCACATTTTATATAAAAAGTAGCTTTTTAGTCATTCAATATAACACTTTTGCCATCCAAAAGAAAAAAGAAGAAGACAACTCGACTTGATAATACACAGCTTGGTTTAGTTTAATCCCATATTAAATATCTATAACCTAAACTAAACCTTAATACTAGAATGTGCAAAAATCCGTGTTAACAAATGTGAATTGGAAAAGAAACGCATCGCCATATTTTCAGATGTTTGCTTTTTCTTTTTTTGGCGGCAACTTCATTTGCAGATTCTTGCCAATTTTCTGTCCCTCAAACGTCCCTCGACATAACTTTTGCCCCTCTAAAATAATGTTATGTCGTTGATTATCACCACATTATATTTGCAGATATTAGATTCTGCATCGGAAAGTAGATTCTGCGTGGGCAAGTGATGGTATGACGTGTGTTAAAATGTTATAACGGGAGCACGCGGGTGAAGATGCCAGGAAATTCGATTTCCAGGTGAGGCTGGCTACGGAAAATGCCAAACAGGGCACTGCCGCTGCCGCTCATCGCTGCATAGACGGCTCCCATCTGGTAGAGTTTCTCCTTCACACAACCAATCTCAGGATGCAGGGCGAAGACGCTCTGCTCGAAATCGTTGGTCAGTTCTTCGCGCCAAGTTTCTATGGGTTGACTGACTATGGTGCGACAGTTCTTTGAGGGCCTGTGCGGTCGGATGAGGGAAAAGGCCTCACGAGTGGGCACAGGTATGTCGGGACGCACCACGGCCAGCCAATAGCCACCCAAGTTGACCTCCATCGGCTGTAGCCGCTCGCCTATGCCCTCGGCGTAAGCCGGACGGCCAATAACGAAGAAGGGGCAGTCGGCACCCAGACGGGTAGCACGGTCGATGAGTTGCTGCTCGGAGAGCCCCAGTTCGAACATTCTGTTGAGCAGCACGAGCATGGCCGCACAGTCGCTCGAACCACCACCCATGCCGGCTTGTGTGGGTATGGCCTTGAAGAGGTGGGCATGCACGCGAGGCATACGGGGGAAGTCCTGCTTGAGCAACTGGTAGGCACGCACCACCAGGTTGCGCTGTTCGTCGCCCTCTATGGCCAGGTTGGATACCTTCAGGTCGCAGTCGTAGGGCGAGGGAAACTGTTCGTCCATAGGCAGCACCTCCAGTGCGTCACGCAGTTGCACGGGCATGAAGACGGTCTCCAGGTTGTGGTAGCCGTCAGACCGACGCTCCACCACGTTCAGCCCCAGGTTGATCTTTGCTATTGGAAATGTTATCATCGTTCAACTCTTTATTCAAAATTATTAATGTTCCAGCCTCGAACCTTCCAGCAGTTTGGGGCAGATGTTCTCCAGCGGACACTTCGGGCAGTGCGGACGCTGCGAGGTGCACACATAGCGGCCGTGCAGCAGCAGCCAGTGGTGGGCACGCGGAATGTCGGCGGTCGGAATGTTCTTCACGAGGGCCTGCTCCACCTTCAGTGGCGTGTTTTCACGACGCGACACCAGACCCAGACGATGGCTGACACGATAGACATGAGTGTCTACGGCCATCGTTGCCTGTCCGAAGGCCACAGCCTGTATCACGTTGGCCGTCTTGCGTCCTACGCCTGGTAGGTCGAGCAGCAGGTTCATGTCGCTGGGCACCTGTCCGTCGTGCCGCTCCACCAGCACACGCGACATCTCCACCAGGTGGCGGGCCTTCGAGTTTGGGTAACTCACGCTCTTCACGTACTCCAGCACTTCATCGGGCTCCACTTCGGCCATCGAGCGGGCATCGGGGAATCGACGGAAGAGTGCTGGCGTCACCTGATTGATACGCTTGTCGGTGCACTGGGCACTCAGTATGACGGCTACAAGCAACTGGAACACGCTGCCGAACTCCAGTTCGGTGTTCACCTCGGGCATCTCGCGGCGAAAGTGCTCCAGCACCAGCCGGTATCGTTCTTCTCGTTTCATTGGTGCAAAAGTAAGCAAAAAGTTTCATATTCTCGATTATTTTACTTAATTTTGCACAAAAATACGTGAAACTATGAATGCAAGACTGATTTTAGACTTCCTGCGCCAGGTGATGGGCAACAACAACCGCCCCTGGTTTCAGGCCCACCGCTCCGACTACGATGCCGCCCGCCACGAATGGGAGCAGGCCGTGGAGCAGATTCGCGAGCGCATCATCGCCTTCGACCCCGACGTGGCCAACCAGCCGCTGAAGGACTGCACCTATCGTTTCTATCGCGACACTCGCTTCTCGTCCGACAAGTCGCCCTACAAGAATCACTTCGGAGCCTACATCAACGCCCACGGCAAGAAGGCCCTGCGAGGCGGCTACTATATCCATCTGGAGCCCGACCACTGTCTGCTGGCAGTAGGCAACTACTGGTTGCCTACGGACATTCTGACCTCGTGCCGCAACGAGATCATGGCCAACGAGCAGGAGTGGCTGCGGTGCGTGGAGAGCAAGGAGTTCCTGAGCCTCTTCGACTCGCAGCAGGCAACCCAGTCGTGGGATGAGTCATGGGACTCGCCTCAGGGCTTCGGGCTCACGAAACTGAAGACCTGCCCCAGCGGATTTCCGCGTGACTATGAGTACGTTAGGTATCTGCGGCTGAAGGACTACTGCGCATGGCACCACGTGGACGAGTCGTTCTTTGAGAGCGACCGCTGGCTGGACGAGACGGAGCGCATCCTGCGTGCCGCCAAGCCTATGATGGACTTCGTGAACAGCGTCATCGATGACTACGAATAAATTAAAACCCTATACCAATATGCTAAGAAACCTGTTACTTTCGGTCATGCTGCTGACCGCAATGACGGCACTGGCCGCCGACACGGAGCCCGTGTGGAAGAACCCCGCCGTCAACCAAGTGAACCGTGAGGCCCGCCGGGCCGACTTCTTCGCCTTCGAGAATGCCCAGAAGGCACTGTCGGGCGACAAGTCAAAATCTGCACGCTACCTGTCGATGGAGGGCAAGTGGAAGTTCAACTTCGTGAAAGACCACAACCAGGCGCCGCGCGACTTCTTCTCGCTGAAGTACGACGACTCAGCGTGGGTGGACTTCCCCGTGCCGGGCCTCTTCGAGATTGAGGGCTACGGCGACAAGATCTACAAGAACGTGGGCTATGCCTGGGCAACGACCTTCGACAGCAACCCACCCTACATCAGCGAGACCAACAACTACACCGGCTCGTATCGCCGCACCTTTGAGTTGCCTGTCGACTGGAATGGTCAGGAAGTCTACTTCCACGTGGGCTCGGCCACGAGCAACCTCTCCCTGTGGGTCAACGGCCGCTACGTGGGCTACTCGGAGGACTCGAAAGTGGCTGCCGAGTTCAACATCACGAAATACCTGAAGAAGGGCCAGAACCTCATCGCCATGCAGGTGATGCGCTGGTGCGACGGCTCCTATCTGGAGGATCAGGACTTTTGGCGCTTCACGGGCATAGCCCGCGAGGTGTACCTCTACGCCCGTCCGAAGGCGCACATCGAAGACCTGGTCATCACGCAGGATTATATAGACGGCAAGGGTATCCTCAACGTGAATGCCAAAGCCCCCAAAGGCACTGTCATTGAGACTTCCCTGCAGGACAAAGACGGCAATGTCGTAGATTTGGCAAATGTAAAGCCTTGGTCGGCAGAAGTACCTAATCTATATAATGTCTTGATCACCTTGAAGAAGGGTGACCAGGTATTGGAGGTCATTCGTCAGCGCGTGGGCTTCCGCCACATCGAGATCAAGGGCGGACAACTGCTGGTCAATGGTCAGCCAATCTTGATAAAGGGTGCCGACCGCCACGAACTTGACCCCGACGGCGGCTACATCGTCTCTGTGGAGCGCATGATAGAGGACATCAAGATCATGAAGCAACTCAACATCAACGCCGTGCGCACCTGCCACTATCCCGACGACCCGCGCTGGTACGATCTGTGCGACGAATACGGCATCTACCTGACTGCCGAGGCCAATCTGGAAAGTCACGGCATGGGCTACGGCGACCGCACGCTGGCCAAGAGGCAGGACTTCGAGCAGATGCACCTGGAGCGCAACCAGGGCAACGTGCTCTCTTTCCGCAACCATCCCAGCATCATCGTCTGGTCACTGGGCAACGAGGCCGGCTACGGCCCCAACTTCGAGAAGTGCTACGACTGGGTGAAGGCCACCGACACGACCCGCCCCTGCCAGTATGAGCAGGCCCGACAGGACGGCAAGACCGACATCTTCTGTCCCATGTACTACGACTATCGCGGTTGCGAGGCCTACGCAAAGGGCGACAATCCACGCCCTCTCATCCAGTGCGAATATGCCCACGCTATGGGCAACTCGATGGGCGGATTCAAGGAGTACTGGGATCTTGTGCGCAAGTACACCAAGTATCAGGGTGGCTACATCTGGGACTTCGTCGATCAGGGCCTGCGCGACAAGAGCCCCGTCACCGGCCGCGAGATATTCACCTATGGTGGCGACTACGGCAAGTATCCCGCCTCTGACTACAACTTCAACTGCAACGGCATCATCGCCCCCGACCGCCGTCTGAACCCCCATGCACACGAGGTGCAGTACTACTACCAGAACATCTGGATCAGCGACCGAGGCATCAGGGACGGACGCATCGAGGTGTACAACGAGAACTTCTTCCGTTCGCTCGACGATATGGTGCTCCACTGGCACATAGGTGGTTTCGAGAGTGAGCGCATCTACGCCCACACCGGCAAGGACATGACGGTCAGCCTGCAGGGCATTGCCCCACAGCAGCGCAAGACCATCGTCGTCGATGCACTGCGCGAGGCTCTGGCCGACGTGCTGCAGCATCAGCCGGACGACGAGGTCTACGTCATCTTCTGGGTGACGCCCGCTGAAGACCAGCCCCTCGTGAGCAAGAGCCAATGGGTGGCCCGCGAGCAGATCTTCGTGCAGCCCTACCAGTATCCCGCCCTGTCGCCTCAGACGGCTCAGGTGGAGAAGGAAGAGACCAACACCTACGTGCGCCTCACGGCCGCCGGCACCGACCTCTACGTGGGCAAGCGCAGTGGCCTGATAGACTATCTGACCGTCGACGGACGCGAGATGCTGTCCTTCCGTGAGAGCATCAAGCCCGAATTCTGGCGTGCACCGACCGACAACGACTACGGTGCAGGCCTGCAGCGCCGCTTTGCCACGTGGCACGACCCACAGATGAAGGTGAAGCAGTGTTCAGTGAGCGACAATACCATTGTCGCCAAGATAGAGATGCCCGACCAGAAGGCCACCCTCACCCTCACCTACACCCTCACACCCGACGGCCAGGTGATCGTACGCCAGCAACTCAGCACCGAGCGGGGAGCCGAGGTGAGCAACCTCTTCCGCTACGGCATGGCACTCCAGATGCCCGCACCGTTCGACTACATCCAGTATCGCGGCCGAGGCCCTGTGGAGAACTACTCCGACCGCAATAGCAGCGAACTGGTGGGCATCTACGAGTCGAAGGTCGACTACCAGTACTTCCCCTACATTCGTCCGCAGGAGTCAGGCAACCACACCGACATACGCTGGTTCCGCGTGCTTGACCACCAGGGCCGCGGCCTCGAGTTCTACAGCAACGCACCCATGGAAGCCAGCGCCCTGCCCTACTCGACCAGCCAACTGGATGACGGCCCCAACAAGGACAAGGCGTGGGGGCGCCACAGCGGCGACCTGGTGCCCACGGGCGACACCTACGTGCACCTGCAGCAGCGCCAGATGGGCCTCGGCTGCGTCAACTCCTGGGGAGCGTGGCCGCGCCGCGAGTACTGCCTGCCCTATCAGGACTACGACTTCACCTTCGCCATCAAGCCCGTACAGGCAACTCTCTTTCATGCCGATGACGACCAATGGTATATCGACGACATTCGATAGCGGCGGCACTCGCCGTCATCGCCCTCTCGCTGTTCGGCCCATCAGCCGAAGCACAGCAGCGATTCCACAGGCAGATGCCCGCTGGCAACTACAGCGGCATCTGCCCTCTGGGCGACGATCTCTATGCACTCGCTGACGACAAGGCAGAGACCGACGGGTTCCACGTCGTGCGCCTGCTCATCGATGCCGATCGGAAGCGCATCACCCAGGTCGACTATCAGGGCTACCGCTCCAGCCTTCTGCCCAACCGCGACATGGAGGGCATCTGCTATCGCCCCTCCAGCCGCACCCTCTTCATCTCCGGCGAGGCCGACAACGAAGTGCTCGAGTACACCCTCGACGGACAGCGCACAGGCCGCCGGCTGCAGATGCCCGACGACATCATCCGTCGGGCCGAGTCGAATCGAGGCCTCGAGTCGCTCACCTACGACGCCACGCGCCACCTCTTCTTCACCGCCACCGAGCACCCCCTGCCCGGCGAGAGCCACATCCGCCTGCTGGCCTTCGGCGACGACCTGACCCTGAAGCGACAGTACGTCTACCAGCCCGACGCACCCCTCAGCCCCAAGCACATCTACGGCCTCTCCGCCCTCTGTGCCCTCGACGACGGCCGACTGCTCGTCGTCGAGCGTCAGTTGCGCATACCTCGCCTCAAGTTAGGCGCCTCTGCCCTGACCCGCATCTATCAGGTCGTACCGTCAGAAGAGGAGCAACTGCAGAAGTCGCTCCTCGTTGAGTTCAAGACCCGTCTCACCCTCACCGGCCGCAAGTTTGCCAATTTCGAAGGTCTCTGCCAGGTGTCCCCCACGCTTGTCCTGCTCGTAGCCGACTCCCAGGCCCGCTACAAGGGCGTGCTGCGCGACTGGTTCCGGCTTGTGCAGGTAGGGGAATGACAGGATCAAAGATCATGCGCCGCAACCCGCAAGACATAGAGGCAAACAGATCAGTTCTTCACCAGCAGGTCATAGCGTATCTGGTCGTTAGCCATCGACTGCCCCACAGATGCGTATTGCTTCTGATGCACGGGCTTTGTGTTAGCCACACGACGGACAGGAACGACTATTGGAGAAGGCTCTGCATCGGTCCTGTATACAGTATCAACCGTAGGAACCGGTTCTTTCACCGTGATATACACCGTATCGACCATAGCCGTTAGGGGAGCGTCTGCCGACTGACTGCCATTTGTCCACAGGCCGAAGAAGAAACCAACGATGGCGGCAGCGGGAACGGCCACGAGCCAGGCGGGAACACGGAAACGGGGACTACGACGCCAGGGACGGACATGCAGACGGCTGTTCTCTTCGTCGCGCAGTTCACGGGCTGTGCGAATGATGTCTTGATTATCGACTTTCATATTGCTTCAAGTTTTGTTTGATGATGTTCATTGTTTTGTGCAGACGCGACTTCACGGTGCCTTCGGGCAGCGACGTGATTTGCGCTATTTGCGGGATGGTGAGTTCCTCCTCGTAGTGCAGGGAGAAAAGCATAGCGTAGGGTTCGGGCAGACGGAGTAGTACCTCGCGCAGGGCATCGCGAAGAATGGTCTCGTCAAGTTCCACTTCAACATCTGTATCGTCGTCAAGGTAATCACTCCCCTCACTCACAGGGAGGGGCTGGGGGTGGGTCTTCCTTACGTGGTTCTTACACAGATTATACGCAATGGTATACAGCCACGGCCGGAAGTTCTGGCCCTCCCGATACCGCTCGCGGGCATCATAGAGCCGCAGGAAGGTGTCGTGCATGAGGTCGGCCGCCAACTCACCGTTGCCTAATCGCCTGACGAAGAAGCCCTGCAACCGCCGAGCATGGCGGTTGTAGAGTTCTTCGAAGGCGCGGTCGTTGCCACGACTGGCCCGCTTCATCAACTGTTCGTCGGACTGTGCCGACAGTCTCAGAGGCATCAGCATGGCCTACTTATTAAGCAAGAGGTTGAGGTATTGCTGTTTATTCTCTTCATCAAGCGACGTGTTGGTCACACCGCTCACCAACAGCCGCATCAGCCAGTCGTATCGCTTCTGGTCGTGCTTGGCATAGTAAGGCAGCAGGTCGGCCAGCAGCACGGCATAGTTGGCAGACAGCCGCTGCCCAGTGGTCCAGTCGGGACGGAACGACACGAGCAGGTATTCCAGCATATACCGTTCCTCCACGTTACGCCGCTTCACGGCCATATTGTCATACGCCTTGGCTGAGTACTTCAGCAGCAGCCCCTCGTTGTAGAGATGCTCCTTCCAGGGTTCCATCGACTTCGGAGGAGTTGTACTCGAAAAGTACACCTTGCTGCCATAGCGGTCGATGATGGTCTGCAGCATATCGCGTTCATAGGCATCGTTGGTCTGGTAGTCCCTGTCTTCCCTTTCCGGCAGTTTTATGCCCAGTTTCTTGTTCAGCCACTCGCGATACTCCTTCACCCAGAGGAACGGTATGGCGACGATGGTCTTGTCGCGGTGCATTCCCATGCCCACCTGAATGAGCCATTTGGGAATGATGGCTGCATCGCCGCTACTCAGGTAAATGCCGTCCTGCTCCATGCCTGCCAACTCGTTATAACTGTAGCGCAGCACGGTCTCGGAATAAAGGCCGCTGTCGAAAAACCTCTTGGCCATCTGCGCCATGCGCTCCTCATGTCCCTTCATGGCCAGATAGCACACCCATTCGTTATAGTCCTTGAGCAGCATATCGTCGGGCAGCATCGTGAGAGCAGCCTCCGCGTACGGATCGCCGTCGGTGCCTTCGCCATGCCCCAACTTGATGGCCATATAGGCACACTTATTATAAGTATAGGTATTGGGGATGGCTTCCCTCATTTCGCGTATCACCTGCCGTGCCGTCGTGTCATTCCTGCTTTCATCCCACCACGTCATGTAGCGTGCAGCATCGTAGTAGTTCTGCCAGGCTTCTTCGTCCTGCGGGTTCCGCTGCGTAGCCTCCCGCCAAGCCTCCTTCTGCTCTGTGTACCACATGAAGTCCTTCTCCGTCACGATGGGGCTCTCCACTCGTACTGCCTTAGTCTGTGCCATCGTTCCTAATGCAAAGGTCAGCCCAGTCAAACACAGCATCATCACTCTCTTTTTCATTGCCTTTTCCTTATTTTATGATTAAACGATTTTCGCCTCCAAGTTATTGCGCAAAACCATCCGGCTTCATTATTGCATACACAGAAAAAGGGAAATCGTTCGCGAAAAAAGAGACTTTTTTCTATAATATTTGAAGTCCTGCTGCTGGTGCCGATGCGCAGGTGCGCAAGATGCGCAGCGACCAGTATGTGCTACTGCAGCGCAACGCATCGTTCATCGCCACCACCAACGCCTCTCGTCCGCTGACCGACCCCACGGGCTCGCGTCGCTACCTGTGCTGTCCGGTGAAGGGCATCATCGAGTGAAGCATCGTGTCTTGTACTGGAATAGCTTGACACGTTTTTCGCCATAACAAAAGTAACAAGTTATGACAAAATGTGTTCGAAAGAGTTATGATGTGAGCTTCAAGCTCCAAGTACTAAGCGACTATTACCTTCATGGGAAGTCAAAGAA
>JAFUUL010000047.1 GCA_017483805.1 Prevotella sp.
GATGCAGATCAAGATCAACTTCCTCTGCCGCGACAGTATCCTGGCCGCTCCCGTGTGCCTCGACCTCTGCCTGCTCATCGACCTGGCCCAGCGTGCCGGCCGCTGCGGCACGCAGCGCTTCCTGTCGTTCTTCCTGAAGAGTCCGATGCACGACTACACGCAGGGCGAGGAGGCCGTCAACCACCTGTACCGTCAGCACACCATGCTGAAGAACGCCATCCGCGAGATGGGTGGCTACGAGGCTGATGAAGAACTGGATTAAGTATACCATAGCCCTCACATTGCTGCTACTGTGCCTCCCCTTGAGTGCACAGCAGCAGTTGACTGGTGTCGTCACCGATGCCGAGACGGGCGAGCCCATCCCCAGTGCCAGCCTTATCTATAAGGGGCACAACGTGGCCAAGGTGGCTGATTTGGACGGGCGCTTCAGCATTGAGAACCATGCGGGCTGGAACCTGACTGTCAGTGCCGTGGGCTACAAGGAGCGCATCATCCCCGTGAACAGCAGGATGAAGTCGGTCCAGAAGATCACCCTGAAGCCCGCCAACGAACAATTGGCCAACGTGATGGTGAAGGCCAAGCGCAGCAGGTATAGCCGTAAGGACAATCCGGCCGTGGAACTGATGCGCCGCGTGATAGCCGCCAAGAAGCAGACCGACCTGAAGACGCACGACTACTACCAATACAACCAGTATGAGAAACTGACGCTGGCCTTGAACGACCTGACGCCCGAAGAATTGGAGCAGAAGCCGTTCAGCAATAGGAGTTGGCTATTGGACCAGGTGGAGAAGTGCGCCTACAATGACAAACTGATCCTGCCCGTCAGCGTCGACGAGACGGTGTCGCAGAAGATATACCGGAAGGATCCCCAGTCGGAGAAGACTATCATCAAGGGCCAGCGGTCCAACGGCATCAACGACCTCATTGAAACGGGTGACATCATGACGGTGGTCATGAAGGATGTGTTTACCGACGTCAACCTGTATGACGACCAGATACGCCTGTTGCAGTATCCTTTCACCTCGCCCATCGGCAAGGATGCCGTCAGTTTCTACCGCTTCTATATAGAAGATACGCTGAAGATAGAAAACGACTCCTGCATCCATCTGCATTTCATGCCTAACAACCAGCAGGACTTCGGCTTTCGTGGCGACATCTACATACTGAACGACTCGACGCTGCACGTGCGCCGCTGCGAACTGACGCTGCCCAAGAGGTCGGACGTGAACTTCGTGGAGAACCTGCGTGTCGAGCAGGAGTTTTCGCAACTGCCTAACGGCGAATGGGTGCTCTCGCACGACGATATGATTGTCGAGTTGAAGTTTGCCAAGTTCCTCACCAAGGCCATCGCCATACGCACCACGCGACTCACCGACTACGCCTTCGACGAACTGCCCAAGAATCTGTTCAAGGGCAAGCGTCCTGAAGTGAAGGAGGCCGATGCAGAGATGCGCGACGAAGACTTCTGGGCGCAGTATCGGCAGGTGGAACTGACCAAGAGCGAGAGCGGCATGGATCAGTTCCTGGCGAACATTCAGAACATCAAGGGCTTCAAGTACATCATCTTCGGCCTGAAGGCCCTGATAGAGAATTTCGTGGAGACCGGCCATCCTTCGAAGGTGGACATCGGCCCCGTCAACACCATGCTGACCAGCAACTTCATCGACGGCTACCGCGTCCGCGCCAGTGCCCAGACCACTGCCAACCTCAATCCGCACCTGTTCCTGAAAGGCTACGCGGCCCACGGCTTCGACAGCCACAAGAACTACTACAATGCCGAGGTGATCTGGTCGATGAATAAGAAGGAATATCTGCCGCGCGAGTTCCCCAAGCGCACCATCTCGTTCCAGAGCACCTACGACGTCATGTCGCCCAGCGACAAGTTTGTCCCCACCGACAAGGACAATATGTTCGTATCCTTCAAGTGGGCCACCGTTGACAAGATGATGTTCTACAACCGTCAGCAACTCACATTCGAGTACGAGGCGGACTGGGCGTGGAAGACCACGCTATGGCTCAAGGCTGAGAAGAACGAGGCCTGCGGTGCCATGCACTACCAGCCTCTGGTGGCTCCGGAGATTCCCTCCATCCGCACCTCAGAACTGCATGCCGAAGTGCGCTATGCCCCCGGCGAGACCTATATCAACACCAAGCAGCGCCGACGGACTATCAATCTCGATGCGCCTACATTCACCGTGGGCCATACCATGGGCGTCAAGGGCGTGCTGGGGGGCGACTATCGCTACAACATGACTGAGATGCGCATCTACAAGCGCTTCTGGATGAACTCGTGGGGAAAGATAGACTGCCACCTGAAGGGAGGCGTCCAGTGGAACCAGGTGCCTTACCCACTGCTGCTGATGCCTGCCGCCAATCTGTCGTATCTGATGGAGGACGAGACCTTCAACCTGATCAACAACATGGAGTTCCTCAACGACCGCTATGCCTCGCTCATGCTGTCGTGGGATATGAACGGCAAACTGCTCAACCGCCTGCCGTTCATCCACAAGTTGAAGTGGCGCGAGTTCTTCGGCGTTAACGTGCTTTGGGGCTCGCTGTCGGACAAGAACAATCCCTATTTGGCGCAGAATGCTGGCAACGGCGTGCTGATGCAGTTCCCTGGGGGTTGCTATGTGATGAACAGCCGCCGTCCCTATGTCGAGGCCGTCGTGGGCATCCACAACATCTTCAAACTCGTTCACGTAGAGTACGTGCGTCGTTTGAACTACCTCGACCTGCCCACCAGTCAGAAGCAGGGCGTGCGCTTCACGTTCCGCATGACCTTCTAAAGGTTCGTTAACATTTTCCTGTTGCAGACTGAGCAAAAACAAGGTGCACTAACTGCACTTACTGCACTTGACCGCTGTCATCGAAAGGCGTTTTACAAAATTTTAAGCGCTGTAAAACATCGTTTTACCACGCGTAAAACGATGTTTTATCAATGATAAAACGATTTAAAACGCTTTTCGACCGATCTGTGCTGATGGTCAAGCCGCTTTTTTTCCGCTCATCACTTGTCACTCATCACTTATCGTTTCCAAGTGCAGTAAGTGCAGTTAGTGCACCTTGTTTTGGGTAACTACAGATGCTGTGATGGTTAATGAATCCTAATCTGTGGGACATTCACTGTCGTGTAGCCACTGCGGATTCGGTGGGGCTTGTATTTTCTTTTGGAAAAACTTGGTGATTTCCTTTTTTCTTTGTATTTTTGCAGTCGGGTGCGGAAGGAGTCCGTGCCGACACATAGTTAGAACGAAGCGCGTTACGCTTATCTTGTCAATGAGAACCTAGGAAACTCGCATTGAAAAACAAGAAGGGCTTAACGGTCTTCACGCATATATCTGTATGCGTGGGGCTGTTATCTCCATCAAAGTTTTTCGGGTTATTCCTAGGACCTTCATTGACATAGACGGTGCTTAACAGTGCCACGCTTCTTCTATGGGGTCATGTGACAGGAAATGAAATAGGAATAACCCAATGATAATTAAACACTTAACGACAATGAAGAAAACAATTCTCTTGATGGTTGCCCTCATCGCAACCACGTTGTGCGCAAACGCGCAAGGACAGTCAGCCACACTGCAGCAGGGTGACAATTTGACGGCTTTCTATGGTAAGGACGCCTTCGTGCAGGCTTATGGTGCGGCAAAGAAGGGAGCCGTCATAACGCTGTCGGCTGGAACATTCACCAAGGTGGACAGCATCATGAAGGAAATCTCAATTATAGGCAATGGATATAAGGGAGAAAAGACTGCATTTTCAGAAACGTCTGGTGAGAGCACTGATTCGACCCAAATCATCCTGATAGGTGATAATATCACACTAGAGGGGCTATATTTGGGGCGTGTAAGGATTAGAAAGACAAACAACCTGAAGATCACTCATTGCTATATCAAGATTTTGTGGGGAGTCACCAGTAACTCAAATAATACACAATTCGGCGATATACACAAGAATACGATTGTTGACCAGTGTATCATAGGATCGGATGTAGCAACAAGCGGCGAAAACTACTGCATCAAGAACTCTATTATTAATGGTTTTAATCGAGTGAATAAGAGTGCTACCACAAATACATGTATCATGAATTGCCTGTGCTTTGGTAGATTGATCCCCAATGCGATTTTCAAGAATTGCTTGATAGGTTTATATAAGGCTTCGTATACTGATTGGGGGGCAGATTGGAGTTCTAATCAGGAATGCTATAATAATGTGTTTTTTGGAGGATTGGTTTGGCATAATGTATCTCAAACTTTGCAAGATGGAACACAATTTTACAATCTCTATCAGACTATTGACCCTGAAATGCGCTGGGTAACTCCAGAGTGGGCCACAGAAGAATCTCAAACCTTCAAGGGAAATACTATCACGTCTTACGATGCAGTTTTTGGCGAAAGTGACAATGAGAATCCGCTGCTGGCTCCCATTATCACCACTATCAAGGGCGATGACGGCAAGGTTGTAGGCCCTTATGGCGGCACCGGCTTCAGCGAGAATCCCAGCATTCCGCGCATCGTGGAGAGTAATATAGACTCCTATACGGATGCAGACGGCAAACTGAACGTGAAGGTCAAAGTGGAAGTGAACAACTAATACTTAGAGGCTTATGCGAAAACTACTATTGTCGCTTGCCGTCTGTATGCTGGTCTCTGCCGCCTTTGCCGACGAACGTACTGTGGCAAACGGCGAATACTGGATAGACAACGACATCAACAATCGTGTGGAGGTAACCGTCAACGACGGGCTGATGGAGTTTACAGCCGATGTGAACTACCTCAGCGAAGGCCTCCATGCCCTTCACTATCGCGCCAAGGACAGCGAGGGGGCCTATAGTCCTGTAAAAACGTGGTTGTTCTTCAGGAGAGTCGCAGGCGGCGTCACAGGTACAACGATAGAATATTGGGCAGACAATCTGCCACACCAAAGTGCTTCTGCAAATACTGGAGATGTCAACTTCATGTTCGATGCATCAGAACTGGCGGAGGGCCTTCACGCGTTCCACTATCTATTGAAAGATGCCAATGGCGTTATCAGTGCCGAGAGGCTATGGCTCTTCTATCGGGTGAAACCGCAATCTGAGGCAGAAGACTGTGTGATGGTGTATTGGATAGACGATGCACAGCCTCAGCAGGCAACTGATTTCAGTACCGATGCTCCCTTTGCTATTGATGCGAACACGCTGGATGAGGGAATCCATACGCTGCATTACTATATGAAGAACGGTGGAGGAGCCACCAGTGCTTTGCATTCGTGGATGTTCTATAAGACCAGCACAGCGCCGAAAGGTACTCGCATAGACCACTACCGCGTTTGGTGGAACGACTACACGGATAAAGCCGTGGAGGTGAAGGTGCCAGACGGCGGCTCCACTTTCGTCTATCAGGATGTGCTGGCCATGCCGGACTATGCCAAGAACGACGGCTCTTCTCGCCGCAATACGGCCATCATCCATATCCAGTTCTTCGACGAACTGGGAAACGTCTCACCCATTGAAAGTGCTGAAGTGGGCTATCCCGATGTTTATCCGCCAGTGACCACACTTCAGGTGAGCACGACGCATGCCACAGGAAGCGTAGTGCTGAAGTGGGAGAGTAACGAAGACGGTGTGCGTGACTGGAATGTGTACTATGCTGAAGGTGAACAGCCCTATCTGCTGTGGAAAGCCAACACCACTGAGCAGAAAGCCACTTTCCGCGGTCAACATGGGAGCACCTATCGCTTCATCGTCACAGCCCGAGACGTTAGTGGCAACTATGAGGCGATGGAGGAGAGTAAGGCGGTAAAAGTAACATTCTAAGAAAGGAGGAACGCATGAAACTAATCAATAGAGTTGTTCTGTTCTTTGTTTGCCTGATTCTTCCAGCCTTCGAAGTGCAGGCAAGTGAAATAGAATTGGAGATTGGAGAGAGATATCTCTGCGATGTAAATGACTATGGAAACAATATCTTACCCTGGAGTGTTTACGACATGAAATGGGAGTTTAGTGATGGACTGAAATACAGCCAAAGTCTGACTTCCTACACTAACTATGTATGGGTTGATAGATATATCAGTGGAGTTCTCTATGCCAAAGTGAGTTGGACGGAGACAAAGTTGTATGTGTCAGATAATATTTTCTTACACAAATCCCACACTTGGTACTTCACCGTGAGCAATGTTCCTGTGAATGGTGTGTATCTGGCTACGCCCATCAATATAGATGCCGACGATGCCATTACCATCAGTCCGTCATCCCAGTGGATGACCATCACTCCCAGCAATGGCCGAGTGGAGGATATATCGTGGAAATCTGCAGATCCCAGTGTGGCCAGCATCAGTGCTTCTGGTTATCTCACGGGCGTTAACCCCGGCACGACCATTATCTCATGCACGGTGAATGGCAGCGTGCAGTCGAATGCGGCGACTGTCATCGTGTCGGAGCCTGCATTTCGGATGGCGGGGGCTTCTGTAGACGATGGGGCAACTGAAGTAGAAACGAAACCAACACTGTCAGTCACTTACTCTCATGGCATCAGCCAGGGCAGTCGGTTCAATGACATCGCTTTGACTGATGCGCAAGGAGCGAAAGTAGATGGAAATGTCACAATCAGTGGCAAGACGCTCTCGTTTGTCCCTAAGCGGCACCTGAAGCCGACCGCAGAATACAGATTCACTGTTCCGGCCGGTGCAGTGAAAAACAAATGGGGAACGGCATACGCTTCGGAGTATGTGACGCGGTTCAAAACTGCCGATTGGAAGCGGATGTCTCTGTCGGTTGCGCCGGAAGCAACATATCTTACACCTGGTGATGAGATAGTCCTGACATGTGATGCCCCAGGGGCTGCGGTCTACTACTCTCTTGATGGGAGCGAGCCCGCTATTCGTTACGAAGGCCCCATTGTGTTCAGCGATGATATAGCGCTGAGGGCCGTTGCCCGACTGGACGGGTACTACGACACAGACCTGCTGAGCAAGGACTACTATCGCCGGCTCGGCATCGTAGAGAAATTCCCCAGTGCAGAACCGCTCTACGTCTATGCTAACGTGAATCCCTACATTTGTTTCAATCGAAATATCGACAAGGCTGGCTCTTCGCTTGGAGGCATCTCGTTTAAACAACTGCCGTCTGCTACAGGCGGGGAAATGCAGGTAGAGCATAGAGTCATCCTGCGCGACAGCACCATCTATTTCGTACCCGAAGTGCCTCTTGCTGTGGGCAACCGCTATCTGATTGAACTGCCAGAGGGCTGCATCACGTCTGATGCTGGAGAAAGCAACCAGCCTATAGATTTCCGTTTCGTTGCAGGCAATTATGCTACGGCAGTAAGCACAGGTGGCCCCGAACTGGCTGGAGCCGTCATGACGGATGGGTCGCTGTGGACATGGGGAAACCGTTTGGTTGAGGCCAATGCTGATGATGGTAGTTCCAGTTTCGACACGCAATCAGTACCATCGATGTTTGTGGATAATGATGTCGTCTCTGTTTCTTCTGGCTATACTCATCATGCTTTGATAAAGTATGATGGCACATTGTGGATGTGGGGAAGGCAACTGTGCGGTGAGTTCGGCAATGGTTCAACCACCGCATCGGCTCAACCGCAGTTTGTGATGGAGAATGTACGGAGTGTTTCGTGCGGGCTGCAAACCACGGCAATCGTAAAACAAGATGGCTCGCTGTGGATGTGCGGAAGAAACGATATGGGGCAGATTGATACTACCCGTACTGTACGCAAAGAATTCGTGAAATTGATGGACGGTGTAGCCAGCGTTGACCTTGGCTGGGGTTATATGACTGTGACAAAGACCAATGGCACGACGGAAACTCGAACGTGGGACGAAAAAGCCGATGGCGGTCGGGAGGTCGGTGATGGTTTGTTGCCTAATGCAGCATCGACGCAGTATGGATGGCAAAATGCCGTTGCACTTGACCCTATGGGTAGTGTGTGGACTTGGGGTCGCAATGACTATGGCGTGCTGGGCAGTATCAATTTGGGTGTTGGCACCTATGGTTCTGAAGCCGTCAGAATAATAGAAGGTCGCATCCCGCAGCCGTTGCAGGGCATAGTGTTGAAGCGAACGTCGCAGTCTATTGCCTCA
>JAFUUL010000048.1 GCA_017483805.1 Prevotella sp.
AAAAAAGTCGTTTCAGCAGTCAATTTGTCCATTTGTCCATCCTTTTTACAGGTGAACGGACATCAAATCATGGCATGTTCATGCCTTGTTGGGGCCTTGAAGACCTCTCGGAAAGTGAACGGGTATGGGGCGGATTATGCATGCATGCTGCCCATCGTCATGAGGGCGAGCGCGACAAGAATCATTTTCTTCATTGCGTTGTAGTTTAGTTTAATAATGAAAAAAGCGTGCAGCCTTTGATTGGCTACACGCTTTCCTGATATGCTTATGTTACTTTACCTCCTCGAAGTCTGCGTCCTGGATGTCGTCCTGGCCATTGCTGCTGGACTGCTGCTGTTGCTGCTGCTGAGCCTGCTCGGCGTTGGCCTGAGCATCGGCCTGCTGGTACATCTTCTGGCTGGCAGCCTGCATGACATTGTTCAGGTTGCTGATGGCAGCGTCGATGGCAGCGGTGTCGCCACTCTTGTGGGCATCCTTCAACTGCTGGACGGCAGCCTCGACGTTGGCCTTGTCGGCTCCCAGTTTGTCACCGTTCTCGTTGAGGAAGGTCTCGGTCTGGAATATCATCGAGTCGGCCTGGTTCATCTTGTCGATGCGCTCGCGCTCCTTCTTGTCGTTTTCAGCGTTAGCCTCAGCCTCGGCCTTCATGCGGTTGATCTCGTCCTGAGAGAGACCAGACGAAGCCTCGATGCGGATGGCCTGCTCCTTGCCGGTGGCCTTGTCCTTGGCACTGACCTTCACGATACCGTTGGCATCGATGTCGAAGGTCACCTCAATCTGAGGCACACCGCGACGGGCGGGAGCGATGCCGGTCAGGTTGAACTGGCCCAGGCTCTTGTTCTGGCTGGCCATGGGGCGCTCGCCCTGCAGCACGTGGATGGTCACCTCGGTCTGGTTGTCGGCAGCGGTAGAGAACACCTGGCTCTGCTTGCAGGGGATGGTGGTGTTGGCATCGATGAGTTTGGTCATCACGCCGCCCAGGGTCTCGATGCCCAGGGTCAGAGGAGTGACGTCGAGCAGCACGATGTCCTGACCGGTCTCCTGGTTGAGGATGGCGCCCTGGATGGCAGCGCCTACGGCTACTACCTCATCGGGGTTAACGCCCTTAGAAGGCTCCTTGCCGAAGTAGTTCTTCACGAGGGTCTGCACAGCGGGGATACGGCTCGAGCCGCCCACGAGGATGACCTCGTCGATATCAGAGGTAGAGATGCCTGCATCGCGGATGGCATTCTGGCAGGGCACGAGACAAGCCTGAATCAGGTTGTGGGCCAACTGCTCGAACTTGGCGCGGGTCAGCGTTTTCACCAGGTGCTTGGGCACGCCGCCAACGGGCATGATGTAGGGGAGGTTGATCTCCGTAGACGTGGTCGACGACAACTCAATCTTGGCCTTCTCGGCAGCCTCCTTCAGACGTTGCATGGCCATCGGGTCGCTCTTCAGGTCAGCACCCTCGTCGTTCTTGAACTCCTGCACCAGCCAGTCGATGATGACCTGGTCGAAGTCGTCGCCACCCAGGTGGGTGTCGCCATTCGTAGACAGCACTTCGAACACGCCGCCACCGAAGTCGAGGATAGAGATATCGAAGGTACCGCCACCGAGGTCGAAGACGGCAATCTTCATGTCCTTGTTAGTCTTATCGATACCATAAGCCAGTGCGGCAGCCGTAGGCTCGTTGACGATACGGCGCACGTTCAGACCGGCAATCTGTCCGGCCTCCTTCGTGGCCTGACGCTGAGAGTCGCTGAAGTAGGCAGGCACGGTGATGACGGCGTCGGTCACCTCCTGGCCCAGATAGTCCTCGGCGGTCTTCTTCATCTTCTGCAGCACCATGGCCGAGATCTCCTGCGGTGTGTACTTGCGGCCGTCGATGTCGACACGGGGATAACCACCCTCGTTGACTACAGAAAAAGGTACGCGCGAGATTTCCTTCTCGGTCTGCTGCCAAGTCTCACCCATGAAGCGCTTGATAGAATAAACGGTGTTCTTCGGGTTGGTGATAGCCTGACGCTTGGCGGGATCGCCAATCTTGCGCTCGCCACCCTCGACGAAACCTACTACTGAAGGCGTGGTACGCTTGCCTTCACTGTTTGCAATCACAACGGGCTCGTTGCCTTCGAACACAGCAACACAACTGTTAGTTGTACCCAGATCAATACCAATAATCTTTCCCATAATTGTATCTTTTTTGTTTGTTATTTACTAAAGTTTATCGCTGATAAGATAGCAAAGCGTGTGCCAAAAGTATAAATTTTCACAAGAAACGACTATTTGTTACGCCATTTTGGCACAAGTATGAAAACTTTTTCCTATCTTTGCAGGCGAATAATACAACTAATGTTATGAAGAAACTGATGATTGTCGCCGCTGCGGCCCTGATGGTGCTGACGGGTCAGGCGCAAGGAAACAAGTACATCGTGAAGACCAAGGGAGCCGCTAAGGCTGCCGTGGCAGAGCAGGCCGAGAACGGTCAGGGCGGAGAGAAGGCACCGGAGGAACCTCAGGACTACCTGGGACGCTACTTCCGCTATGTCAGTCTGTGTGACTGGAAAGACGGAATGCGCTTCATGGTGATTCCTGAGAAGAAGGACATGGTCATCAAGACCTTTGCCGACGCTGCCACGGGCCAGATGGTCAGCAGCCGCTCGCTGCGCCACAAGATCATGGTCTACAAGGGCCACGAGAACACGGGCGGCCTGCATGAGCATATCAACTTTGTCTGCGAGGATGACGGCAAGGCTTACTACTACGAGATTCCCACGGCATCGTTCGATGACTACTGCTACGGCAAGTTGGGCGTTCCCACGCTGGCCTATCTGGGCGATGTAGACACGGCCATCGACTTGTTCCGCGACAAGGTGCTGTTCACCATGGCCGATGAGTATTATGTAGACACCGAGGTGGATGGCGACGGCTTCAAGACGATACTCGACGTGCCCGAGGGTACGGAGGTGAAGGTGGTGGCCGTCGGCGTAGGCACCCGCAGTTTCCCCGTGAAGATCATCGTGGCCGACAGCAAGGGCCGAGAGTTCTATCAGAACGTAGCCATCAGCCGTACCAATAGTGGTATGCGCGACGATGAGTTCGACATCAGCAACATGAAGATTCACACCTTCACGGGTGCCTTCGAACTGCCGGGTGACAGTTTGGCAGCCAGTGGCGGCTATCGTCAGTATGTGGGCAAGAAGGTGTTCACCCTCTACAATACGGAGATGTTTGCCCAGGATGGCCAGCGCACCCGCGTGGCACGCCTGTCGACCTTCACCATCAAGGACATCCGCGCTCAGCGTGGCACACACTATGTCAAGATGACACTCACGGGCGAAAGCACTGGCAGAACCTATACTAAGCAGGTGACCTTCCAGAGCCATAATGTGGCTGGCGACATCGACGGCCAACGCGAGGATCTGTTCACCAGCCTCTTTGCATGGGGCAACCCGCTGTCGTTGCCCGGCGTGCGTCAGGCCAACTTCAGCGATGTGCAGAAGAGCATAGTCCGCAAGGGCTTCACGGAGAATGAGGTGAAGTTGGCCCTCGGCGAGCCCACCGGCCACGGTGAGGAGAAGGATATGTACACCTGGGTCTACAATGAGCCCGGCCGTCCCTATGCCTGTGTCTTCTTCGACAAGGCCACTAAAAAGGTGCGCAGCATCAGCAAACTGAAATAACCATTCGCCGCATCAGCAGAAGCGAACATACAACAAGAGAATCCCAGTCACCATTCAGAGTGGCTGGGATTCTTCGGTATTTCGTCACCTTTCGGAATCCCTGACTCAGCAGGTCATCAACATAAACTCAAGGAATATTTAGCGTGGCCTTGCCGCGGATGTCGGCACTGCTGGCGCCGACTTGGAAGGTGTAGGTGCCGTGGTCCTGCAGCCAGTCGTGACGGGACTCATCCCACGAGGAGAGGCGGTCGCAGGGAACGTACATCGTCAGGGTGTCACTTTCGCCGGGCTGCAGCAGGCGCGTCTTGCCGAAAGCCTTCAGTTCCTTGAGGGGTTTCTCCATCTGCTTGCTTTTCGGTGCAGAGACATAGACCTGAGCCACCTCCTTGCCGGCTACGGAACCGGTGTTGGTGACCGTCACCGTCACTGCGATGTCGCCATCGAGCATCTCCACCTTGGGCTGACTGAAGGCAAAGGTAGTGTAACTCAGGCCGAAGCCGAAGGGGAACTGCGGCTTCACCTTGTCGCGCTCGAAGCCACGATAGCCCACGAAGACGTCTTCACGATAGTAGACCTGCTTGTCGACACCGGGGTAGGCCTCTGGGCCGAACTTCACGTATGGATAGTCCTCATAGCGCTTGGCGAAGGTGACAGGCAGTTTTCCGCTGGGGTTCACCTTGCCCGTCAGCACATTGACCAGGGCATTGCCGGACTCACTGCCCAGATACCAGCAGTGGACGAGGGCGTGCACCTGCGACAGCCAAGGGGTGGCATAGGGGTTGCCGCCGAAGGTGACAACGATGATGTTTTTCTGGATCTTGGCCAGGTCGCTGATCAGTTCGTTCTGACCGAAGGAGAGGTCGTACGACTCACGGTCGCCGTTCTCGCAGTCCTGACGGTGGTTCTTGTTCAGACCACCGATGAAGATGATGAGGTCGGCCAACTTGGCCTTTTCGAGGGCCTCTTCGCGCAGGGCGACATTCTTGGCGGGATCGACCTTGTCCACCTTGTCGTAGAGGGCACGGCCGGAATAGTAGCCTTGAGCGTAGGAGATTGAAGATTGACTGCGCAGGGCATCAAGGGGCGAGACGTCGCGGAGCGTCTTCAACTCAGAGGAGCCGCCGCCCTGAGTCAGGGAGCGGGTGGCGTTCTCACCAACCACCAGGATGTTGTGGTATTTCGACAGGTCAAGGGGCAGCAGTCGGGGGGCTTCATTGCGTAGCAGCACGATGCCTTCTTCGCCAATCTGACGGCACACCTCATAGTGATACTCTGAGCACTGGCTGCCGATGACCTTCTCGGGATTCATGGACGTGCGGAAAATGGTGCGCAGCACGCGGCTCACCTTGTCATCGAGCACCGACATGGGTATCTTTCCCTCGGCGATGAGTCGCTCGAACGGACGGGCCAGATAGTAGTCATCATAGGTGAACTCACTCTCCTTCAGTTTGCCGTCGGTATAGGAACCCATCTCGATGTCCATACCGCCCGTGGCTGCCTGCCACGTATCGGTGACGCCGCCCCAGTCGCTGACCACAGCACCGTCCCACTGCCACTCCATCTTCAGGATGCCATTCAGCAGTTCGTCGTTCTGGCAGCAGTGCACACCCTTCCAGTGGTTGTAGGAGCCCATGATGGTGTAGACATGGGCCCGCTTGACGGCCTCCTCGAAGGGATAGAGATAGATTTCGCGCATGGCTCGCTCAGAGACATTCACGTTGACCGAGAAGCGGTCGGTCTCCTGATCATTCAGTACGAAATGCTTCAGACAGCAGGCCACGCCGTTGCGCTGGGCTGCCTGGATATAGCCCGCCACCATCTCGCCAGCCAGACAGGGATCCTCGCCCATATACTCGAAGGCGCGGCCATTGAGGGGCGTGCGCTGGATGTTGACACCCGGGCCGAGCATGATGTCCTTACCGCGGAAAGCAAACTCCTGGCTGACGGCATCGCCATAGTAGATGCTCATCATGGGATTCCACGTGGCAGCCAGACAGGTCAGCGAGGGGAAGGCCACGATGGAGTCGTTAGTCCACCGGGCGGAACTCCACGAGTTCCACTCCAGTTCCTCACGGACGCCGTGAGGGCCGTCGTCCATGTTCAGTTGACGGATGCCCAGACGGGGCACACCAGCGGAGGTGAACTTACTCTGTGCATGGAGCACCTGGATCTTCTCGTGGGTGGTCATGCGACTCAGCGCATCCTTGACCCGCTCCTCCAGCGGAGCCTTCGGGTCTAAATAGACCTGAGCATTAGTTGTTGTCACTGTCATCATCATAAACAATGCAAAGATAAACCACTTCTTCATATTTCGCTGTCTTTTAGTTATTGGATACTGACACTTTTCTGCCGCCCGTCGTACTGGACCATCTGCCCCTCGCAGTGCTCCAGGTCGAGCGCATGGGGCTGGTCGGGTGTGACGAGCACGACGCAGAACCGGCGCTGACGGAGCATACCGTCGAAACTGCCCTCCCGCTGGCCAAAGGTCACGGTGCGGGTGGCCTCATCGTAGCGGATATCGATGGTGGACCGCTTGCCGCGTTCGTAGTTGTAGTTGGTACCCTCGTCCTCGTAGAGGGTGAACTGGGCATCGCGGCCACTATATATAAATAGGTGTATGAGTTCGGCCGGTTGCTCGTCGCTCCATTCCATGGCGGGCCCAAAAGGAATGATGGAGCCTTCGGGCACGAAGACGGGAATGCGATCGTAGGGGGCGTCAACAATCAACCGAGCCCCCCCCTACACCCCCCGAGGGGGGAACTTTTACCACCATTGCCCCCGTGTAGAGGTCGTACCAGCCGCGCTGCCGGGGGAAATAGACCGAACGGTTGCGTGCCTTATATTCGCTGACCGGACAAGCCATGAGCGAGGGGCCGAACATCCACTGATCCTTGATGTCGTGCACCTGAGAGTCATCGCCGAAGTCCATCACCAGGGCACGCATCATGGTGTAGTCGCGCAGATGCACCCAGCCCGCCATGGAATAGAGATAGGGCATCAGGCGATAGCGCAGGCGGTCGTAGTAGACGAATGAGCGGTAGGCAGGATGGTCATCGGGGGCGATGTTCCACGGTTCGCGGTTGGGCCACTGGCCGTGAGCCCGATAGAGGGGCACAAAGGCACCAAACTGATTCCAGCGTGTCTGCAGTTCCCGCCATTCGCGCAGGTCCTCGTTTTCCTGACCCGTCTTATTGAAGAATTGCTGAGCCTTCACGTAGCGGTTCTCCACACAGAAGCCACCGATGTCCATCCCCCAGAAGGGCAGGCCGGAGAGCGAGTAGTTCATGCCAGCCGTCATCTGAGCCCGCATATCCTCCCAGCGGGTGCCGATGTCGCCGCTCCAAGTAGCCGTGGAGTAACGCTGCAAACCACCGAAGCCGCTGCGGGTAAGGAGGAAGACGCGCTGATTGGGGTTCACACTCCGTTGTCCTTCGTAGATGGCTTGGGCATTGACGAGGGCGTAGGCATTGAAATACTCGGTGGAAGTGCCCAATGCGGTAGGGCCGCAGAGTGCCTTGCGATACCACATCGGCGTGCAGTCGCGGACGTTCGGCTCGGAGGCGTCCATCCACCAGGCATCGACCATCGAAACGGAGGAACCGGATAATCCGGTGTAGAGATTCTCGTCCATCTGCCGCCAGAACATCTTTCTGGCTCCTTCATCGTAGGCATCATAGAAGGAGCCCACATAGCCGCGGCCCACCCAGTCGTGGATATCGTCCTCCACGGCCTGATGGTACATCCAGCCCTTCTGGTCCAGCGCCTTATAGTTGTAGGTACTGCAGTAGAACTTCGGCCAGACAGAAATCATGAAGCGCCCATGCATACGGTGCACCGAGTCGAGCATCGCCTGCGGATTGGGGAAGCGCGAGGCCTCAAACTGATGGGAGCCCCACTGGTCCTCAGGCCAGTAGTTCCAGTCCTGCACGATGTTGTCGATGGGCAGATGGCGACTGCGGAACTCCCGGAGTGTCTGCTCTATCTCCTGCTGCGTCTTGTAGCGTTCGCGGCTCTGCCAGTAGCCCAGCACCCACTTAGGGTAGACGGGGGCTCGGCCCGTCAGCGTGCGGTAGCCGGAAATAACCTCGTCCATCGAGGCACCGGCGATGAAGTAGTAGTCCATGTCGCGAGCCATCTCGCTCCATATCGTGATAAGGTTTTCTCCAAACATATTACGGTGCTTTGCCACACGCAGTCCGCAGTAACTCACGTCGCCGTCGGGCTGCCACTCGATGCGCAGTTGCACCCGCTCTCCCCTAGGTATGATGGCCGTAAACTTATAGGTGTTGGGGTTCCAGGCCGTGCGCCAACGCTCAGGCACCACCAGTTCGCCACCGATGTAGACCTTCACATAGCCAGCATAGTAGAGCACGAAGTGAGAATCCCCACCTACAGCCTCCAAGGGGGCTTCCAGAAAGCCTTCGTAGACCACCGACGCCCCATTGAGGCGGAAGTCCTTCGGTAGATTCTTGATGCCGCCAGCATCGGCTGCCTGTTGCTTCTGCGGCAGGTCGTATTCAAAGTAGATGCTATCCTCGTCGCGCACCAGGGTATGACCGCTGCGGTCGGTATAGGTACCCGTCAGGTGACCTTCCCTACCCTCTTTGTCGTAGAGGCGGAAGGCACGGTTCAGTTGCAGGTAGTCCTCTGCCTGACCGAAACGGCAGTAGGAATAGGAGTCCCACAGGATGCCGAAGCCCTTTGGCGAGATGACGAAGGGCACGCTGACCTTTGTGTTATATTGGAAAATATCCTCGGTCTTATAGCGCATATTCAGTTCCTCCGACTGATGCTGGCCTAGGCCATAGAGGGACGTCCAACCTTCGAACGAGAGTTGCCACGACAGGGCGTGTCGCTGGACTTCGGTCACCTTGGCCGAGTCGACACCCATCTCGCGGCTGGGCACCGTGTAGGGCCAGAAGTGCTTGTAGCCAGGAACCTCACCCGAGAGTTTCTTCCCTTGTGCATCGAAGAAGCCAACCACGCCGGTCTTTTTATCGACCACAGCCGTCACCTTGGCAGCCTTCACGTAGACGGCATTCTCGTCCTGCGTCACCGTGAAGCGCGGCTTTGCCGTCTGCTCCACTACCATCAGACTCTTCGGTTTCTCCGGCAGGCGATCATCAGAGGTGGCCTGCACACGGATGATGCCGTCGTTCACCACCTGGAGCCGAACCACACGGGCCTCGCCGCCATCAGGATGGATAACCACGAACTGCCCCTGATGCTCGACGCTGCCTGCCTGCGCCATCAAACAACAGCACAACAGCACGGCTGCGGAAAGTAGGTTACTGATCTTCATTCGTTCTCATTTTTTCTATTCACACAAGATGGTGCAGATGCTGTCCTGGAAACCGCGAGCCTCCGAGGCACTCATCACGCCCTGGTTGATGATGGCGAAGCAGAGCAGATGGCCGTTGGAGGCCGTGCAGTAGCCTGCCAGCGAGATGATGCCGGTCAGGGTGCCCGTCTTGGCCCTGATATTCCCCTCGGCAGGCGTGCCCTTCATGCGCTTCTTCAGCGTACCGTCCACGCCGGCCACCGGCAATGCGGGCAGCAGATGGTTGTAGATGGCTGGCCGCTGGAAAGCATAGCGGAGCACCTTGGTCTCGGCCTCGGCCGACAGGTAGTTGTAGAGTGACAGGCCGCTGCCATCGGCCAAACGATAGCGACCACTCGGCAGACCGGCCCGCTCCATCAGCGCCTTCTGCTGACGCTGGGCATAGAGTGCCTTGGCCTGACGATCTTCACGGGCGGCTATCTGGTAGTACGTGGCCTCGGCATAGAGATTATCGCTGTCCTTCATCATCCGCTCCAATATCTGGTCGATGCTGCGCTTGCGCTGACTGATCAGCACAGCATCCTTGGGCAGCACGCCCTCGTCGGTCGACACGCTGCGGAGGACGATGCCCTTCTCGGCCATCACGCTGACCAGTTGGGCCGTGAAGTTGGCCTTGCGGTCTACGAGCAGCGGCGACAGCGTGGGATTCTTGTCATCCCAGCACCAGCCTTCGCCCCACTTCAGCGTATCCTTCATCGAAAGGTCGGCCACCACCTTGCCACAGATGGTGTCGATGCCCACCTGATAAAGACTCTCAGCAAAAGCCTTCAGGTCATCACGAGAGAAGGCCGGATCCATGCCGCCCACACAATAGAGGTCGCCCATCAGCGTACGGCCCAGAATTTCGCCCTTATAATATAAAGAGGTGGTGAACTGGTAGTCACCCCCCAGCACATCGAGGGCAGTGACCGCCGTGAGTACTTTCATCGTAGAGGCTGGGCGCAACAGTTGGCGGTGGTTGCAGGCAAACAGTGAGCGGTTGTCGGTCAGGTCCCATACCATCAGTCCCACCTGCGTGCAGTCCAACAGCGGATGTCGCATCATCGAGTCCAGTCGCCACTGCATATCAAGCGGCCAGGGCAGCGCCTGTTCCTCTGCCTCGCGGCCAAACCCAAACTCAGTAACCAGTGTGTCTGTCTGGGCCCACGAGAGTGTCGCAGACAGAACCAAAAGCATTCCTAAAATCAATCTTTTCAACATAACGGGCACAAAGTTACGAAAAAATATCAATTATCGGTTGCCAATTCTTAATTATTTTGTACCTTTGCACCGTAAAACTTGAAACAATGGTCTACAAATACGACTTTCTGATTATCGGAGCAGGCGTGGCCGGCATGAGTTACGCCCTGAAGGTGGCACGCGCCAAGAAGGGAAAGGTGTGCCTGATCTGCAAGACCTCGCTCGACGAGGCCAACACTTCGTTTGCCCAAGGCGGCGTGGCCAGCGTGACCAACCTGGCCGTCGACGACTTCGACAAGCACATAGAGGACACGATGATTGCCGGCGACTACATCTCAGACCGCGCCGCCGTAGAGCAGGTGGTGAGGAATGCGCCTGAACAGATCAAGGAACTGGTGAACTGGGGTGTCAACTTCGACCGCAAGGAAGACGGCACCTTCGACCTGCACCGCGAGGGCGGCCACTCGGAGTTCCGCATCCTGCACCATGCCGACGACACGGGTGCCGAGATACAGCGCGGCCTGATGGCTGCCGTGAGGAGCAATCCCGACATCACCATCAAGGAGAACCACTTCGCCGTGGAGATCATCACCCAGCACCACCTGGGGGCCAAGGTCACCCGGCGTACACCTTATATTAATTGCTACGGTGCCTACGTGCTGAACCCTGACACGGAGAAAGTGGACACCTATCTGTCGAAGGTCACGCTGATGTGTACCGGCGGCTGCGGTGCCGTCTATCAGACCACCACCAACCCCGTCATCGCCACCGGCGACGGCGAGGCTATGGTCTATCGCGCCAAGGGCACCGTGCAGGACATGGAGTTCGTACAGTTCCACCCCACCGCCCTCTACTCGCCCGGCGAGACCCATCCCGCCTTCCTCATCACCGAGGCTATGCGCGGCTATGGCGGCATACTGCGTCTGCCCAACGGACAGTCGTTCATGGAGAAATATGACGAGCGTCTCTCGCTGGCTCCACGCGACATCGTGGCTCGCGCCATCGACAAGGAGATGAAGATTCACGGTCTGGACCACGTCTGTCTGGACGTCACCCACAAAGATCCCGCCGAGACCCGCAAGCACTTTCCCAACATCTACCAGAAGTGCCTATCGATGGGCATCGACATCACCACCGACTATATCCCCGTGCGACCTGCGGCCCACTATATGTGCGGCGGCATCAAGGTCGACCTGAACGGCTGTTCGTCTATCGAGCGGCTCTACGCCATCGGCGAATGCTCGTGCACTGGTCTGCACGGCGGCAACCGTCTGGCCAGCAACTCGCTCATCGAGGCCGTGGTCTATGCCGACGCTGCTGCCCGTCACTCGCTGGAGCATGTCGACCTGTACGACTTCAACGACAAGGTGCCCGAATGGAACGATGAGGGCACGATGACCAACGAGGAGAAAGTGCTCATCACGCAGTCGGTGAAGGAGGTGGGCGAGATCATGTCCAACTACGTGGGCATCGTGCGCTCAGACCTGCGACTGCATCGTGCATGGGTGCGCCTCGACATGCTCTACGAAGAGACTGAGAACCTCTTCAAGCGCGTCAAGGCCACGAAGGACATCTGCGAACTGCGCAACATGATCAACGTGGGCTACCTGATCACCCGCTTCGCCCTGGAGCGCAAGGAGAGCCGTGGTCTGCACTACACCATCGACTATCCTGCGCATGCCTACGACAAGAAATAACTTAAAATAAACAACTAAAAGCAGATTATTCTGTTAACGACGTTAAAATTAACAGAAATAATTAACTTAAAAAGTTCGCCTTTCGAGATTTCTTCATACCTTTGCGTTGTCAAATAAAACAACTGAGGTATGAAGAAATCTACGATATGGGCCATTGCAATCATCATGGGACTCTCGTTCCTGGGGCTGCTCTACCTGCAAATCTCCTACATCGAAGAGATGGCGAAGATGAAGAAGGAGCAGTTCGACGAGAGCGTGAACCGCAGCCTGTATCAAGCCTCGCGCAATCTGGAGATGAACGAGACGCTGCGCTATCTGGAGAAAGACGTCAACGAGGTGGAGCGTCGTGCCGTGACCCAGGACTCGCTCATCGTGAACGGCCTGGACGGCAGCATTCAGCAGGCCCACCAGTTCTCGGTGTCGGCCGATGACGGCACCTTCTATTCGGCCTTCGAACTGAAGACCTTCGCCACGAAGCCCGCCAATGTGCCCAAGGCCATGATGATGCGCACCGACAAGGATCAACTGTCGGAAGCCACGAAGTCGCTGCAAGAGGTGGTGCGCAACCGCTATGTCTACCAGAAGGCACTGCTCGACGAGGTGGTCTACAACATACTCTATACCGCCAGCGAGAAGCCGCTGAAGGAGCGCGTCAACTTCAAGTTGCTCGACCTGGACATCCGTCAGGAACTGCAGAACAACGGCATCAACATCCCCTACCACTTCACCGTGCATACCGCCGACGGGCGTGAGGTGTACCGCTGTCCGGAATACAACGAGGAGGGAGAGGACATGAGTTACGAGCAGGTGCTCTTCCGCAACGACCCCTCATCGAAGAAAGGCATCGTTCGCCTGCACTTCCCCGACATGAGTTCCTACATCTTCTCGTCGGTGCAATTCATGATTCCATCGGTCATCTTCACGCTGGTGCTGCTCATCACCTTCATCTTCACCATCTTCATCATCTTCCGACAGAAGCGCTACACGGAGATCAAGAACGACTTCATCAACAACATGACCCACGAACTGAAGACCCCCATCTCCAGCATCTCGCTGGCAGCACAGATGCTGAACGACGACTCGGTGAACAAGAGTCCGGCCATGATGAAGCACCTGGGGGGTGTCATCGGCGACGAGTCGCGACGCCTGCGCTTCCTGGTGGAGAAGGTGCTCCAGATGTCGATGTTCGACCGCAAAACGGCCTCGTTCAAGAAGAAGGAACTCGACCTCAACGAACTGTTGGAGCAGACGGCCGGCACCTTCTCACTGCGCGTAGAGCATACGGGCGGCAAGATCACGATGGAGATAGAAGCCGTTGACTCAGCCCTCTACGTGGACGAGGTACACTTCCAGAACGCCATCACCAACCTGATGGACAACGCCGTGAAGTATCGCAAGCCCGACCAGCCCATCAACATCCATATCCGCACCTGGAACGAGGGCCAACACGTGTGCTTCTCCATCAGCGACGACGGACAGGGCATCAAGAAGGAGAACGTGAAGAAGATCTTCGACAAGTTCTACCGCGTACATACCGGCAATGTGCACGACGTGAAGGGCTTCGGACTGGGCCTGGCCTACGTGAAGAAGATCATCAACCTGCACGACGGCGAGATCAAGTGCGAGAGCGAACTGGGCAAGGGCACCAAGTTCATCGTCAAACTGCCGGTGATTGACGCCGCGCTAAACAATAAAGAATAAACAATAAAGAATTAAAGTATAAATCCCAAAACATTAGGAATTATGGAAGACAAACTGAAAATCTTGCTTTGCGAGGACGACGAGAACCTCGGAATGCTGCTGCGTGAGTATCTGGCCGCCAAAGGCTATGAAGCAGAACTCTGCCCCGACGGCGAGGCTGGCTTCAAGGCCTTCATGAAGACCAAGTTCGACATCTGCGTGCTCGACGTGATGATGCCCAAGAAAGACGGCTTCACACTGGCACAGGAGATCCGTACGGCCAATGCCGAAATCCCCATCATCTTCCTCACGGCCAAGACGCTGAAGGAGGACATCCTGGAAGGCTTCAAGTTGGGTGCCGACGACTACATCACCAAGCCCTTCTCGATGGAGGAACTGGTCTTCCGTATTGAGGCCATCCTGCGCCGCGTCCGTGGAAAGAAGAACAAGGAGTCTACGCTCTACCACATCGGCAAGTTCACCTTCGACACCCAGAAGCAACTGCTGACCATCGGCGACGACCAGCGCAAACTGACCACCAAGGAGAACGAACTGCTGGCCCTGCTCTGCTCTCACGCCAACGAGATCCTGCAGCGCGACTTCGCCCTGAAGACCATCTGGATTGACGACAACTATTTCAACGCCCGCTCGATGGACGTCTACATCACCAAGTTGCGCAAGCACCTGAAGGACGACCCCCAGATCGAGATCATCAACATCCACGGCAAGGGCTACAAGTTGATCACCCCTGAGGAAGATTAAAAAACAGTTCTTTAGTAAGACAATAACGACAATGAGAGGCCATTTCGGCCTCTCATTTTCATTTTCCAGCCAAATAATTTGTCTAATTCGGAAAAAGGCCGTATATTTGCAAATTAAAACGGAAACAAGAAACGTAAGAAGATGAGAAAATGGCTTATTATCTTCCTTTGGACGATGCTGCTCGTGGCCGTGCTGGCCATAGCAGGCTGCTTCTGGGCCATCGCCGAGGGAAAGATTGGCTATATGCCCCCGATTGAAGACTTGCAAAACCCCATCAACCGCTATGCCACACAGGTCTATTCGGCCGACGGCAAGCAGTTGGGCACCTGGAGCATGAGTCGCGAGAACCGTGTGATGGTCGACTATTCAGAGATCTCGCCCTGGCTGGTGAAGGCCCTGGTGGCCACCGAGGATGTCCGCTTCTACGAGCATTCGGGCATCGACTTCTATGCCTTGGGGCGTGCAGTGGTGAAGCGCGGACTGATGGGTCAGCGCAACGCCGGCGGCGGATCGACCATCACCCAGCAGTTGGCCAAGCAGTTGTTCACGGTGGAGGTAGCCCAGAGCACCATGGAGCGCGTGCTGCAGAAGCCCATCGAATGGGTCATCGCCGTCAAGTTGGAGCGCAACTACACGAAGGACGAAATCATCTCCATGTACCTCAACTACTTCGACTTCCTGCACAATGCCGTGGGCATCAAGACGGCTGCAAACACATATTTCTCGAAAGAGCCATCCGAACTGACCATCACCGAGAGTGCCACACTCGTCGGCCTGTGCAAGAACCCGTCGTACTTCAATCCCGTACGCTACAGCGATCGCTGTCTGGACCGCCGCAATGTCGTGCTCGGACAGATGCTCAAGGCAGAGTATATCACCCAGGCCCAGTATGACAGTTGTACCCAGGTGCCCCTGAACCTGAAGTTCCACGTCACCGACCACAAGGACGGACAGGCCACCTATTTCCGCGATTTCCTGCGCCGCTACATGACGGCCCATCGCCCCATCCGTGCCAACTACCCCGAGTGGAACTACGTGAAATACTTCCTCGACTCCCTCAACTGGGAGCAGGATCCGCTCTACGGCTGGTGCAACAAGAACACCAAGCGCGACGGTTCCAACTACAACATCTACACTGACGGCCTGAAAGTGTACACAACCATCGACTCACGCATGCAGCAGTATGCCGAACAGGCCTGCTACGACCACGTGGTGGGCTACCTGCAGCCGGAGTTCAACCGTGCGAACCGCCAGAAGCGCAATGCCCCCTACTCCAACTCGCTGTCTTCCTCCGAGGTTCAGCGCATCATGATGCGCAACGTGCGCCAGTCGGAACGCTATCGCGTGCTGAAGGAGGAAGGGCTCTCCGACGAGGCCATCACCCAGTCGTTCAACACCCGCACCCCGATGCGCGTCTTCACCTACAACGGTGAGGTGGACACGGTGATGACGCCGATGGACTCCATCCGCTACTACAAGTCATTCCTGCGCACAGGCTTCTTCAGCATGGCCCCGCAGAACGGCGCTGTGAAGGCCTATGTGGGCGGTCTCGACTTCGAGCATTTCGCCTACGACATGGCCACCGAAGGCCGTCGCCAGGTGGGTTCCACCATCAAGCCCCTGCTCTACTCGCTGGCCATGGAGAACGGCATGACACCCTGCGACGAGGTGCCCAATGTGCAGGAGACCTACATCGTGGCCGGTCAACCCTGGACGCCCCGCAACGGCAGCCGCGCCCGCTATGGCGAGATGGTCACGCTGAAGTGGGGCCTGCAGCAGTCTAACAACTGGATCTCGGCCTACCTGATGATGCACCGTCTGACCCCCACGGGCTTTGTCGAACTGCTCCACAACTACGGCATCCGCAATCCGGAGATCCATCCCTCGCCAGCTCTCTGTCTGGGCCCCTGCGAGATAACGGTGGCCGAGATGGTCAGTGCCTATTCGGCATTCGTCAACCACGGCATCCGGTCGGCTCCCATGTATGTGACCCGCATCACCGACAACGAAGGCAACCTCTTGGCAGAGTTCAAGCCCCGCATGAACGAGGTCATCAGCGGCGAGAGTGCCGACAAGATGCTCTACATGCTGCGCGCCGTCGTTGACGGCGGTACTGCCGGCCGACTGCGTGCCCGCTACAACTTCACGGCACCCCTGGGAGGCAAGACCGGTACCACCAACTCCAACAGCGACGCCTGGTTCATGGGCCTGTCGCCCAAACTGGTGTCGGGCTGCTGGGTGGGCGGCGACGACCGCGACATCCACTTCGAGTCGATGGCCTTCGGCCAGGGAGCGGCAGCCGCACTGCCCATCTTCGCCCTCTACATGAAGAGCCTCTACAACGACCCAACGCTGGGCTATTCGCAGACCGACCAGTTCGACATCCCCGCCGACTTCGACCCCTGTCACAGGGATGGCTACGACTTCGATGACATGGAAACAGTCAGCGAGGATGGCGAGCCCGTCAGCGATGACTTTGAGATTATGGAAGAACTATTCGAATAGGACTAAAATAGATTAACTCAGGATTAAAATGAAGCATCAACTCAGAAGCAACGTCTGCACCGAAGGCAGACGAATGGCAGGAGCCCGCGCCCTGTGGGTCGCCACAGGCATGAAGCGCGAGCAGTTTGGCAAGCCCATCATTGCCATTGTCAACTCGTTCACTCAGTTTGTACCAGGACATACCCATCTGCACGAAATCGGACAGATTGTCAAGGAAGAAATAGAGAAGATGGGCTGCTATGCAGCCGAATTCAACACCATTGCCATCGACGACGGCATCGCCATGGGCCACGACGGCATGCTCTACTCGCTGCCCTCACGCGACATCATTGCCGACTCGGTGGAGTATATGGTCAATGCCCACAAGGCCGATGCCATGATCTGCATCTCCAACTGCGACAAGGTGACGCCCGGTATGCTGATGGCCTCGATGCGCCTCAACATTCCCGCCGTGTTCGTGAGCGGCGGCCCGATGGAGGCCGGACGCTGGCGCGGTGAGAATGCCGACCTCATCACGGCCATGATCAAGGGTGCCGACCCCTCCGTGACTGACGAGGAGATGGCCCAGATTGAGGGCTGCGCCTGTCCTGGCTGCGGTTCGTGTTCAGGTATGTTTACCGCCAACTCGATGAACTCGCTGACCGAGGCTATCGGTCTCTCCCTGCCTGGCAACGGCACCATCCTGGCCACACACACCGAGCGCGTGGAACTGTTCAAGCGGGCGGCACGCCAGATAGTCAAAAACGCACTGGCCTACTATGAGGACGGCGACGAGAGCGTGCTGCCGCGCAGCATCGCCACGCGCCAGGCTTTCCTCAATGCCATGACACTCGACATTGCCATGGGTGGCTCGACCAACACCGTGCTCCACCTGCTGGCCGTGGCACAGGAGGCCGGCGTGGACTTCACCATGAAGGACATCGATGCCCTGAGCCGCAAGACACCCTGCCTCTGCAAACTGGCACCCAACACCCAGAAATACTCGGTGCAGGAGTGCAACCGCGCCGGAGGCATTCTGGGCATCATGCGCGAGTTGGACAAGGGCGGACTCATCGACGGCACCTGCCACCGCGCTGACGGCATGACGCTGAAGGAGGCAATGGCAGCCTACGATATAACCGGAAACTCCGAAATATACCATTGCGCACCCGGCGGTCGCTTCTCCACAAAGATGGGAAGTCAGTCGGAGCGATATGACACGCTTGACACCGACCGCGAGAACGGCTGCATCCGCGACATTGAGCATGCCTACACCAAGGATGGTGGACTGGCCGTGCTCTTCGGCAACATTGCCCAAGACGGCTGCGTGGTCAAGACTGCCGGCGTCGACGAAGCCCTATGGCACTTCGAGGGACCAGCCGTGGTGTTCGACTCTCAGGAAGACGCCTGCGAGGGCATCCTGGGTGGCAAGGTGAAGAAGGGCGACTGCGTGGTCATCACCCACGAGGGTCCCAAGGGTGGCCCCGGCATGCAGGAGATGCTCTACCCCACCTCTTATATAAAGAGTATGCACATGGGCAAGGAGTGCGCCCTCATCACCGACGGTCGTTTCTCGGGCGGCACCAGCGGCCTCAGCATCGGCCACATCTCGCCAGAGGCTGCCAACGGCGGCAACATCGGCAAGATCAAGGATGGCGACATCATCGTCATCGACATTCCCAGCCGCTCCATCAACGTGAAACTCTCTGACGAGGAACTGGCCGCCCGTCCGCAGCAGCCGCTAAAGCGCAACCGCCAGGTCTCGAAGGCCCTGCGTGCCTATGCCCAGAGCGTCAGTTCAGCCGACAAGGGAGGAATCAGAATCATTGACTAAGGTAAAAAGATAGATGTTAAAGGACAGAATTACAGGAGCGAAAGCGCTGATGCGGGCGCTGCAGGCCGAGGGCGTGAAGACCATCTTCGGCTACCCCGGCGGAGCCATCATGCCCGTCTACGATGCGCTCTTCGACTATACACGTGGCGAGAAGAAATGCTTTGACCACATATTGGTGCGCCACGAGCAGGGTGCCACCCACGCTGCCGAGGGCTATGCCCGCGTCAGCGGCAAGGTAGGCGTGGCCCTGGTGACCAGCGGCCCCGGCGTGACCAACACCCTGACGGGCATCGCTGATGCCATGATGGACTCCACGCCGCTGGTGGTCATCGCCGGCCAGGTGGCCATTGGTGCTCTGGGCACCGATGCCTTCCAGGAGGTAGACCTCGTGGGTGTCTCGCAGCCCATATCGAAGTGGAGTTACCAGATCCGCCACGCCGAGGATGTGGCGTGGGCCGTCAGCCGTGCCTTCTACATCGCACGCACCGGCCGTCCGGGCCCCGTGGTACTCGACTTCCCCCGCAACGCCCAGGTAGAGGAGATCGACTGGGAACCGAAGATGGTAGACTTCGTGCGCTCGTACGTACCATATCCTAAACTGGACGAGGAGGCCGTGCGCCAGGCTGCCGAACTGATCAACAACGCCAAGCGCCCGCTGGCCCTGGTGGGTCAGGGCGTCGAACTGGGCAACGCCCAGGAGGAACTGCGCACCTTCCTCGAGAAGGCCGACATCCCCGCCGGTCGCACCATGCTGGGCCTCTCGGCCCTGTCCTCCAACCACCCGCTGAACGTGGGTATGCTGGGCATGCACGGCAACTATGCCGTCAACCTGAAGGAACAGGAGTGCGACGTGCTCATCGCCATCGGCATGCGCTTCAGCGACCGCGTGACGGGCAACCTGAAGACCTACGCCAAGCAGGCCAAGGTCATCCACCTGGACATCGACCGCAGCGAGATAGACAAGAACGTGAAGACCGACGTGGCCGTGGTGGCCGACTGCAAGGAGTCGCTGCCCGCCATCACCGCCCTGCTCCGGGAGAACAGCCATCAGGAGTGGCGCGACTCGTTCCTGCCGCTCGACGAGAAGGAGCGCCAGAAGGTCATCGAGCCGGCCATCCATCCGCAGGCCGGTCCGCTGCTGATGGGCGAGGTGGTGAATGCCGTGGCCGAGCAGGCCCCCGACGATGCCGTCCTCGTGACCGACGTGGGCCAGAACCAACTCTTTGCCACCCGCTACTTCAAGTACCACCACCAGCGCAGCGTCTGCACCAGCGGTGGACTGGGCACGATGGGCTACGGCATGCCGGCCGCCATCGGCGCCACCTTCGGAGCCCCCGACCGTGCCGTCTGCTGCTTCATGGGCGACGGCGGTTTCCAGATGTGCATCGAGGAACTGGGCACCATCATGGAGCAGAAGTCGCCGGTGAAGATGATCCTGATGAACAACCACTATCTGGGCAACGTGCGCCAGTGGCAGGATATGTTCTGGCTGCGCCGCAAGTCGTTCACCAAGATGCTCAACCCCTGCTACGAACTTATCGCCCAGGGCTATGGCATCGCCTACGAGGCCGTCACCGACCGCAAGGACCTGGCCAAGGCCATCGAGAAGATGTTCGCCACCGACGGCCCCTTCATCCTGGAGTGCGCCATCAAGGAGGAAGACAACGTGCTGCCGATGACTCCTCCGGGCATGAATGTCAACGATATGCAACTGGAGATATAAAAAAAGACTCTCCCCCGACCCCTCCCTGTGAGGGAGGGGAGTGATTACTACTAGACACATATATAAATTATGGATAAGAACAAAGAATCAAAAGGAGTAACTACTCCCCTCCCTCACAGGGAGGGGCAGGGGGGTGGGTCTTCCTTATATACCCTGCTGGTCTACTCTGAGAACGTGGCTGGTATCCTGAACCAGATCACCGCCGTCTTCACCCGTCGACAGGTGAACATCGAGAGCCTGAACGTGTCGGCCTCCAGCATCCCCGGTGTCCACAAGTACACCATCACCGCCTGGAGCGACGAGGACCAGATTGTCAAGATCACCCATCAGATAGAGAAGAAGATCGATGTGGTAAAGGCCAACTACTTCACCGACGATCAACTCTTCATCCGCGAGGCCGGTCTCTACAAACTGTCCACCGACAAGGTGCTGGAGAACCCCGAGATCTCGCGCACCGTGCGCCGCTACGACGCCACCATCACCGAGGTGAACCCCACCTATACCATCGTGATGAAGAGCGGCAAGACCGACGACATCATCTCGCTCTTCCGCGCCCTCGATGCCTTCGGCTGTGTGCTGCAGTACACCCGCAGCGGCCGCATTGCCGTCACCCGCGGCAAGCAGGAGCAGGTCAGCGAGTTCCTCGAGCAGCGCGAGAAGGAGCATAACACATAAGACGATCACCTTTGTTAATACCTGACGAGTGGAACAAAATAAACTGAAAATACTGAGCACCATCGACAACCCCACGCAACTGAGGCTGATGAAACCGGAGTTGCTGCCCAAACTGTGTGCAGAACTGCGCGAGGACATCATCCAGGAGTTGTCGGTCAACCCCGGCCATCTGGCATCCAGTCTGGGCGTGGTGGAACTCACGGTGGCCCTCCACTATGTGTTCAACACCCCCGACGACCGCATCGTCTGGGACGTGGGCCATCAGGCCTACGGCCACAAGATACTGACGGGGCGCCGCGACCAGTTCTGCACCAACCGCAAGTTGCACGGCATACGCCCCTTCCCCAGCCCTGAGGAGAGCGAGTACGACGCGTTCATCTGCGGTCACGCCTCCAACAGCATCTCCGCCGCACTGGGCATGGCCGTGGCTGCCAACAGTCTGCAGACGGAAGCCAAGAGCCGCAAGGTCGTGGCCGTCATCGGCGACGGTGCCATGAGCGGCGGTCTGGCCTTCGAAGGGTTGAACAACGTATCCAGTTCGCCCAACGACCTGCTCATCGTGCTCAACGACAACGACATGTCCATCGACCGCTCCGTGGGCGGCATGAAGGAGTATCTCCTCGGCCTGAGCACCAACGAGACCTACAACAGCGTGCGCTTCAAGGCCTCGCGCTGGCTGGCCTCGCAGGGCCTGCTCACCGACGACCGCAAGAAGGGCATCATCCGTCTGACCAACGCCCTGAAGAGTGCCATCTCGCAGCAGCAGAACATCTTCGAGGGCATGAACATCCGCTACTTCGGGCCCTTCGACGGTCACGACGTCAAGGAACTGGTGCGCATCCTCAAACAACTCAAGGACATGAAGGGACCCAAGTTGCTCCACCTGCACACCAAGAAAGGCCACGGCTACGCCCCTGCCGAGAACTACAAGCCCGTGTGGCACGCCCCCGGCAAGTTCGACCCCAACACGGGCGAACTGAAGCAGGGCGACAGCAAGAACAAGCCGCCCAAGTTCCAGGATGTCTTTGGTGAGACCCTGCTTGAACTGGCCCGCCAGAATCCCCGCATCGTGGGCGTCACGCCGGCCATGCCTACAGGCTGCTCGATGTGCATCCCTATGGCAGAGATGCCCGACCGCATGTTCGACGTGGGCATCGCCGAGGGTCATGCCGTCACCTTCTCTGCCGGCATGGCCAAGGACGGCCTGCTACCCTTCTGCAACATCTACAGTGCCTTTGCCCAGCGTGCCTACGACAACATCATCCACGATGTGGCCATACTCCGGCTGCCCGTGGTGCTCTGTCTCGACCGCGCCGGACTGGTGGGCGAAGACGGCCCCACGCACCATGGTGCCTTCGACCTGGCCGCCCTGCGACCCATACCCAACGTCACCATCGCCTCGCCACTCGACGAGCACGAACTACGCCGCCTGATGTACACCGCCCAACTTGAGGGCAAGGGTCCCTTCGTCATCCGCTACCCCCGCGGCTGCGGCTCGCTGGTCGACTGGCGCTGTCCGCTGGAGGAGATTCCCGTGGGCACCGGCCGCAAACTGCGCGAGGGCGACGACGTGGCCATCCTGGCCATCGGCCCCATCGGCAACGATGCCCTGAAGGCCGCCGTAGAGTGCGCCATGTACAACCAGGTACAGTGTGCCGTCTACGACATGCGCTTCCTGAAGCCCCTCGACGAGCAGATACTCCACGAGGTAGGTCGCAAATACCGCCGCATCATCACCATCGAAGACGGCGTGCGCAACGGCGGACTGGGCAGTGCCGTGCTCGAGTGGATGAGCGACCACGACTATCAGCCCCACATCACCCGTCTGGGTCTGCCCGACCAGTTTGTGGAGCATGGCACCGTGGCCGAACTGCGCCAGATCGTGGGTCTCGACATCGAGAGCATCAAGAAAGCCATAGTAGCCCCCTTGGGGGCAGAAGGGGGGGCCTCATGAAGATCATCATAGCCGGCGCAGGAGCCGTAGGCATCCACCTATCGAAACTCCTTTCCACGGAGAACCACGACTGCGTGCTCATCGATGACAGCGAGGAGCGGCTCAACAACATGGACTCCAGTTACGACATCATGGCCATCAACGACTCGCCTACGAGCATCAAGGCCCTGAAGGACGCCGGCGTGGCCGGTGCCGACCTCTTCGTGGGAGTGACCCGCTACGAGAGCCGCAACATCACCGCCTGCACCCTGGCCCATGCCCTGGGCGCCAAGAAGACCGTGGCCCGCATCGACAACTACGAGTATCTCTCGCCCCAGAACCAGCCCTTCTTCCACGACCTCGGCATCGACTCGCTGGTCTACCCTGAGGTGCTGGCTGCTGCCGACATCATCAACGGACTGAAACTCTCGTGGGTCCGCCAGCGATGGGATGTGCACGACGGTGCCCTGGTACTGCTCGGCATCAAACTGCGCGAGGGCTGCGAGATTCTCAACCAGCCGCTGAAGGATCTCTGCGGCCCCGACGACCCCTACCACGTGGTGGCCATCAAGCGCGGCACCGACGCCATCATCCCCGGCGGCATGGACGTGCTGCAACTGCACGACCTGGCCTACTTCATGACCACCCGCGAGTACATCCCCTATATCCGCAAGATTGTGGGCAAGGAGCACTACGAGGATGTGCACAACGTCATCATCATGGGTGGCGGCAAGACGGCCGTCAGGGCCGCACTCACCATGCCCGACTACATGAACACCAAGATCATCGAGATAGATGCCGACCGCTGCGAACGGCTCAACCAACTGCTGGCCACCAACGACGCCATGGTCATCCACGGCGACGGCCGCGACCTCAGCCTGCTCAGCGAGGAGGGCATCCGCCACACCCAGGCCTTCGTGGCCCTCACCGGCAATGCCGAGACCAACATCCTGGCCTGTCTGACGGCCAAGAAACTGGGCGTGCGCAAGACCGTGGCCATGGTGGAGAACCTCGACTACGTGTCGATGGCCGAGAGCCTCGACATCGGCACCATCATCAACAAGAAGACGGTGGCCGCCAGCCACATCTTCCAGATGATGCTCAAGGCCGACGTGCGCAACATGCGGTCGCTGATGATGGTCGAGGCCGACGTGGCCGAGTTTGTGCCCGCCGAAGGCTCCCGTGTCACCAAGAAGCCCGTCAAGGAACTGGGCCTGCCCTTCGGCATGACCATCGGCGGACTGGTGCGCGACGGCAAGGGTATCCTGGTCAACGGCAACACGCTCATCCAGGCTGGCGACTCCGTCATGGTGTTCTGCCACAAGCACCAACTCGACAAGGCCGAGAAGTTCTTCAAGAAATCGCTCTTCTTTTAATCCTCAATCTTCAATCTTCAATTTGATAAACTGGCGCATCATATCAAAGATCATCGGCTCGCTGCTCTTCATCGAGGCCTTCTTCATGGGCTGCTGCTGCGGACTGGCCATGTCGTTCCACGAGGACGACGTGATGGCCTTCCTGGCCTCCACGCTGCTCACGTTCAGCGGCGCCTTCATCTTCCTGTTCTTCGGACGCGAGGCCGAAAACTCCCTCAGCCGCCGCGACGCCTATGTCGTGGTCACGCTCACCTGGGTGGTGTTCTCCTTCTTTGGTATGTTCCCCTTCCTCATCCACGGCTCCATGACCAGCATCACCGATGCCTACTTCGAGACCATGTCGGGCTTCACCACCACCGGTGCCACCGTCATCGACGATGTGGAGTCTCTGCCCCATGGCCTGCTCTTCTGGCGCTCGCTCATGCAGTGGATAGGCGGCTTGGGCATCGTCTTCTTCACCATCGCCATCCTGCCCTCGCTCGTAGGCGGCAGCGTCAAGGTGTTTGCCGCCGAGGCCACCGGCCCTATGCGCTCTAAGATGCACCCCCGACTGAGCACCTCGGCCAAGTGGATATGGAGCATCTACCTGCTGCTCACCATCGCCTGCGCCCTGTCGTTCTGGCTGGCGGGCATGGACTGGTTCGACGCCACCAACTACTCCATGTCGACCACCGCCACCGGCGGCTTCTCCACCCACAACGGCACCATTTTCCTGGCCAAGCCCAGCATCGAGTATCTGGCCATCCTGTTCCAGTTTCTGGCCGGCATCAACTTCACGCTGCTCTACGTCAGCGTCTTCAAGTTCCGTTTCGGCTCGCTCTTCCGCAACTCCGAATTTAAGATGTACGTGGCCACCATCCTCGTGGCCACCCTGTGGATCATGTATCTGCTCATCACCCGCCTGGACTACACCATCGAGCCGGCCTTCCGCTCGGCCCTCTTCCAGGTGGTGTCGTTCATCACCACCACCGGTCTGAGCAACACCGACGCCGGTGCCTGGCCCCACATCACGTGGGTCATCCTCATGCTGCTCATGTTCATGGGTGCCTGTGCCGGCAGCACCACCGGCGGCTTCAAGAGCATCCGCGTGCTCATGCTGCTCAAGGTGCTGCGCAACGAGTTCCGCCACATCCTCCACCCCAATGCCGTGCTGCCCGTCAAGATGAGCGGCCAGAGCATCCCTCAGGGCCGGCTGGTCACGCTCCTGGCCTTCGTCACCATCTACGTCATCATGCTGCTGGCCACCGCCACCATCATCAATGTCTCCGGCGTCGACATCACCAACGCCCTGACCATCTCGCTCAGCCTCATCAGCAACGTGGGTGCCGGTCTCGACACCAACATCGGCCCGCAGATGTCGTGGGCCGACCTCTCCTGCGGCATCAAGTGGCTCTGCTCCTTCCTCATGCTCGTAGGCCGTCTGGAGATCATCGCCGTGCTGGTGCTCTTCACCCGTTCGTTCTGGAAGGAGAACTGATGCTAGTCACTCGTACCTCTTGTTCAACCAGATATGAAGAAAAAGAATTTCTGAATTATACAAATTTGCGTAACGCATTTTTGTATAAAAAGAAAAAAGATACGCCGAACTTACTGTTCTTGTCGGGTACAAAGTTAGGCATTTCTTCCCAGACGACCAAACATTGAGGCGATTATCTTCCCAAGCCACGTCTTCTGGTCTCTCTTTGTTGCCCAGATAGGCTCATGCTCCCATCCTGCAAAGAAGCCCATGCGCTGGATAGGCAGATGGCTGTACTTCTTCATCAGTTGGAAAATGTCCGCCCTCAGTCTATTGCCAGGATTGACCGCATCACAGAGATAAAGCATAGCAGTGATGATATAGAAAGGGCGCTTTGCCTCTATGTCTGACAATTGATGCGATAGCCATATATTATGAGGATTTAGTGGTTCCGAAGGACGCTTAACCATATTGCGGCTCCATAAACGGGAGTGGTGGGCGACGATGTTTCGCAAATATGCAATCGCTTCTAGCCAACTGGCCAAGTCACTGTGGATGCTCAGCCCGAACTCGTTGGCAATCTTTGACTTCGCTGGCAATTGGTGGCCGATGTTCTTATAGAGTTTGGACAAATCGCCCAACGTCGCTACTTCCAGAATAATCCATGCATCAGGGTCTTCGTCACTCTGCCATCCATTCTGAATCTGGTTAGGGTGCTGTCGTCTGTAATCTTTGGCGAACACTTCACCGCTCTCAGCAAATTCCACCTGAAGATGCTGTAGTTGTTTGGCATATAGATTAGCATTATTGAACAGTGTACCTTCCATATACCAAAGTCCCCCATGTGCTTGAGACATGTGGTAAATCAACTTTGTGCGCAAGGCAATCTCTATGGTGTCAATGGCAGTGAACAATATCTTTCGCAAGGCATTGTCGAATTCATACCGCTCAATCACATCATCAAAACAACTTCCATTCATAAAGACATGATTAACGGGGTCACTCTGCATATCCCACCAATAGGCTTTCAGACGGAAGTAACTGATACGCTTGAGGCATTCCGTTGCGAAAGCCCTGTCGCGGAACTGCATCCCGCGATTTTCAAGCAGATCAATCTGCTCCTGTATGGTTCTCGATGCCTTGTTAGCCATATTTCATGAAATGACCCGCCGGCAGTTCTGATGGTATGCACAGCGGGTACTGTTATCGTAAGACGGGCTAACAGCCCTTTGTCTTTCTGAATTTCGGTGCAAAGATAGTATATTTTTCTCATAAATACAACTTTTTCAAAGTTTTTTTGGAAAAATGATAGGAATTTGCCACTTTTTTCGTAACTTTGCACCCGACCAAGCCTGTCACTCGTGGCAGGGCGGGTCAAGACATCGATGGAATCCTCGTAGGCCGACGGAGCCGTTCGTAGGGCTGGGCCGAGAGGGAAAGGACGTTTTCTGAACGTTACCTGTCTGTGTAGTCAAACTTAGCAACTTTGAAACGTGTCACAGCGGTAATGCAACTGAAGCGTCTGCGTGGGTGTATTATATCCTTACCATACATTACTTCTATTTGAAAGAGAATGAGGTGTAATGATGTGGCGGTATATATAATGTCACTCGGCGTGGGCTGGCTTGCGTTGCTTATCCTTGACACGGGGCAATGCTAAGGCCTGACTACAGGGATAGGCGCGGAGGAACAAACTCCCACGTCTTTTTGTTTCCAAACTAAAAACAGAATAATAACGCTGAATTTGGGAGTACAGGAAGCATTTTGTTGCTTATGTCGATAAAAAGATTATGGTTAGGGGCTTCAATCGGCCTTTTGTTTGTGAGTTGTAAGGACTTTCTCTTTTTTTATGATCAAGGTTAAACTAAACAGAGGTATATTATGTCGAAGAAAGTTTTAAGTTTGATGGCCATTCTTATGGTAATAAGTTTTGGCTTTTTTTCATGTGAAGATGATGAGAACGATGATCTTACTGGTTATTGGGTAAAAGAGAATCATCTTAATAATCCAGAACGAGGAAAAGGGGGATATGTTCGTTCTGTAGGATATCAGTTCCTTGGAAATGGTGAGGTAAGAGTCTTGCAAATCCAGCACACTGGTCATAGTTCTAGATACTATGGAGCAGAGGCTGATACTTCCTGGGAGAAGTTAACGGAACGAAATGGAGTCTCATTCTACATCAATCCGAATTACTCAACAAAAAACTACCAGCGTTCAGGTAATGAAATCTATATCGACGTTGCGTCTAATCCGGTAATTATGACAATAACTGGAGGTGATAGAATTGTTTCAACTTCCGCTGATGAATATTCTGATGGCGTATATGTACGTGTAAAAAAATAGAATAAAAAGAAATCGCTCACAATATTAATTAAAAAAGAAAAAATCAAAATGAAAACAATTAAACTTATGTCAATGTTGCTCTTCGCTGTAGCACTTAGTTTTGGATTCGCCAGTTGCGACGATGACAATGATGATGATGAGCCTGCACCCGTCGAAGTGAACTATGCAAGCTTGATACCAGGCCACTGGGCCAATACGGGACTAGCAAGCAACCTTTCAGAAACAATTAGTTTCAATTATAAAGGAGCCGGTACTATCTGTTTTTATGATTTAGTAGAGAATGACTGGGGGGCGACCGCTTTTGGTACCTATACTCTGAACGGTAACAAGATCACGGCTTCCTACAACCAAGTAACTGTATATGACAGTAATTACAAGTCGGGAACCTATCATGGTTTTACAGACGGTAAAAGTAAGACTGTAACTTATACAATCCAATCATGCGATGGTAAGGAACTCGTCTTGAAAGATGAGAGCGGAAAGATGCAGACATATAAGAAATATGCGGAAGTAAAATAAGTCAGTGTTGCTGATGATTATCTTTCATGGTCATGAGCGATACCACAAGGTTTATCTATCGGCATTGAAATGGCAATCATTGTAATGGTTACTATCCTATGATAAACTTGCCTAAAGCCCATGCGACTTTGGGCAAGTTAAAAAGTTCTCTGGATTAGGAAAAGATGTACAACTGAAAACTCTATTGTTGCATTTTTACGTATGAAGAAGACGTTCTTTTTTTCTATTATTATAATGGCTTTTGCTTTTATGTCATCTTGCGACACATTCTGGCAAGGAATGGCGCAGGGCGTTGGCGGCTATGGGGGTTATGGTATGGGTGGATATCAGGTTATGCCTGGTGGCTTTGTTCGCAATACAAGTATGGACTATTTGCTTGACCCCCGCTATGCCATGCAGCAAGTCTTGAATCAAGAGCAGCAGGAATATCAGGCCGCAAAACGCTATCGTCCTGACCTAACATTGGAGCAATTTAGGATTGAAAAAGGCCAGGCTATTCAAATGATGAATAGCAACAGTGGTGGTTTATCTTCGAGTCCTTCATCGTCTAGTAGTTCTTCGAGATCGACCACTTCATCTTCAAACGGTAGTATGTGCCGTCTCTGTGCAGGATCTGGAGTGTGTAAAACATGCTCAGGGAAAGGTTATTATTATAATCCCCTTGACCTCTCAAAAAAAGTTCTGTGCCCTAATTGCCAGAGTAATCATAATGGCAAATGCTCTTCATGTGGTGGAACTGGTAAAAAGTGAGTCCTTTCGCAGCGTATTATAATTTAGGAAGATGAGTTCTATATTACGGCCCTTTTTGATATTGTTTCTGTTACTGGCATGCACCTGCTTGAATGCCCAGCCGCGAAGTAGGGCAGAGGAAGGTGGCAAAACGAGATACTATAGACACGAAGTGAATGTCAGTATTGGGGGCGTCGCTGTGCGTTCTGGTTGGAGTGATGATTATGAAAGAACTGTAATGGATGATTTTGGCTTAGTGGTAGGGAAATTTGGTGCTGGACATGGGCCCGGCACTCTAGTCTATTTTGAATGGGATGAAACTCCAAAATTGAATTACAATAGTATATATAGGTCAGTCAGTTACTATTACCATTGCAATCATCATGTTGCTTTGGGCGGCTTGGTGGGCTATTGTAGTGTTAAGGATAACCTTGGGTACTCTGAAGTAAATAGATGGTCGGAAGAACTACAGAGAACTGGCGAAACTTTTGTGAGAGGCACTTCGTTGTTCCTTATGCCATCTGTTAAGTGGTCGTGGCTAAACAATCAATGGTGTAGTCTCTATATGAAGGCTACAGCAGGAGTTCATTATCAAAGCCTGTACCTTGAATCTGAAACTATTCCAGAAGAACAATTGGATGGATATGACAAGTACCATCTGGGCCTAGGTTATTATGTAACTCCTTTCGGATGGGAGATTGGCAAACAGAAAGTCCGCTGGTTTATAGAATTCGGGTTAGGTTCAAACAACAACTTCCAGATGGGATTAACGTATCGATTTGGGAGATTTTAGTATTGTAAGAGATTGCAAATTGATATGAATGTGTAAGAGTTATGGAAAAGAACTTAATGCGATTATCAGCAATCGTAGCAGTGTCTGCATTACTGAACTCATGTGCGCTTTTTGAACTGGGAAAAGCGACAGTGCAAAGTGTTAATCACCTGATGGAGTATTCCACACAAATCAATCAGGAATATGAAGAGGCGGTAAAGACGCGTCCGACATTGACATTCAACCAGTTTCTGGAGGAGAAGAAGACGCAAAGGGAAGGGCAAAAGGGTATAACAGAGTAAAGGATGCCCTAAGCGATTTTCCTCTCAAAACCATTGCGGATTCAGGAAAAATGTGTATCTTTGCAGCGATTAACGTCCAGAGCAATGAAATATCCAATAGGAATACAGAATTTCGAGAAGATGCGACGTGAGGGGTATGCTTACGTCGACAAGACGGCACTGATGTACAAGATGGTGTCGGAAGGCTCGTATTATTTTCTCTGCCGTCCGCGCCGTTTCGGCAAGTCTCTCATGTATGCATTACACCTCATTGTAAATCCTGGAAAGACACAGCCCCACAGAAAGTTTTTTTCTTGCAAAAATCTGTCACATCTGTCACCTGCCCAGTGTTTATCGGGGTTTGCGGGGTGACAGATGTGGTGACAGATGTGATAGATATCAGCGGAAATTCATCTTTTTCAACAAATATTCCGTGCCTTTTTTGCTGCGGCGGCGCACCAGGTTCTCCTGATTGGCCAGGAAGCGGCCGAAGGAGATGACCCCCACCTTGCTGACAGCCGAACCGGCCACGCGGCGTATGTGCTGATAGATGGCGGCCGTGGTCATCCACTCGCCCTCGTCGGCCGAGGCCGCCGGCTGGAAGCACTCGCCGAAGTAGAGTTCCACGGGCGACTGCTGCTGGAACTGGCGGTTCGACTCCATCACCAGCCGCGTCTGCTCGTCGTCCAGCCAGTAGGGCTCGCCCTGGTCGAGCAGGGCCATGGCCTGGGCATAGAGTTGGCGGTGGTTGATGCGGTAGGAGGTGTCGATGGGCCCCGTCAGTTCGATGCCTATGAAGCGGCGGTTGCCCGTGGGGTCGGCTAGGATGTCGGTCATGTTGGCGGTGGCTATGAACGAGGCCAGGCGCGGAAACTCCTCCACATGGCGGCCGTAGGGCCGCTTCACCTTGACGGAGGCCAACTGGATGAGGTTCTTCAGGAAGCCCTCCTGCACCTTGGGACTGATCTGGTTGAACTCGTCCAGGTTGATGAGCAGAAACTGGCTCATGGCCTGCAGCACGGCCTTCTTCTCGGCCAGCACCAGGTTGTCGCAGTAGCCCCACTGCAGGTCCAGCGGGATGAGCGACTTGCAGAACGTGGACTTGTTGTAGCCCTGACGCGAGATGAGCAGCGGCGCCATCGCGTTGCCGTAGCGAGGGTTCATGCCGCGCCACTGGGCCACCATGCCCAGGAACCACGTGCGGAACCACAGCGGCCAGTTTGGGTTCTGGGTGGGCACGGTGCGCGCCAGCCGCCCTATGTGGTCCTGACCGTCCCACTTGTCGCTCAGGTCCCACAGATACTCGTCGATGGGGTCGTAGGAGGGCACCATGTTCGACTTCACGTAGCGGCTGATGTCGCGGTCCCACACGTCGAGGCCGGCCAGCCGGGCCTCCATGGCCAGCGAGTTCTGCACGCGGTCGTCCACGGGCCGCCACCCCAGGTGCCACTTCGCCTTCGAGCGATACTCCGCGTAGCCCATCACCATGTTCATGCGGAAGATATAGTGACCCTCCAGCAATTGTATCAGGCTGCGCATCTTCTGGCCGACCACGCCCGTCTCGGCCGGCTCCTCCGCGTCGGCGGCAGGCGTGGCGGCGGTGGCGGCAACGTCGGCCAGCGAGGCCAGCGGCAGCCCGTCGGGCACCTGCAGCGGGGCGGGACTCGTGCAGACGATGGGGGCCGCATCGTAGGTGGTGCGGAAGCCCGTGTGCAGCAGGGCCGTCTCGCCGCTGGGCAAGGCGGGGGCCACGGTGACGGTGCGGTCGTTGGAGGCGATGCGCACCACCACGCCGTAGAGGGCGCACACCAGCGGACAGGCCTGGCGCAGCAGCCGCTCGGCCTCGTCCTCCGTCTGAGGCACCACGCCGCCGGGCCGGCTGACGCCCACGATGATCTTCACCGTGCGCCCGCTGCTGCCCAGCAGGGCGGCCACGGTCATGGGCAGCATGGCGGCGCGGCTCTTCACGGCCTCAGCCTCGTCGTCGTCGCACAGGGGCCCGACGGAGAGCGTCAGCAGCCCGTTGTTGTGGGTCATCACCAGGTTGCCGCCCCTGTCGGCCTTCATCTCGGCCGAGGGCACCACGAGCGGCAGCCGGTGCATATACTTATAGACAGAATAGGGCGTGGCGTAGCGCACGAAGTGGCGCAGGCCGTCCACGAGGCCGAACTGGCCGTCAGCCTGCACATCCTGCATCACCTCGCCGATGGTGGCAGTCTTCAGGTGACGCTTGTTTTGCTTGGTGGTTCTGATGAGTGTAAATTTCATGATCTTGTTTTTTTGTTAGGTCAAACATTTCCTTCCAGGCGTTGGAACAATCTGTTCCAGCGGGTGGAGCATTTCCTTCCAAGGCTTGGAACACTTTGTTCCAAGGCCTGGAACACTTTCTTCCAACGCCTGGAACACTTTCTTCCAACGCCTGGAACCTTCTGCCCCGACGCCAGTCGGCACGCTCAGAAGTTGTACGACGCCTCATAGTGCTCGAAGGCCAGGTCGTCGGTGTAGCCATAACCGGCCATGATGTCCATGATGTGGCGCTGCTGTTCGGTAGTGAGTTTGCGCTCGCCGCTGTTGTAGCGGTAGTAGGTGCCCACGCTGCCCAGATAGGCCGTGATGGCCTCGCGGATGGGCGCACGGTGGTGGCGCTGCACCCTCTTGTAGAGCGGCGCGAAGCCCCAGGCGGCCCTGATCTCCTGGGCCTGAGTGAAAAACGGGCACTCGCCTGCGCCGAGCGCGTTAGGATAGATGGCCGGCCCGTAGGTGACGCTGCCGGGCAGGTGCTGTCCTGCCACGTAGCGTATGCACTCGCTGCACCTGGGGCAGCCGCCGTTGAAGCAGAGCCGGTAGCCTGCCGAGACCCTGCTGAAGTCAAAATTGCTGATGTCTTTCGTCATATTAAGATGTGTGTTTTTATCTCTGCAAAGATACTAAATTTTTGCGCTTTTTGCAAGAAAATCGGCAAAAAATTTAGCCAAAATCTGTTAAATCTATCACATCTATCACCCCATCTGCCACCCCTCAAACCCCGATAAACAAAGGAAAGTGACAGAAGTGACAGATTTTTTCCGAAAAAACACATGTAGGGAATTCAAGAGGCCGTTCAAAAGTGCCATTATGCGATCTTTGCACCCAACAATAAATAAGTTAGAAGTATGACGACTATACAGAGATTGAAATCTACGCGTATGGCACCGTATATCGGGCTGATGCAGGAACTGACTTCTGAGGAGAAGCAGTTGGTGGTGATGTTCCTCACGGAGCAGTCGCAAGACGCGACCACACGCAACGGCTGGGCTGCTGCCAAGCAGGCACATGCCGACGGCGAGGACAGGCTGATGGCTGCCGACGTGTTTGAGGACGAAACGATGGAGGACTGGAAATGGTAAGCCACGAGATAGCCACGCTGCAAGGTGTCTTCAGACAGATGTTCTGAGAATAGACCCTTTACTATCCGAAATCCTTCAAATCAAAGTACATCAGTCGGGTATCATCGCCCTCATCCTGTTCGGTGAAGAAGCGGAAACAGCCTTTCTGCTCATAGAATGCAGTGGCTGTGGCCAAGGCATCAACGGTCAGAAAGCGGCACCCGGTCTTGTTGCGTGGCAAAAACATGGTGGGAATGACCTTGAGAATCATTTCGCCAATACCTTGATGAGCAAAGTGTCGATCTACGGCAAGACGTCCCAACTTGACTGCAGCATAGTGATTGCGCTGTTTGGCGAAAGGTATCTTGCGGTTGATGCGGTTACGCACCCGTTTCTCTGTTTCCTCCAGCCGTACAAGGTCATTTAGCAGGCTGAAATAGGCAGCCAACTGTCCATCGTAGTACACCAAGTAGGTTACTGAGAGTAGTTCGGCTTGATAGGCCTTAGCCTCTTCGCGGAGAAAGTCGTTCAAATCGCTGTCTACGCACTCAAAGTTGTCTATGGGGGTGTCAGGCTCCAAGCGCTGAAACCTGAATTTCTCGTAGTCCATCATCTGAACAATTCGCAATCAGCGTTGTTAGCCTTTAGAATATTGAAGATTCTAAGGGCCTCGTCGTGACGCTCTTTTGAAATAGGTGTTGGATGTTCCATATACCAGCGGAACCGCTCGGCATCCTTACCTCTGAGTACAGGTGTGTCCTTTATCGGTTTTGCCATATTCTTCCTTTCCTTTTTGTCTGGCTGCAAAGGTACGGATTATTTTCCAATCCGCCAAATGTTTTAGCGGATTTCTACGGCAATGTCTGTGCCAGTATGTCAAAGAATCCTTTTGTTATTATTGTTTTCTATCTCTTTCTATTCATCTTTGATGGGATAGACGGCAAAGCCGTTAGCAGTACTTGAATTTCCATAATTCGTTCTAGCCGAAGTGGAATTGGCATAATAATAGAGTCCACCTAGTTGACCAGAAGCGCCAAAACCTGCCGTCCAATAATAGAGGGATGAGGTTGCCTCAGGCTGAGGCGTTCTACCAGACTGATAACCATACCTAATATTCGTGACTGGCATGAACAGATCGACATTGGTACCGTTATACTTCATGTGGTAGGTGTTTCCGATGCCTGCCTGCCGTGTGGCAATATCCTCAATTGAGGGATCATTATTTCCCCAAAAATTCCACGGATGATAGCAAAATCCGATGAAGGTCCAAGGATCAGCCACATGGTAGCCCACAGGACACGGGTCATAGATGCTCTTTGTTACTGATTGTGCGGTATAAGGAAGTTTCCAATACTCATCGTGAATACCTGTACTGAGCAAATTGATGTCCCAGAGGTTGACGATGCCATCCTCAGATCCAGATGCCCCAGGATAATCCAGATTCTCTCCATTGCTTCTGAACCAGAACTCTGTATTGCCGCCTCCTGTGTTTCCGTACTCAAACCAATAGAATGTGTCAGGGTGCCGAATGGCCTCGTAGACCGTTATACGTGCTGGTACTTTCTGAGCCTGTGTCACCACCTCATCCATCTGCTTATAGGGGAATGGATCTTTGCGTCCCCACTGGTAGTTGGTCATGCGGATCATGCGGTCTTCTGAGACTTCCTCCTTCTCGGGCTGTTGCAGCCGGACAATGGCTTCTTTATCACTTTCTGCTTGTTTCACCTTGATGAACACCTCACGAGCCTCAAAGGAATATTGTGATTTGGGTTCGTCAATGCAGCCCAACGGCACCGCCATGAACGTATAGTTCAGAGACAATTTGGGATAAGTATTTATCTTGTCTGACGTAGGAGTCGCGGTGACGGAAGTAGACTTCGAGAAGTCCGCATTAGTCACCCAGATGTGCCAACTCCACAGCACGGTGTCGTCAGCCCCCTTCACTTGCAGCAGGGCATTGCCCTCGCGTATATCCTCTTTCTTGATTTCAAACGTGACATAATATCCATCGCCACTTTGTGCCAACCCTACATTCTCCTGACGGATCAGGTTTTCTGCATCGGCCCAAACTAGTTCTGCTTTTGTGGGAGTCAGGGTGACTCCATCATGCGTATTATTGTGAATCCATGGACTGGTTATCTTCTCGCCATAACTGTTGGGGAAATTTAACAATGTATATTTCAATCTTGTTTCCTTACTTATCGTTCTCTGTGTGCTGTTTGTTGTAACTTCGTCCGTGATTTTATCATAACTTTCAAAAATCGGGAACTTAAACTCGGCTACAGTATCGGGATTGATGCCAGACTTATACCCGTTGTCGGTCTCTACTCCATTCTTGATGCCATTGCCGTAGACCACCGGGAACTTGTATGTACCTGGAGCGCGAACCACATAGCAGTTGGCGGTACTGCGGCTGATGGGATGTCCCTCCACATCGTAGAGCGACAGGTCCATATTGTCAGCGGGCTCGGCATCTGTCAGATCAGATGTCTGCGGTACTGTTACATCATAGGCGGTATAATAGACAGAGAACGCCTGATCCTGCGCCGCCTCGCCACCTGTTCCCGACACGTCTGCAAAGTCGATGACTTCGTTATCCTTCAGATTGGTGGACGGAGACTCGCGCCACGTTGTGCCACCGTCGGTAGAGAAGCCCGTGATAGTCCAGGTGAGTGCCTCCTTGGTACCATCGGTGATCTTATAACTGGTAACGGAGAGTGTTCCGTCATCGCCCTCAGCGGGATAAGTGGCTTTGTCCAACGAGACCGTCAGAATGTATTTCGGAGCATTGGAATCGAGGCTGATGGCATAGGTTGTCGTCTTGCCCTGCTCCCAGGCGGACAGGCCCTTGATGGTAGCGGAATAGGTGTCGGTATTGCTGCTTGCATCGGTGAACTCCACCTCTACTACGGCATCGTCGCCAAGCGTCTGAGGTAGCATCATAAAGACATCCTCGCCAGTATTGACCTGAACATTGGCC
>JAFUUL010000049.1 GCA_017483805.1 Prevotella sp.
ACCCGCAGCGACGCCTGCGGTGCGGCGGAGACCTGGGCACTGTATCTTGGCGGTAAGCAGGAGGACCTGCAGGGAACAGCCGTCTACGGTGACCCAGGCTTGGCAGCCGCTATCCAGAAGGACGTGAACGGACTGGGTCTGAACAACATCGGCTATGCCTACGACACCAAGACGGGCAAGCCCAACCCCGGCATTGCCGTGGCTCCCATCGACGTGAACAACAACGGCCAGATTGACCCCGAGGAGGACTTCTATGACAACAAGGAGGACGTGGTGAAGGCCATTGCCGAAGGACGCTATCCGTCACCTCCCGCCCGCGACCTGTACTTTGTCTCGAAGGGCGTACCCACCGACCCTGTTGTCGTGGCATTCTTAGAGTATATCCTGACCACCGGACAGAAAGAGAACGGTCCGCAAGGATATATTGAGATACCTCAGGAGAAACTGGATGCCGGACTGAAGAAGTTGGGGGTAAAGGAGTGAATATGGCAAAGGATAAACGTTTACTGAAAGACCGCATAGCAGAGCAACTGATGGCCATTCTGACCGTCAGTAGCCTGCTGTTGGTGGTGGCGATGGCAGTGGGCCTGTACTTGAAGTCGGTGCCTATCTTGCAGGAACATTCGCTGTGGGACTTGCTGACCGAAGGGGAGTGGCGACCAATGGCAGACAAGTTTGGCTTCTTTCCTTTCTTGATGGGTACGCTCTATGTGTCGCTTTTAGCACTGGGCATCGCCATTCCCATCTCGCTGCTGATGGCCATCTACCTGACGGAGTATGCCCATACGGCGGTGAAGCGCTACGTGTTCCCGCTGCTCGACATCCTGGCGGGTCTGCCGTCGGTCATCTATGGTGTGTGGGGCATGCTGGTCATTGTGCCGTGGGTGGCCGACGTGGTGGCGCCGTCGCTCAAGCGTGACTCCAGCGGCTACACCGTGCTGGCGACGGGCATCGTACTCGGCGTGACGGTCATTCCGCTGCTGGTCAGCCTGTTTATTGAAATATTCAGCAACGTGGGTCGCGACTACCGCGAGGCAGCTTGGTCGCTGGGCGCCACACGCTGGCAGACCACCAAGGATGTCATTCTGCGCAAGACAGCTCCGGGCGTCATCGCCGCCATCGTGCTAGCTGCCAGCCGTACGTTGGGTGAGACCATCGCCGTCATCATGGTCTGCGGCAATCTGGCTATTGTGCCCGGCTCGCTGCTCGATGCCTGCTATCCTATTCCGGCCCTGATAGCGAACAACTACGGTGAGATGCTGTCGCTGCCACTTTATGAGAGTGCGCTGATGTTTGCGGCGTTCATCCTGTTCTTCGTCGTGCTGGTGTTCAACTTGTTCTCGCGACTGGTGCTTCGCCGGATGCAGAACAATTAAAAAAGGACAATAAAAACATACTTATGAAAAAAGCAGTTGTCATAGAAAAGATATGGAAGGTGCTGATGTACGCTTCCATTGCCTTGGTGCTGTTCTTCGTGGTCAGCGTCATATGGTCGGTGTTCCGGCGCGGACTGCCCGTGCTGTCGTGGGAGATGGTGTCTTCACTGCCCGGTGGCGGTTTTTATATCGGTAAGGAGGGTGGATTCCTCAATGCCATCGTCGGTTCACTTTACATCGTAGGCGGTGCTACCGTTTTGGGCCTACTGGTCTCGATTCCCGTCGTGTTCTATCTCAATGTCTATCTCAAGCCGCACTCCAAGTTTGGTGCTGTGGCCCGACTGGCCTACGACGTATTGTTCGGCATACCAAGCATCGTCTATGGTGCCTTCGGCTTCACCATCATGATCTTCTTCGGCCTGCGCACGTCGCTGTTGGGAGGTATCCTCGTGGTCACGCTGCTAATCATCCCCATCTTCATCCGTTCGATGGACGAGGTGGCAAAGACCATTCCGCAGGATTTGCTGGAGGCGGGCTATAGCCTCGGTTCCACGCGTTTGGAAACTATTGGCGTGGTGGTGCGCCAGATAGCCCCAGCCATTGCCACAGCCACGCTGCTCTCCATCGGTCGCGCCATCGGCGATGCTGCCGGCGTGATGTTCACGGCGGGATTCAGCGACTCCATTCCGACCAGCCTGACACAGCAGACAGCCTCGCTGCCGCTGAGTGTGTTCTTCCAGTTGAGTGCGCCCCAGTTGGAGGTGCAGGACCGTGCTTACGCCGCTGCCGTGGTGCTGACGGCCATCGTGCTCACCCTCTCGTTGAGCGGACGCTTCATCATGAATCGCTTCTCGCGCAACAAAATATGATACCAAACTAAAGGTATATAATTTACTATTCAAAAGGTATTGCACAAGTCAAATAATCGCTGTACCTTTGCACCCACAGAAACTAACATAAAAACAAGCAGTTAAAGACATGAGTTTTTCAATCAGCATTCCGCAAGTGCTTGGCAGCAGCATCAGCCAGCATATCCCTTGGACGGTACATGTGCCATTCATCGTCGACCGTAAGTTCCCCCGCTTGGAGGACACCCATCTGGCTACGCATAATCTGAACATCCATATCGGCAAGGCCCACATCCTGAAAGATGTCAACGTAGAGATTCCGCAAAATAAGATTACGTGCATCATTGGCCCGTCAGGCTGTGGCAAGACTACGCTGTTGCGCACCTTCAACCGCCTTGTAGACTCCATCGAAGGTGTGAAGATTGACGGCGAGGTGAACCTCGGCAAGCAGGACATCATCGCCGCAGGTCCCAGTCAGATGACGGAACTGCGCCGCAACATAGGCCTGGTGCCACAGCGTCCCTGCCCGCTGCCCATGAGCATCTACGACAACATTGCCTACGGATGTCGCATCCACGGCGTGCGTGGCAAACGCAAACTCGACCTCGTGGTGCAGCACTATCTGGAGGCTGTCGGCCTGTGGAATGAGGTGAAAGACCGTCTTCATACTCCCGCCAACAAACTCTCTGGCGGACAGCAGCAGCGCCTCTGTCTGGCACGTTCGCTGGCTGTGGAGCCCAGTTATCTGCTGGCCGACGAGTCGACCAGTGCCCTCGATCCTATTTCGAGCAAGACCGTCGAAGATCTCTTCGTCAAACTGAAGCAAGACTACAGCATCGTGATGGTTACCCACACTCTGCGTCAGGCGCAGCGCATTGCCGACCACGTCATCTTTATGTACTTAGGTGAAGTTATAGAACAGGGTGATGCGAAGGACATCTTCAATCATCCTCAGCACGAACTGACCAAGAATTATTTAAGCGGTGGTATCAGTTAATTCCTGTTATATGATCGACAATCCCTTCAATTTCTCACCACCCGATGAGGAAGAACAGAACTGGCGTAGCGCTCTTGTCTATACGATAGGGGCACTACTCTTGCTTCTGCTGGGATTCATCGGAAACGGTGTGTTATGAATCTGCATCTGTCACCAGTTTGAGCCCAGCCACAATCCCCGTTTCTACGCCCTGATGGATCGCTATTTCCCCCGCTGGCGAGAGGCACGGAAGGAGACGCGCCGCATCTGCCGGATGGAGAGGAAAAATAGAAATAAAACTGGATACGTACGCAGAATGTTTCGATTAAGCGAGAGCAGAACAAGCAACAAGGAGCGAAATCTGAGCGACATGCACGACGAGAATGTCATCCGCTCTAACAAAACAGACACCATCTTCGTAGTGGATTGCGACATCCGCATCAATATGCCGGAACTGAGACAAGGCGGAACCAGGACATAAACAACAGAAGTCTTAGTTAAGTCATAAAAACGTCCACGAAAGAGCGAGGCCTTCGGCCGCATCCTGGAGTACATCGGCAACAACGTCCGCCGCTGCAATCTGCGCGAACAGCAGGGCAAGCGCTCAATGGTCGTCACCGATGTGCCAACGGTAGAAGAGGCCGTCCGCGTGCTGAAGGCTGTTTTGGCATAAATACCGCTTTGTCACACGCGGGCGCGGCCAACTACTAGGTTATAAAAACAGCACCCACCCCAGGCACCCTGGGCACCCAAATCAGCCGCCGAGTTATGAAAATATCTCCCATAGATAGAAAAATATCTCTGGGAGTTATCAGAATATCACCGTAATCGGGAAAATTTCCTCCACTTTCCTTACAATTCAGTAGTCGATAGTCTATTTTGTAAAAGGCAGATAACGGAAAATGCAAATACTATATTTACATGTCTCCTGACCATCCATGGCCTAGGTCCCAGTGCTCATCATACACAAACTCAAAATAGGGAAGAGAGAACTCTTCTTCTATAAGAGTTGTAAGTTCGTCGAACACCGGCTCAGCCCAATGGCCGACAAGTACAATGAATTTGTCAATGTTCCAGGCAACTCGGCCACGAGGAATCTGCGTGTAGTCACCTTTGAATTTTGTGTCCTCATGTTTGGCCTGGGCCTTGAAATACTCTTTGGCCCAGACCTGTCTGTGCAGATGAGGATAGTTGATGAAAGGTAATCCCTTGTCGGCAGCATCTTCTACCATCTTTGGGGTTATCTCTTTCTTTCGTACACCAAAGAGGGCGTGATCCTCTGGAGCATACCAGAAGATTCCTATGCAAGGCATCTGCTCATCGAAGGCTTTCATATCGCTCATCTGCATCTGATGTTCTTTTTCTGATAGTTGGGTCATTGTTCCGCATTGTTAATTGTTCGTGCTGCAAAAGTACTAATAAAATCTGAATAAACAAATAAAAAGGAGGCAAATTCCACAATGACAACACGTCTTCTGGGTGCTTGGGGTGCGCCAGGTGCAGCATATCTGGGTTAAGTAGAAAAAGCACTTATGAGGCGCGTCAAAGCGTATTATGTCCTGTGCAAAGATTTTCTGGCGCAGTTTGCTATACCGTTTGCTAAATGTTTTGAGAGATTTCTTCTGATTTCTTTGGCGATATCACAAATTCTTTTTATCTTTGCACTCGACTTAGTATGCCGTTTTTCTGCGACAGACGGGTCAAACAGACATCGATGGACTTCCTCATTAGGCCGACGGAGCCGTTTGTAGGGCTAGGCTGAGAGGGAAAGGCGTTTACGGACGTTACATTCTGTGTGTTCAAACTTCGCAACTTTGAATCTTCCCACAGAAGTGATGCAACAAAGAACGCCGCAATGGGTGAATTATATGTTCCCGGTATCTGCCATATATTTATTAGGTATGGTGGCTGGAGGTTGTATATAACTGCACTCGGCGTGGGCTGTCTTGCGTTGCTTATTCTTGGGAAGGGGCAATGCGAAGGCCTGAGCACAGGAATGGGCGAAATGTAAGAATCTCCCATGCCTTTTTGTTTCCATACTACTAACTTGAAAACATAATGCTGAACGCTGGGAGTGCAGGAGGCAAAAAAATGAGAGAATGATGAAACTAAATTTACCCCAGACCTGGTTGCTAAGTATAGTCTTGCTTTGTGTTGCCAGTGTGGCTTGTGCGCAACGGAACTACCTGTGCTTGTATTCTAACGACAAGCAGCAGGACAACTCTTGGGAGATTGAGCAGGTTAGGAAGTTGACTTTTTCTTCAACTGGTGTAGAGATACACTTGCGTGATGGCGGAGAGCCATCTGTATGTCCTTTCACAAATGTCTGCAAGTTCACTTTTGAGTCACAGCCACTCCCCAGCAGTATCATGGTTTCAGAGAGTGCTCTGCTGGAATGCTTGTTTTACGACTTCTTAGCGCGAGCAGTGTTGACATCGGCCAAACAGGGCGTCTTAAGGCTGTATGCGATGGATGGCATGTTGGTTAGGTCTATTCTGATTACAGAAGGGCAGACCTCCTATTTCGTCGGCGATATGCCTTCTGGCATCTATATTGTTAACTTGATTTCGGGCCTTTCCCAAAGTCAGTCCATAAAGATTGTTATACGTTAAATACTTATGAATATGAAAAAACTGTTTCTTCTTTTAGCCCTGACGGCCTCATCGTTTATGGGCAATCTGAATGCACAGAACCGCATGGTGCGCATCTTGCAAAATGGCAATGTGGTGCAGTCATACCCCGTTGAGCAAATTGACTCTATCGTAATCGACGAAGTCATGGATGCGCCGACTGGTCTTGTCGCCTCTGTCGAGGGACGGAGTGTCGTGTTGACTTGGAACGCTGTGCCAGATGCTACCTTTGATGTATGTCGCTCTGCTGATGACAAGGTGTATACCACGCTGGCCGTCAATGTTAACACCAACCGCTATGTAGACAATGCGCCTATTGCCGGCACAAATTATTATAAGGTAAAGGCAAAGGCTGGCGGACATGAGAGTAGCCTCAGCGAGACACCCGCCATCGTGACAATGACAACATCGGAACAGGAAAGCGGGATATATCTGGGGGTGATGAGTTTCAATCAGGCACTCTACACCCAGCCTATCGCTTTGCTCAATCAGCAGACAAAGACCACCTATGAGGACTTTATTGAGGGCATGACCATGAAAAACGGCACTGTGCTCTGTTATTCTGTCGACCAGGCTATCAACGCCCTACAGTCGGTATCTCTTCCTGCGGATCTGTCGACGGTCGCTTTGGTAACATTCACAGATGGACTTGACCAAGGTTCGCTGATGATAGACAGCCGCTATGATATCGATGACGACTTCCTGGCCGCTATTAAGAGCAGGATTACTTCTGAGACCGTTGCAGGGCAGAATATGACAGCATTCTCTATTGGCTTGCGTGGCAGTGATGTCACTTCGGCTGATGATATAGCCAAATTCCGTTCAACGCTGAAGTTGCTGGCCTCTTCTGACGCTAACGCTACGGAGGTGTCGAATATGGCAGAGGTGAATGCTAAGTTTCAGGAGATAGCCGAGCAGTTGAACCGCTCCACTTACATACAGACGGTCACGTTGAAAATACCTGGCATCTCCAACGGCACTCGCATTCGCTTTACTTTCGACAATGTCTCGTCGGCAGGACTCTCCAACACCTACATCGAGGGTACCTTCAACTTGCGCGACCGCTCCTTGACAGATGTGGAGTATCACGGCATGACCAGTACATCGGGAACGACCATTATGGGGGTCACTGATGGTATCTTCGTGACATTTACTTTCGATGGCATTCATACCGATGACAACAAACTGCTCTCCAAGGAATACATCGATGAGTGGTATTTTACCTCGGCCTCTTCATGGCAAATCAACTCTGAGTTTGACCCCGACGAACAGCCTGATGTGGTCAATGAAAAGAGTTCTGCGGTCATCATGCTGGTGCTCGACTGTTCCAGTTCACTCGGCTCGCAGTTCCCTACGGCCAAGAGCAATGCTAAGTCGTTTATTAATACGCTTTGTCAGTCTACTGGTAGTGATAATAGTGGAGACGATGATAACAAGAAAAACAATGATCCTACGCTCTACTCTACCCAGCCGCAAGACTTGACATTGGCTGTTGTCTGGGATGGCGTCAGATATTTTCTCACTCAGGAGGAGTACGCAAAAGCCAATCTCAGCCGTGCAACCATTGAGGGCTTGACCATCAGTTTCGGCGGGCAGCAGTTTGTCGTTGCGTTGGAGGATGAGCCTATAGATAATGTCTATGGTGATTATGCCATAACATTTTATGGTGAACGGTTGCCTAATATTTCACAGGCTAAGGTTCTTAGTGCTCGTTGGTCAGTGGTTAATAATGCGCTAACCGCGTTTGGTGGAAAAATGTTAAATGGCTCATGGACCTGTAGCAAAGATACATCATATAGTAGTGGAGATATCTATTATTATCTTTCGAATAATGGCGGTGGCGTTTACAGTAGTTCCCAGGGGAATAAGAGGCCCGTTCGCCTCGTGACCTCTGTTGAAAGCGTTGCCCCCGTTGTGTGGCGAGACCCTTTGGAGTATCATTTAGCAGCAAGAAAGGGGAACAGCATGGAATATTTCTCAATGGAGGAATGGACATTTATTGTGGACAAATCGGCCTATGAAAAAATTGGTGTTGTCTTACAGGATTCTGAAAAAAATAGATTTATACTTGCATTACAGAACGAAGGAGTGGATGATTTGTATGCAGAGAATGCAGTCGAATACTATGGTGTAAATCTTCCCAATTATAATCAGGCAAGAGGTATTAGTGCCCGTTGGTCAGTGGTTAATAATGCGTTAACTGCATTTGGGGGAAAAGTGTTAAATGGCTCATGGACTTGTAGCAAAGATACTGGTAGCGGTAATGGATACTATTATTATCTCACGAATAATGGCGGTGGCGTTTACAGTAGTTCCCAGTGGAATAAGAAGCCCGTTCGCCTCGTCTATCCATTCGAAGAGGAATAACAGCATAATAGGCAAACGAAGTAGAGAAGATAAAGATTGAGATGCCAGATGCAGGGCTGCTTACTTTGAATGATTGGCTATCAACTCCTCACCCGACACCCCTGAAATGCCTTTGTGAAAAGGGAATAAGGCGGGTGAGGTGTTGAAGGGATTCTGCGAAGAGATGTTTTGCTCCAGTATCGTCTTCAGACGAGAAGACATATCGGGTCAGGCGGGAAGGTACGGCAAGTTAGGCAGAAAGGTATGGCAGTTTACTGGGGTAAAGTCCCATCGGAACGACCGCAAAGTGGCATAGTTTTCGCCCGAAAATAGCATCGGAACGACCCGAAGGTGACGGGTGCTGGTTTGGAGCCTCCAAACGGGGAGTTTGAAGCCTCCAAACGAGGTGATTGGAGGCTTCAAACCCATCGCTTGGAGGCTTTTTGTTCGGAAGCGAAAAGAATCCTGTCTTAAATAATGTGTAAATTTGTGGTATGTTGTTTTATTCTCGAAAAGATTTCGTAACATTGGCTTCGCCGAACTTGCTTTTCGTTCGGAAAAAGAAAGAAAATCGCGATTTTCTTTCTTTTTCTCTCACTTATTTCGTAACTTTGTAGCGAGATATCGACTTAGAATAATGAATATGGCAACTTATCAGCGTACACAAGTATAATCAAATAGATCTCTATGGCCGTAATTGCTCCTTTCGCCCGTCCGTTCTATATGATGGCCAAGTCGGTAGGCTCGACCTGCAATCTGGCGTGCGGGTATTGCTACTATCTGGAGAAGGCGAAACTCTATGGTGGGGTGGGGCGGATGATGATGAGCGACGAGGTGCTGGAGCGGTTTGTGCAGCAGTATCTGGAGAGCCAGACGAACACGGAGGTGCTCTTCACCTGGCATGGCGGTGAGCCGCTGTTGCAGCCGATGGCATTCTACGAGAAGGCGATGCGACTGCAGCATCGCTATTCCGAAGGGCGGCACGTGGACAACTGTCTGCAGACCAACGGCACACTGCTTACCGACGACTGGTGCCGGTTCTTTCGTGACAATGGCTGGCTGATAGGCATCAGCATCGACGGGCCGGAACATCTGCACGATGCCTACAGGAAGAATCGCAACGGCGACCCTACGTTCCGCCAGGTGATGCACGGCATCGAACTGCTGGAGAAGTACGGCGTGATGTGGAACGCGCTGGCCACGGTGAATACCGTCAGCGTGGAGGAGCCTGAGGCTGTCTATCGGTTCTTCAGGAGCATCGAGTGCAAGTATATCCAGTTTACGCCCGTCGGTCCGCCGGAGCCGGGGCACGTTGACGCTGAGGCATGGGGGCGGTTCCTCTGTCGGGTGTTCGACGAGTGGGAACGGGAGGATGTGGGCGAGTATTACGTCAATATTTTCGAAGCCACGCTGGCCAACTATCTGGGCGTGACGCCGGGCATGTGTGCCATGTCGGACCTGTGCGGCCATGTGGGCGCGGTGGAGTGGAACGGCGACGTCTACAGTTGCGACCACTTCGTGTTTCCGCAGAACTATCTGGGCAACCTGCGGCAGCAGACGCTCTACGAGATGATGCACAGCGAGCAGCAGCGGGCGTTTGCCCGGCAGAAAACGGACGGCCTGCCGCAGACGTGCAAGGACTGTCGCTGGCTGTTCGCCTGTCATGGCGAGTGTCCGCGCAACCGGCAGTGCCTGTGCGAGGGCTACAAGATGTATTTTGAGCACGTGGACTCCTTTATGAAAGTGATAAGTGATGAGTGATTAGTGAATATGGAAAAGAGAAAGATCTATGTGAATGGCATATTGGCACTGACGGGCGTCGTGCCGACAGTTGGGGCGCAGGCTCAGGAGGCCACGCCCGACAGGCCGAACATCGTGTTTATCCTGGCCGACGACATGGGCTATGGCGACCTGTCGTGTTTCGGGTCGAAGCACGTGAAGACACCCAATATCGATGAACTGTCGCGAACGGGTACCACTTTCACGCAGTGCTATGCCGGCAGTGGCATCAGCAGTCCGTCGCGCTGTTCGCTGATGACGGGCCGTCATTCGGGCAACACCCGCATCAGGGACAACCAGTGTCCCGTGGGCGGCATACGTGGCGTGAAGATCAACGCCAATGGCGACACCACCTACATCCGTCGTACCAACCTGATGCCCACCGACACCACCATAGCCACCGTGCTCAGTGCTGCAGGCTATCGCACGTGTCTGGTGAACAAGTGGCACCTGGACGGCTACGACCCCACGGCATCGCCCAACCACCGCGGCTTTCATGAGTTCTACGGATGGACCATCTCTACCGTCCATTCCAACTCGCCCTACTACTATCCCTACTATCGCTTTAGCGGCGACTCGCTGACCACCATCGAGGAGAATGCCCACGATGCCCACGTGCGCCACAACACCGACATCTCCACCGACGATGCCATCGCCTTCATAGGGCGCAACAAGAAGAACCCCTTCTTCCTCTATCTGGCCTACGACGCCCCGCACGAACCCTATATCATAGACGAGACCTCGTGGTACGACGGACAGGAGGAGTGGTCGATGAACACCAAGCGCTATGCCTCGCTCATCACCCACATGGACCGCGCCATCGGCAGGCTGCTGGACTATCTGGAGCGCGAGGGGCTGCGCGAAAACACCCTCGTCATCTTTGCCAGTGACAACGGGGCAGCCGTGCAGGCACCGATAGAGGAACTGAACTGCAACGCCGGCTTCCACGGTCGCAAGGGCCAACTCTATGAGGGTGGCATCCGCGTGCCGATGATTGTCAACCAGCCGGGCCGCGTGCCGGTGCAGAAACTGCAGAACCTGATCTACTTCCCCGACGTGATGCCCACGCTGGCCGCCTTGGCCCGCGGCGAGCAGCATCTGCCTCAGGGCATCAACGGCATGAATATCCTACCGCTATTCTACGGTCAGCCCGTCGACACCGACCACCGTATGCTCTACTGGGAGTTCACCGGCAAGCAGCGCGCCGCCCGACTGGGCGACTGGAAGTGCGTGACCATCAAGCGCAACGCCCCGCTGGAACTGTACAACCTGCGGGAGGACCCCGAGGAGCGTCATAACCTGGCCGACCAGTATCCCGAGATGGTGCAACTCTTCGATGAGGCTATGCAGCGCATGCATCAGCCCTCAGAGTGCTGGCCGCTGCCGGGGGAAGTTGTAAGTGAGAAGTGATAAGTGATAAGTGATTAATGATAAGTGATAAGTGGTTGTGTCATTTTGTCTGTCGTTTGTGTCATTTTGTCTGACTGAAGTGTGTTGGCATTGATGTTGCATTACTCTAAGCGAGCACCGAAAGGAACTCAAGAGAAAATAAACATTAACAACCAAATAAAAGTAATTAGGAGGACAAAATTATGACACCAATGATGAGACGTAACGCAGCATGGCTGCCCAGTGTTTTCAACGATTTCTTTGACACCGAGTTTATGCCGAAGGCCAATGCCACCGCACCGGCCATCAACGTAAAAGAGAACGACAAGGCCTACATCGTAGAGTTGGCCGCTCCGGGCATGAAGAAGGAGGACTTCAATGTTCACATCAACGACGAGGGTAACCTGATCATCAAGATGGAGAGCAAGCAGGAGCAAAAGGATGAGGATAAGTCGACCCGCTACCTGCGCCGCGAGTTCTCGTACTCGAAGTTCGAACAGACGCTGCTCCTGCCTGACGATGTGAAGAAGGAGGACATCAAGGCCAAGGTGGAGCACGGCGTGCTGACCGTAGAACTGCCGAAGATCGTCGAAGAGAAGGTCAAGGTGAGCCGTCAGATTGAAATCGGATAACGCATCTGACAGAGACATGAAGAGGGTCTGAATCGTTTTGGCGGTTCAGACCCTCTTTTTTGGTGTCCTCGATTAGCGGATGAACAGCAGTTCGCGGTACTTGGGCAGCGGCCAGAGCGAGTCGTCGACGATCAGTTCGAGTTTGTCGATCTGGTAGCGAATGTCGTCGAGTTTCGGCTCCACCTTGTCGTGGTAGGCGATGGCCTTCTCGTGCTCGTCCTCTATCTTGTTGGCCAGTTTGCGGGCGTTGACCAGGTCTTCCACGCCTTTTTCGATGGCAGTGGTGCGCTCGGCTATCTCCTCGATAATCTTGATGTTGCGAGCGTTGAGTTTCTCGGCCTTGTCGATGGGGAAGATGGTCGAGATGTTCTCCACGTTCTTCAGCAGGGCACTCTGGTAGCGGGTGGCCACGGGGATGATGTGGTTCATCGAGAGGTCGCCTAAGACGCGGGCCTCGATCTGAATCTTCTTCGTGTAGGTCTCCCACTTCACCTCGTTACGGGCCTCGAGTTCCTTCTTCGTCATCACGCCGAGGCTCTCGAACATCTGGATGCTCTCTGTGTCGAGGTAGCGCTCGAAGATCTTCGGGCACGACTTCTCGACGTCCAGCCCGCGCTTCTCGGCTTCAGCCACCCACTCGTCGCTGTAGCCGTTGCCGTCGAAGCGGATGGGCTTGCAGGTCTTGATGTCCTCGCGGAGCACATCGATGATGGCATGGAACTTGGCCGTGTGACCGGTACCGGCAAGTTTCTTCTCAAACTCGGGTATGCGAGCGTCGACACGCTTCTTGAAGTCGACCAAGGCTTCGGCCACGGCACTGTTCAGGGCAATCATGGCACTGGCACAGTTGGCCTCAGAGCCTACGGCACGGAACTCGAAGCGGTTGCCGGTGAAGGCAAATGGACTGGTGCGGTTGCGGTCGGTATTGTCGATGAAGAGTTCAGGAATCTCGGGGATGTCCATCTTCAGGCCCTGCTTGCCAGCCATGGCGAGCATATCCTCCACGTCGGCCTTCTCAATGTGGTCGAGCAGTTCGCTGAGTTGCTTGCCCAGGAACGACGAGATGATGGCGGGAGGAGCCTCGTTGGCACCCAGACGGTGGGCGTTGGTGGCCGACATGATGGAGGCCTTCAGCAGACCGTTGTGGCGATAGACGCCCATCAGTGTCTCCACGATAAACACAGCGAAGCGCAGGTTGCCTTCAGCGTTCTTGCCGGGGGCGTGGAGCAGTACGCCATTGTCGGTCGACAGACTCCAGTTGTTGTGCTTGCCGCTACCGTTGATGCCTGCGAAGGGCTTTTCGTGGAGCAGCACACGGAAGCCGTGCTTGCGGGCCACGCGCTTCATGACCGACATCAGCAGCATGTTGTGGTCGACGGCCAGGTTGGTCTCCTCGAAGATAGGTGCCAACTCAAACTGGTTGGGGGCCACCTCGTTGTGGCGTGTCTTGCAGGGGATGCCCAGTTCGAGGGCGACAATCTCCAGTTCCTTCATGAAGGCGGCCACGCGCTCGGGGATGGCGCCGAAGTAGTGGTCGTCCATCTGCTGGTTCTTGGCCGAGTCGTGGCCCATCAGCGTGCGGCCCGTGAGCAGCAGGTCAGGACGGGCGGCATAGAGTCCCTCGTCGACGAGGAAGTACTCCTGCTCCCAGCCGAGATTGCTTGTCACCTTCTTCACGGCGGGGTCGAAGTAGTGGCAGACATCCGTAGCGGCCACGTTCACGGCATGGAGGGCGCGCAACAGCGGAGCCTTATAGTCGAGTGCCTCACCGCTATAAGAGATAAAGACGGTGGGGATGCAGAGCGTGTCGTCGATGATGAAGACGGGGCTTGTGGGGTCCCAAGCCGAGTAGCCGCGGGCCTCGAAGGTAGAGCGGATGCCGCCAGAGGGGAACGACGAGGCGTCGGGCTCCTGCTGCACGAGCAACTTGCCACTGAACTCCTCTACCATGCCGCCCTTGCCGTCGTGCTCGATAAACGAGTCGTGCTTCTCGGCAGTGCCTTCGGTCAGGGGCTGGAACCAGTGGGTGTAGTGTGTGACGCCATTCTCCGTAGCCCACTGCTTCATGCCAGCAGCCACGGCATCGGCCACCTGACGATCGAGGCGGGCACCATTGTCGATGACGTCGATCATCTTCTCATAGACGTCCTTCGGCAGATACTTGTACATCTTCTCGCGGTTGAAGACCTTCTTGCCGAAATACTCACAAGGTCTCTCAACGGGTGCTTTTACGTCGAGCGGCTTCTTCTTGAAAGCCTCGCCGACAACCTGAAATCTTAATGCTTCCATAATCAATTTGTGTCTGTGTTAATAATACCTATTTATTCCAATTCTCTATTCGTTGTAAAGCCTCTTCGGTCTGCTCGTGACTGCCGAAGGCCGTGAAGCGGACATAGCCCTCGCCGCTGGGACCAAAGCCGACGCCGGGGGTGCAGACCACGTTGGCACCGTAGAGCAGTTCCTCGAAGAACTGCCACGATGGCGTGCCGTTGGGCGTCTTCATCCAGATGTATGGGGCGTTCTCGCCGCCATAGACCTCGTAGCCGAGGCTGCGGAAGGTGTCCAGCATCTTACGGGCGTTCCGCATATAGTAACCGATGGTGGCAGCCACCTGCTCTTTCCCCTCTGGGGTATAGACGGCCTCGGCAGCACGCTGCGAGATGTAACTCGTCCCATTGAACTTGGTGGACTGCCTGCGGTTCCACAGCGGGTTCAGTGGGATGCGCTCGCCGGTCAGGGTGGCTGCCGTCAGGTCCTTGGGCACGATGGTGTAGCCACAGCGCACACCGGTGAAACCTGCCGTCTTCGAGAACGAGTGGAACTCGATGGCACACTTTCGGGCACCCCGTATCTCGTAGATGCTGCGCGGAATGTCAGGATCCTGGATGTAGGCCTGATAGGCGGCATCGTAGAAGATGAGCGTGTCGTTCTTCAGGGCATAGTTCACCCACTTGCGCAGTTCTGCCTTACTGATCACCGTGCCTGTCGGGTTGTTGGGATAGCAGAGGTAGATGACGTCTACCCGTCGGTCGGGCAAGGCCGGCACGAAGCCGTTCTCTGCCGTGCAGGGCAGGTAGATGACGTTCGACCAGCGGCCATCCTGCTGTATGCCGGCACGGCCTATCATCACGTTCGAGTCGATGTAGACGGGGTAGATGGGGTCGGTGACGCCTATCGAGTTGTCCCAGCGGATGAGTTCCTGGATGTTGCCCGTGTCGCTCTTGGCACCATCGTTGATGAAGATCTCGTCGATGTCGAGGTGGATGCCGCGGGGCAGGAAATCGTTCTTCAGGATAGCCTCGCGCAGGAAGTCGTAGCCCTGCTCGGGGCCGTAGCCGCGGAATCCGCTGGTGGTCCCCATCTCGTCGACGGCGCGGTGCATGGCCTCGGTGACGGCAGGACAGAGCGGCTGGGTGACGTCGCCTATGCCCAGCGAGATGACGTCGGCCTTGGGGTGCATCACCCGGAAGGCATTGACCTTCTTGGCAATGTCGGCGAACAGGTAGTTGTTCGGCAGTTTAAGGAAATGATCGTTTACTAATGCCATATTCTTTTGTAATTGATAATTATATTTCGATTTCGCCATCAAAGACGAAGGCGGCAGGACCAGTCATGTAAACATGACCATCGGACTCCCGCCACTCGATGTCGAGCGTACCGCCGTCCATCACAATCGTGCTTTTGCGTCCCGCCTTCTTGCAGAGGCAAGCGGCGACGGCCGTGGCACAGGCACCGGTGCCGCAGGCCTGGGTGATGCCACTGCCGCGTTCCCATACCCGGACGCGGATGCTGCCGTCCTCCAGTATTCTGGCAAACTCGATGTTGCAGCGCTGAGGGAAGGCAGGATGCTGCTCCAGCACGCGCCCCATTTCAGCCACCTGGTCCACATCGTCGGTGAAGATGACATAGTGGGGATTGCCCATCGAGACAAACGTGCCCTGCGTCAGACCATAGTGGGGCAGGAAGAGCGTCTCGTCGTCCAGCACCGGCTCTAACATATCAACGGACACACGGTCCACAATATTGTCTACCACGTGCAAACGAAGTGTCTTGATGCCCGAGAGGGTCAACAGACGCACCTCCTCCTGGTTGGTCAGACCACGCTCGTAGACATACTTGCCGATGCAGCGGCTGGCGTTGCCGCACATCATGGCCTCTGAGCCGTCGGCATTGAAGATGCGCATCGTGAAGTCGGCCTCCGGGATGGGCGACTGGCCTATCAGCACCAGGCCATCAGAGCCGATGCCCTTATGGCGGTCGCTCCAGCGGATGGCTGCCGCAGCGGGGTTCTCCACGGGCTGTTCCATCGTGTTGACGTAGATGTAGTCATTGCCCGCACCGTGCATCTTGGTGAATCGTATCTTGCTCATCTTACTTTTTTACCTTTTTACCTTTTCAAAAAGTCATCGACTCTCTTCGCCGTCTCGATGCCACTGGCCATCGCACGAACGACGAGTGAGGCGCCGTTGGCGGCATCGCCGCAGACAAAGACATTCTCAGGGTACTGCGGATGTTCCGGCTTCAGGAATCCCATGGCCAGCAGGACGAGTTCGGCTTTGATAATCTCAGGCTGTCCCTTCTCGACCATCAGTGGACGCCCGCCTTCTGGGTTGGGCTTCCAGTCGATCTCCTGGACTTTTACGCCCGTCAGTTTGCCGTCCTTGCCGAGGAACTCCAGTGTGTTGATGTTCCAGCGGCGGGTGCAGCCCTCTTCGTGGCTGCTTGTCGTCTTCAGCGTGCGGGGCCAGTTAGGCCAAGGGTTCTGCGGGTCTTCTGGACCTTCTACGGGGCGTGGCATAATCTCGATCTGAGTGACGCTCTTGCAGCCTTGGCGATGGGCCGTACCGATGCAGTCAGAGCCGGTGTCACCACCACCGATGACCAGCACGTCCTTACCCTTGGCGGTGATGCGTTCATCCTTCGAAAATTCCATCCCGGCCAGCACGCGGTTCTGCTGAGAGAGCAGTTCGAGGGCGAAGTGGACGCCCTTCAGTTCGCGGCCGGGGGCCTTGAGGTCACGTGCCGTGGGCGTGCCGGTGGCGAGGACGATGGCGGAGTTCTGTTCCGTAAGCTGCGATAATATCGCAGCACACTCAACGGCCTCGCCATAGCGGAACTCGATGCCTTCCTCTTCCAGCAACTTGATGCGGCGGTCGATGATCGCCTTGTTCAGTTTGAAGTTAGGGATGCCGTAGCGCAGCAGACCGCCGGCGGCTTCGTTCTTCTCAAAGACCGTCACCGTGTAGCCCATCAGGTTAAGGGCGTTGGCGGTGGCCAGACCGGCAGGGCCGGCACCAATGACGGCCACCTTCTTTCCATTACGAACGATGTTGGTACGGGCCGTGATGTAGCCCTCGCGGAAGGCCGCCTCGGTGATGGCTGCCTCGTCTTCGCGGTTGGTGGTCGGTTCGTGGTTGAAGCGGTTCAGCACGCAGGCCTTTTCGCACAATGCCGGACAGATGCGGCCTGTAAACTCGGGGAAGGGGTTGGTGCTGTTGAGCAGTCGATAGGCCTGTTCCCACTCGCCTTTATACAGGGCATCGTTCCACTCGGGCGCCTTGTTGCCCAGCGGACAGGCCCAGTGGCAGAAGGGTACGCCGCAGTCCATGCACCGGCTTGCCTGCAACTTCCGTTCACGGGTGTTCAGCGTCTGCTCCACCTCGCCGAAGTCGTGTATTCTATCGTGTATCGGACGATACCCGGCCTCCTGTCGGTGTATCTCCAGAAATGCTTTCGGATTTCCCATTTTGTATATTGAAGATTGAAAATTGAAGATTGAACATTAATAGTCGCGTTGGATGTCTGCAATCTTGCTTTGCAACTTCTTGAACTGTTCCTCCTGCAGCACGCGCTTGTATTCGATGGGTACCACCTGGATGAAGTCGTCCACGTAGTGCGGCCAGTCGTCGAGCATCGTGCGGGCCAGTTTCGAGCCTGTGTAGAGGTAGTGCTGGCGAATGAGTTCGTGCAGTTCCTTGCGGCTGACGCTGTCCTCCACGAGGTTGATCTCCACCATGTCCATGTTGCAGAAGTAGTCGAAGGTGTGTTTCTTGTCCCACACATAGGCCACGCCGCCCGACATGCCTGCGGCGAAGTTGCGGCCGGTCTCGCCGAGCACCACCACACGACCGCCTGTCATGTATTCGCAGCAGTGGTCGCCGGCGCCCTCGATAACGGCAATGGCACCACTGTTACGCACGCCGAAACGCTCGCCCACCTTACCATTGATGTAGAGTTCGCCGGAGGTGGCACCGTAGAGACCGGTGTTGCCGGCTATGATGTTGTCCTCAGCACGGAAGTCCTCATCACTACGTGTTGGCGGCAGAATGCTGATGCGACCGCCGCTGAGGCCCTTGCCGAAGTAGTCGTTGCACTCGCCCTCCAGTTTGAGGTTCAGGCCGCGGACGGCAAATGCACCAAACGACTGACCGGCAGAACCCTTGAACTTGATGTTGATGGTGCCGTCGGGCAGGCCGGCCTCGCCGTATTTCTTAGCGATGACGCCGCTCAACATGGTAGTCACGGCGCGGTCGGTGTTCTTGATGGCGTAGTCGAGAGTCACCTCTTCTTGATTGTCGATGGCCTTTTCGGCGGCGCGGATAATCTCTTCGTCCTTCACGTCGCTCACCTTGGTGAAAGCACCACGGTCCCAGTAGAGGGCCTTGTCCGTTTCTGGCTTGTGGAGCAGTCGGGCGAAGTCGATGGTGGCCCACTTGGCCTCCCCAAGCCCCTCCAAAGGAGGGGGTGTTTGGTTACTTGAAGAGGTTGCGATGTTAGTGTTATTATGTATCATAACATCCCCTCCTTTGGAGGGGCTTGGGGAGGCCTTCACCTCTATCATTTCCGTGTGGCCTATGATTTCCTTCAGGCTATGGACGCCGATTTCTGCGAGGTATTCGCGTACCTGCTGAGCCAGGAAGGTGAAGTAGTTGACCACGTAGTCGGCACGGCCTTCGAAGTGCTTGCGCAGTTCAGGATTCTGAGTGGCCACGCCCATCGGACAGGTGTTGGTGTTGCATTTGCGCATCATCACGCAGCCCAGCACGATGAGCGGCAGCGTGCCAAACGAGAACTCGTCGGCGCCGAGCATCGCCATGATGATGACGTCTTTGGCTGTCTTCAGTTGTCCGTCGGTCTGTAGGCGCACCTGATTTCGCAGGCCGTTGATGACCAGTGTCTGCTGAGTCTCAGCCAGACCAATCTCCGGCGAGATGCCTGCAAAGCGCATGCTCGAAGCCGGACTGGCACCTGTGCCACCCTCAGCACCACTGATGACGATGAGGTCGGCCTTCGCCTTGGCCACACCCGCGGCGATGGTGCCTACGCCACTCTCGGCTACCAGTTTCACGCTGACGGCGGCGGTCGGGTTGATATTCTTCAGGTCGAAGATAAGTTGTGCCAGGTCCTCGATCGAGTAGATGTCATGATGGGGTGGGGGCGAGATGAGGCTGATGCCGGGTATGGCGTTGCGCGTCTTGGCGATGATGTCGTTCACCTTGAAGCCGGGCAACTGACCGCCCTCGCCGGGCTTGGCACCCTGAGCCACCTTGATCTGAATCTCTTCGGCATTCACCAGATACTCGGCCGTCACACCGAAGCGACCAGAGGCTATCTGCTTAGTCTTCGATGACAGCGATACGCCGTCCACCTCGGTATGATAGCGGGCGTTGTCTTCACCGCCCTCGCCGGTGTTGCTGCGGGCACCGAGTTTGTTCATGGCCAGTGCCAGTGCCTCATGGGCCTCGATGCTCAGCGCTCCGAACGACATGGCACCCGTCACGAAGTGTTTGACGATAGACTCTACCGATTCCAGACCCTCCCCCGGCTCCTCCCTGTGAGGGAGGGGAGTAGATGCTTTCTTGAAGGTGAGGAAGTCACGCAGGAAGATGGGCGATTCTTTCTCATCGACCATTTTCGACCACTCCTTAAACAGTTCGTAATTGCCCGTGCGGCAGGCCAGTTGCAACTTCGCGATGGTTTCCGGATTCCACGCGTGCTTAATACCATCCTTGCGCCACGAGAATTGCCCGTAGTTCGGAAGGTAGCCACTCCCCTCCCTCACAGGGAGGGGTTGGGGGTGGGTCTGTTGCATCCTGATAGCATCCCTTGCAATCTCTTTCAGACCGATGCCACCGATGGTGCTCACCTCCGTGCCGAAGTAGCGGCGCAGCAAGTCCTCGCTCAGACCGATGCTCTCGAAAATCTTCGCGCCGCGGTACGAGCGGATGGTCGAGATGCCCATCTTCGACATGATCTTCTTCAGTCCCTTGTCCACGGCCTTGATGTAGTGGGCCTCGGCCGTGGCGTAGTCCTCCTGAATCTTGCCGCGCTTCACGAGGTCGTCCAAGATGGCGAAGGTCATATATGGGCAAAGGGCCGAGGCACCATAGCCTAAGAGCAGGGCAGCGTGCATCGTCTCGCGAATCTCTCCGCTTTCCACGATGAGGGCCGTCTGGACGCGCTTACCGACGCTGATCAGGTAGTGATGGACAGCGGAAACGGCGAGGAGGCTCGGAATGAAGAACCACCCCGACAGACCCTCCCCCGGCCCCTCCCTGTGAGGGAGGGGAGTGGATAGTTCTGTCTCGTCGATTTTATCGGTGAGGATGATGTAGTTGTAGCCGTCGTCCACGGCTTTCTCGGCATCCTTGCAAAGTTTGTCGAGAGCCGTGCGCAGAACCTCGCCGGCCTGGGAGTAATCACTCCCCTCCCTCACAGGGAGGGGCTGGGGGGTGGGTCTGAAGGTCATTGGGAGTTTTATCGTCTTAAATCCCTTGTACCTTATATTACACAGTATGTCGAGTTGCGTGTTCGTCAGCACCGGCTGCGGCAGGCGCACCATCTTGCAGTTCGACGCGTCGGGCGTCAGGATGTTCGTGCCCACGGCGCCGATGTACTCCGTCAGGCTCATCACCAACTCCTCACGGATGGGATCGATGGCGGGATTCGTCACCTGCGCAAACTGCTGGCGGAAGTAGTTGAACAGCAACTGCGGGCGGTCACTGATGACGGCCAGCGGCGTGTCGTTACCCATGGCAGCCACGGGCTCCTGTCCAGCGGTGGCCATCGGGATAATGGTACGGTCGATATCCTCCTGGCCATAGCCGAAGGTCATCAATTTCTGTTCGAGGTTGCTCACCGCGTTCTCCACGTGGCGACCGCTCTTCAGTTTCTCCAACTGTACGCGGTTCTCGCTGAGCCATTCGCGGTAGGGGTGAGCCTTGGCCAGTTGTTCCTTGATCTCGCCGTCGTAGTAGATGCGGCCTTCCTGCGTGTCGATGAGCAAAATCTTACCTGGTTGCAGACGGCCTTTAGATACCACGTCGCCTGGCTCGAAGTCCATCACACCCACCTCAGAGGCCACCACCATCATGCCTTGTTTGGTAATGGTGTAGCGGCTGGGACGCAGACCGTTGCGGTCGAGCATACCACCGGCATAGCGGCCATCAGAGAACAGCAGGGCTGCCGGACCATCCCACGGCTCCATCAAGATGGAGTGGTATTCGTAGAACGCTTTCAGATCTTCCGAGATGGGATTCTTGTCGTTGAACGACTCTGGTACCAGAATAGCCATTGCCTGCGGCAGCGACAGGCCGCTCATCATCAGAAACTCGAAGACGTTGTCCAGGCTCGCCGAGTCGCTCATGCCGTCCTGCACGATGGGGCGCAGGTCCTTGATGTCGCCCAGTGCCTCGCTGCTGAGCACGCTCTCGCGGGCCTTCATCCAGCCGCGATTGCCCCGGATGGTGTTGATCTCGCCGTTGTGTGCCAACAAGCGGAAGGGCTGGGCCAGTTTCCATTTGGGAAATGTGTTTGTGCTGAATCGGGAATGAACCAGCGCCAGTCCGCTTGTAAAGTAATCGTTCGACAAGTCAGGGAAGTAGCGACGCAGTTGTCCGCTGGTCAGCATACCCTTGTAGATGATGTTTTTGCTTGAGAGTGAGCAAATATAAAAATCCTCGTCGGCAATGCGGTTTTCTATTCGCTTGCGTACCTTATATAATATACGCTCGAACACGGGTACGTTGTCATCCGGCACGCCTGTTATGAAAATCTGCTTGATGTCAGGTTCCACTTCCCGCGCTGCCGCCCCCAGAACCTCTGGGTTAGTGGGTACTGTGCGCAGATGCATCAGTTGAAGCCCCTCACGCTCTATCTCTTCTATCATGATGGAGAGGATCTCCTGCTGTGCCTGTTCGTCGCGTGGCAGAAATACCAGTCCTGTGCCGTACTTCCCCTTCTCAGGAACGGGAATCCCCTGCAACAGGATAAACTCGTGGGGAATCTGAACCATGATGCCCGCACCGTCACCCGTCTTGTCGCGTGTCTCGGCGCCGCGGTGCTCCATGTTCTCCAGCACTCGGAGCGCATTGTCCACCAGGTCGTGGCTCTTGTTGCCATGAATATTGACAACCATGCCCACACCACAAGCATCATGCTCGTAGGCACTCTGGTAAAGGCCTCTTTCTTGCTCGTTAATCTTACATTTTGTCATATTACCCTAATCTTTTTCTTCTTTTTTGTTCCTTTTCGGCTGCAAAGTTATAACAAAAAGGAAGAATGCGGAAGATTTTGGTGACTTTTTAAATCTTGTTTTTCTCCTGAAGTTTTAATTTGGAAGTAAAGTTATTGAATTTGCTTACGAATCGAAAGAAAACACTTTTCTATTTAAACGGATTGTTATGCCGTCTTAATTTTCTTTGTCGAAACGCTGCAAATTTCCTTCATTTTCTTGCAAAACGTCGTATCTTTGCACCCGAAAACATTTCGGAATGTTGTGACACAGATGTATTATTAAAAAGGTAAAAAGCATGAAAAGGATTGAAGCAATCATCCGCAAGACAAAGTTCGAGGATGTAAAAGAAGCACTGTTGCAGTCGGACATCGACTGGTTTGAGTACCACAACGTGCATGGCATCGGACAGAGCCGCGAGGAGCGCATCTACCGTGGTGTGCAGTACTCGACGGATGTGATTGAGCGCGTTGCACTGACCATCGTCTGCCGTGACCAGTTCGTCGAACCGACGGTAAAGGTCATTCTGAGGGTGGCGCATACTGGCGAGATTGGTGATGGCCGTATCTTCGTCAGCGACATGATCGACACATGGTCGATACGCACCGGCGAGAACGGCGATACCGTATTAAGAGACAAGAAGTAAAAAGGATAACACAACACTCAACACAAACACAAATTCATTATGAACGAAATAGGATTATCACTCGATACCGTATGGATGCTATTGGCAGCCATGTTGGTTTTCTGGATGCAGCCTGGTTTTGCACTGTGTGAGGCTGGCTTTACACGCAGCAAGAACACGGCCAACATCCTGATGAAGAACTTCGTCGACTTCATGTTCGGCTCATTGTTGTTCTTCTTTGTCGGCTTCGGCTTTATGTTCGGAAGCGATGGTGCCGGATTCATTGGCGCCCCCAACTGGGGCGACCTGAGTTTCTACAGCGGCGACCTGCCCACAGAGGGCTTTCTGATTTTCGAGACCGTCTTCTGTGCCACATCAGCCACCATCGTCAGTGGTGCTATGGCCGAGCGTACCAAGTTCTCTATGTATCTGCTCTATAGCGCAGCCATCTCGCTATTCATCTACCCCATAGAGGGCCACTGGACATGGGGCGGAGGTTGGCTCTGCAACGATGCGGCCGATTCATTCATGATGTCTGTCTTCGGTGATGTGTTCCACGACTTTGCCGGCTCGGCCATAGTCCACAGCGTTGGTGGCGTACTGGCGCTGATTGGTGCCATGGCGCTCGGTCCCCGTCTGGGCAAGTATGCCAAGAACGGCAAGAGCCGTGCCATTCCCGGCCATAACCTGGCACTGGCCTCACTGGGCGTCTTCATTCTTTGGATGGGTTGGTTCGGCTTCAACCCCGGATCGCAGTTGGCAGCCTCTGGCGAGGTGAACCGCGTGGCCATCTCTCATGTCTTCCTGACAACGAACCTGGCTGCTGCTGCCGGTGGCATCGCCACCATGTTCCTCACATGGTTCAAGTATGGTAAGCCCTCTCTGTCACTGACGCTGAACGGCGTGCTGGCTGGACTGGTGGGTATCACGGCAGGCTGTGATCTTGTCTCACCCGTCGGAGCCGTTGTTATCGGCTTGGTCTGTGGACTGGTGCTGGTCTATGCCATCGAGTTCATCGACCATAAACTTCATATTGACGACCCCGTTGGTGCTTCCAGCGTACATGGCGTCTGCGGTATTCTGGGCACGCTGATGACGGGTCTGCTTTCAACCAGCAATGGTGCTTTCTATGGTCATGGCTGGGGATTCTTCGGTGCCGAATGCTTTGGCATCCTGGTTATCGACCTCTGGGCTGCTGTCTGTGGTTTTGCCCTGTTCTATGGCATCAAGAAGTTGCGTGGCCTGCGTGTAGAGGCTCGTATCGAGGAAGAAGGACTCGACATATACGAGCATGGAGAGAGTTGTTACAATTAAGAGTTAAGAATTATGAGTGTTTATTAGATATGAAAAAGATTGTTTTATTTGCAATGGGCTTGGTCGCTGGTGCGACCGCCCTTGCACAGGACAAAGTTGAGACAACCATCGGTGCTGACTTCGTGAACCAGTACATCTGGCGTGGTCAGGATCTGGGAAGTACTGCCGTCCAGCCCACACTCGGCATCGGCTATAAAGGCCTGAGCCTCTCGGCATGGGGCAGTTACGGATTGACTGACGCAGCCGATACCAAAGAGTTCGACCTGACCCTCGGCTATGCCATAGGTGGCTTCAGCGTCAGTGTGACCGACTACTGGTTCAACGCAGGACTCGACCCAGAGAACCGCTACTTCAAATACGACGCCCACGGGACGAACCATGTTTTTGAGGCCACTGTCGGCTACGACTTCGGAGTGGCCAGCCTGCAGTGGTCTACCAACTTTGCCGGCAATGACGGGGCGAACAAAGACGGCGACCGTGCCTACAGCAGTTACATCGAGGCTTCCGCTCCGTTCAAACTGGGCGGTGTCGACTGGACAGCCACGGCTGGTGCTGTGCCTTTCGCTACCGATTTCTATGGGACTACCGGCTTCGCCGTGGCCGACCTGTCGCTTAAAGCCACGAAGGACATCCGTGTGACCGACTCGTTCAGCATCCCTGTCTTCGCACAGGTATCGGCCAACCCATGTGCCCAAAAAGCCTACCTGGTTCTCGGTTTTACGCTGCAACCCTAATCTTATCCAGGTGTGCCCTCCCTCCTGTTTTTGCAGGTGGGAGGATTTTTCTGTTTTCACATCTCTATATATCATAAAATGGAAACGAAATATATCTTTATCACAGGAGGCGTGGCCTCGTCATTGGGCAAAGGCATCATTTCGGCATCGCTGGGAAAACTGCTGCAAGCCCGCGGTTATCGGATCACCATCCAGAAGTTCGATCCCTACATCAACATCGATCCCGGGACGCTCAACCCCTATGAGCACGGCGAGTGCTACGTGACGGCCGACGGAATGGAGACCGACCTCGACCTGGGCCACTACGAGCGGTTCACAGGCATCGAGACCACCCGCGACAACAGTGTCACCACGGGGCGTATCTACCTCTCTGTCATCGAGCGCGAACGGCGTGGCGACTATCTGGGCAAGACCATCCAAGTGGTGCCCCACATCACCGACGAGATCAAACGCCGCATCCTGCTCAATGCCACTAAGCAGCCGCTCGACTTCGTCATCACTGAGATAGGTGGCACCATCGGCGACATTGAGAGTCAGCCGTTTCTGGAGGCCATCCGACAACTGCGTTGGGAACTGGGGCCACAACGTGCACTGAACGTGCACCTGACCTATGTGCCCTATCTGGCGGCGGCTGGCGAACTGAAGACCAAGCCCACGCAGACCAGCGTGAAGCAACTGCAGGGCCTGGGCATTCAGCCCGAAGTGCTGGTGCTTCGCACGGAGCACAACCTGAGCGATGACCTGCGCATCAAGGTGGCCCACTTCTGCAATGTAGACGTGGAGGCCGTCATCCAGAGCCAGGATATGCCCAGCATCTACGAGGTGCCTGTCAATATGCAGCGGCAGGGCTTGGACGCCATCATCCTCAAGAAGATGGCACTCGAGGTAGGCCCCACGCCCGAACTGGGCCCTTGGCGCGACTTCCTGGAGCGGCGCAAGCAGGCCAAGAAGGTTGTCGACATCGGCCTTGTGGGCAAGTACGACCTGCAGGATGCCTACAAGAGCATACTGGAAAGCCTTGCTCACGCAGGAACCTATAATAACAGAAAGGTGAAGACCCACTTTGTCAACAGCGAGTTCTTGACCCGCGAGAATGTGGCCGACAAACTGAGCGGTATGGCGGGCGTCGTCATCTGTCCGGGCTTCGGGCAGCGTGGCATCGAGGGCAAGATCATTGCTGCCGAATACACTCGGACGCACGATATCCCCACCTTCGGCATCTGTCTGGGCATGCAGATGATGGTCATCGAGTTCGCCCGCAACGTGCTGGGCTACCGTGATGCCACGAGCAGCGAGATGGATGCTAACGCGACGCATCCCGTCATCGACCTGATGGAGGAGCAGAAGAATGTCACCCGGATGGGCGGCACCATGCGACTGGGTGCCTACGACTGTGAGTTGGCCAAGGGCAGCCGCACCTGGCGGGCCTATGGTAAGGAGACGCTCATCAAGGAGCGCCACCGCCACCGCTATGAGTTCAACAATCTCTACCAGAACGAGTTCGAGCAGCATGGCATGAAGTGTGTGGGCGTCAACCCCGCCTCCGGCCTGGTAGAAATCGTCGAACTGCCCTCCCTCCGCTGGTACATCGGCACGCAGTTCCATCCCGAATACTCTTCAACGGTGCTGCATCCCCATCCGCTGTTTATGAGTTTCATAAAAACCTGTGTAGAAGGAGAGGATAGAAATTAGAATAATTACTGTCCAAGATAAAACAATATAATGGAAGAACTGAAGCACGAATGTGGCGTGGCGATGATTCGCCTGTTGAAGCCTCTCGACTACTACGAGCAGAAGTACGGTACGTGGGCCTACGGGTTCAACAAACTCTACCTCATGATGGAGAAGCAGCACAACCGAGGACAGGAGGGTGCCGGCTTTGCCACCGTCAATCTGCACACGGAGCCCGGCACCGAGTATATGTTTCGTGAGAAGGCCGAGGGCAAGGATGCCATTACGGACATCTTTGCCCGCGTCAACCCTTCGATGGCCGGCGAACTGCTGATGGGCCATCTACGCTACTCCACCACCGGTAAGAGCGGACTGACCTTTGTCCATCCCTTCCTGCGACGTAACAACTGGCGGGCCAAGAACCTCTGTCTCTGTGGCAATTTCAACATGACGAATATCGACGAGGTCTTTAAACTGCTTACAGACCAGGGACAGTCGCCGCGCATCTATAGCGACTCCTACATCACACTCGAACTGATGGGCCATCGGCTGGACCGCGAGGTGGAGCGCCTCTTCACCGAGGCCAAAGCACAGGGACTGGATGGCACAGCCGTCACCCGCTATATAGACGACCACGTAGAGGTGGCCAACGTGCTGCGCACCACGATGCCCCGCTTCGACGGCGGCTACGTGATGTGTGGCCTCACCGGCAGCGGCGAGATGTTTGCCGTTCGTGACCCCTGGGGCATCCGGCCCGCGTTCTACTATCAGGACGAAGAAGTGGTGGTGCTGGCCTCCGAACGGCCCGTCATTCAGACCTGCTTCAATCTGGAGGCCGACGTCATCAGCGAACTGCAGCCCGGACAGGCTCTCATCGTCAACCGTCACGGCCAGGTGTCGCTGCCGCAAATCTTGGAGCCCCGCCAGAACAGCCGATGCTCGTTCGAACGTATCTATTTCAGTCGTGGCTCCGACCGCGACATCTATCGCGAGCGCAAACTGCTGGGTGAGCAACTGGTGGAGCAGGTGCAGCAGGCTGTCGACGGTGACCTGGAGCACACCGTCTTTTCCTATGTGCCAAATACGGCCGAGGTGGCCTACTATGGTATGGTGGAGGGTTTCCGCCATCGCCACCACGACGTGCGTACCGAGAAGGTGGTGTGGAAGGACATCAAACTGCGCACCTTCATCACCGAGGGGCAGGAGCGTAACGACCTGGCCGCCCATGTCTACGACATCAGTTACGGCTCCATTGAGCCTCACTGCGACAATCTGGTCATCATCGACGACTCCATTGTTCGCGGCACGACACTCCGCGAGAGCATCTTCAAGATTCTCGACCGTCTGCACCCCCAGAAGATCGTGATGGTCAGCAGTTCGCCCCAGATACGCTACCCCGACTACTACGGCATCGATATGTCGCGACTGGAGGAACTCTGCGCCTTCCGTGCTGCCATCGCCCTGCTCCGCGAGCGTGACATGCAGTACATCATCGACAAAACCTATCAGGCCTGCAAAGACTGCACGACGGGGGCTGTACCGTTGCGTAACTATGTGAGGGAGATCTATGCACCCTTCACCGTCGACGAGATCAATCGGAAGATTGTCGAGATGCTGCGCCCTGAGGGCATGCAGGCGCCCGTCGAACTGGTGTTTCAGAGCATCGAAGGCCTGCACCATGCTTGTCCCAATCATCCTGGCGACTGGTATTTTACGGGGCATTATCCCACCTCTGGTGGTACAAGGCTGGTCAATCAGGCATTTGTGAACTATATTGAAAAGGTAAAATAGTAAAATAAATAAGTTATGTGTGGAATTGTAGCAATATTAAACGTGAAAGAGCAGACGCAGACTCTGCGTCAGAAAGCATTACGTATGAGTCAAAAGATCCGTCATCGCGGACCAGACTGGAGTGGAATCTACTGTGGCGGGAGTGCCATCCTCGCCCACGAGCGACTGAGCATTGTCGATCCCGAGTCGGGCGGCCAGCCCCTCTATTCGCCCGACAGGAAGGTGGTACTCGCCGTCAATGGCGAAATATACAACCATCAGGAGATACGTCGCCACTATGCTGGACAGTATGACTTCCAGACGGGTAGCGATTGTGAGGTTATCCTTGCCCTCTATCGTGAAAAGGGCATCGACTTCCTGGAAGATCTCAACGGCATCTTTGCTTTCGTGCTCTACGACGAGGAGCGCGACGAGTTCCTCATTGCCCGCGATCCCATCGGTGTCATTCCCCTATACATCGGCTACGACAATGATGGCACCGTCTATGTGGCCTCTGAACTAAAAGCCCTTGAAGGGCAGTGCGAGCGTTATGAGCCCTTCCTGCCTGGTCACTACTACTGGAGTCGCGAGTCCTGTATGCGGCGATATTATCGCCGCGATTGGATGCAGTACGACGCGGTGAAGGACAATGCGGCCAGCGTCTCTGCCATTCATGATGCCCTGGAGGCCGCCGTCAAACGTCAACTGATGTCAGATGTGCCTTACGGCGTACTGCTCTCGGGCGGTCTTGACTCGTCGGTCATCTCTGCCATCGCCGAGAAGTACAGCCAGATGCGTATCGAGGACAATTCGCAGACCCGTGCCTACTGGCCCCGACTGCACTCCTTTGCCGTCGGCCTGAAGGGGGCGCCCGACCTGGCCAAGGCCCGTCTTGTGGCCGATCATATCGGTACCGTTCACCATGAGATCAACTACACCATCCAGGAAGGACTCGATGCCATCCGCGATGTCATCTATTTCATCGAGACCTACGACGTCACCACCGTACGCGCCTCTACCCCAATGTACCTCCTGGCCCGTGTCATCAAGTCGATGGGCATCAAGATGGTGCTTAGCGGCGAGGGTGCCGACGAGATCTTCGGCGGCTATCTCTACTTCCACAAGGCCCCGACGGCCAAGGATTTCCACGAGGAGACCGTGCGCAAACTCTCCAAACTGCATCTCTACGACTGTCTGCGTGCCAACAAGAGCCTGTCGGCCTGGGGCGTTGAGGGCCGTGTGCCCTTCCTCGACAAGGAGTTCCTCGACGTGGCTATGCGCACCAATCCTGAGGCCAAGATGTGTCCGGGCCAGACCGTTGAAAAGAAAATTGTGCGCGAAGCCTTTGCCGATATGCTGCCCGCCGAGGTGGCCTGGCGACAGAAGGAGCAGTTCAGCGATGGCGTGGGCTACTCGTGGATTGACACGCTCAAGGCCGTAACGACGGCAGCGGTTAGTGACGAGCAGATGGCCCACGCCGCCGAGCGGTTCCCCATCAACCCGCCGAAGAACAAAGAGGAATACTACTACCGCTCGATCTTCGCCGAGCACTTCCCCAGCGATTCCGCTGCCCGCAGCGTGCCCAGCGAGGCCAGCGTGGCCTGTAGCACTGCCATCGCCCTGGAGTGGGACGAAGCCTTCCGCAACCTCAACGACCCAAGCGGCCGTGCTGTGAAGGGCGTGCATGAGCAGGCCTACTGATAAAAAAAGAGGTACAGCACCGAAAACGCTGTACCTCTTTTTTGACCTTTATACTCGTATTATTGTTTGTCCAGTTCGGCCAGGTTTTCTGCAATCATCTCGTCGGTGACGGTGTAGTTCTGCAGGTCGCCCTTGATGAACGCCTCGTAGGAAGGCATATCGATGAGGCCGTGGCCGGAGAGGTTGAAGAGGATGACCTTCTCTTCGCCGGTCTCCTTGCATTTGTTGGCCTCGCGGATGGTGGCGGCGATGGCGTGGCACGACTCGGGAGCGGGGATGATGCCCTCGGTGCGGGCGAAGAGCATACCAGCCTCGAAGGTCTCCAGTTGCGGGATGTCGACGCCGTGCATCAGACCGTCCTTGATGAGTTGCGAGATGATCATGCCGGCACCGTGGTAGCGCAGACCACCGGCGTGGATGTTCGACGGCTTGAAGTTGTGGCCCAGGGTGAACATGGGCAGCAGGGGGGTGTAGCCGGCCTCGTCGCCGAAGTCGTAGCGGAACTGGCCGCGAGTCAGTTTCGGGCAGGAGTCAGGCTCGGCAGCGATGAACTCAGTTTTCTTGCCGTCCTTCAGGTTGTGGCGCATGAAGGGGAAGGCGATGCCGCCGAAGTTGGAGCCGCCGCCGAAGCAGCCGATGACGATGTCGGGATATTCGCCAGCCATCTGCATCTGCTTCTCAGCCTCCAGACCGATGATGGTCTGGTGCAGGCCCACGTGGTTGAGCACCGAGCCCAGCACATACTTACAGTGCGGCGTAGTGGTGGCCAGTTCGACAGCCTCGCTGATGGCCGTGCCCAGTGAGCCGCTGTGCGTCGGGTCCTTGGTCAGTATGTCCTTGCCGGCACGGGTCGACATGGAGGGACTGCCTTCGACCACAGCCCCGAAGGTGCGCATGATGCTGGAGCGATAGGGCTTCTGCTGCATGGTGATCTTCACCTGATAGACCGCGCAGTCCAGTCCATAGATCTTGGCGGCATAGGAGAGGGCGGCGCCCCACTGGCCGGCACCGGTCTCGGTGGTCACGTTGGTGGTTCCCTCCTGCTTGGCGTAGTAGCACTGGGGTAGGGCGGAGTTGATTTTATGCGAGCCGAGAGGGTTGGTGCTCTCGTTCTTGAAGTAGATATGGGCGGGTGTGCCGAGGGCCTTCTCCAGTTCGTAGGCACGGACAAGGGGCGTGCTGCGATAGAACTTGTACTTCTCGAGCACCTCTTCGGGTATGTCTATCCAGGCGTGTTCGGTGTCCAGTTCCTGCACGCAGCATTCGCGGGGGAAAATATGAGCCAGGTCGTCCACGCCCAGCGGCTGCTTGGTGGCCGGATGGATGGGCGGCATGGGCTTGTTGGGCATGTCGGCCTGAATGTTGTACCACTGTGTAGGGATTTCGCTCTCGGGGAGAATGAATTTCTTTTGTTTAGTCATAATAAAAAAGTTTAGGAATTGGTAATCTCCGCCTGCAAAGGTAATGTAAACAAAGCGAAAAACCAAAGAAAATCGCAATTTTCTTTGGTTTTTCTTTATCACTTCCAGTCTGGCCCGACGCTGCGCTGGGGCAGGCTGCTGTTCAGCGGGTTGGGGTCGAACCAGTTCTTGGCGCCAGACTGGTCGGCCAGGTTGATAGTGCCGAGGTTCTCTGTCGGGTGACAGATGATGCAACCAGCGAGATAGAACTCGCGATCGAACGAGAACAGGGTCGACGTGGCGTTGTTGGCATAGAAGCGGCAGTCATAGAACGTGACATTCGAGCCGCTGCTCTCTACGAGCGTGTACTCGCGGTTGTGGTGGAAGTCGCACTGCTCGAACTTGGCAAACTCGACGTTCTCCAGGGTCATGATGCCGTAGGTGCAGTCGTGGATGAGGGAGCGGTACATCGAGAAGTCACGCGTACCTTTCAACTGCAAGCCGTAGGTGCCGCAGCCGTAGAGGTTGCAGCCGTGCAGGTTGATGCGCCAGCCACCCTCTACACCGATGACACCGCCCTGGCAGTGGCCGCCCGTGGTGTGGCCAAAGGTCAGGTTGCGTATCTCGATCTGTTCGCAGCCCATGAACTTGATGCAGAAGGCATAGCGGGGCTCGACCACGATACGGGAGTCGCCCTCGCCACGTATGAGCATCCGCTTGTAGTTTTGGACTACGAGTTGGCGTCCGTCAAACACCTCCTCGCTGGTGATACGCTGTCCCATGTCGCTGAGGCTGGGTTGCCCCTCGCTGCACCATTTGAAGTTGTAGTTCTGCTTGTTCCACCATGCCTTGTCGTTGAGCAGCGGCGTGAGGTTGATTTCGGTGTCCTTGGCCACCAGGATATTGCAGCCCGAGATGATGGAATGCAGGAACTGCTCAGCCGTATGCACGCGGATGTACTGTTCGCCGTCGTACTGGATGACGGTGCCGTCAGGCTCCGTCTCTTCAGGCCCGCGACCGTCGTCGGCCAGGCCGCCGGGGAACATATCGGGAGTGACATCGGCCGTTTGTTCTGAGTGGTCGAACACGGGGCGCATACCGTTCCAGTTGAAGTGATGCGTCACTTGCTCCTGACTGTCGAAGATAAGCAACTCCTTGCCTACTTTTGGCAGTTGGAAACCGTAGCCGCCCCGTTCCGTGCGGGCCAGCCAGTCGCCAATGGCCTTGGGCTCAGGGGTGAGCGTATGCTTCTGGGGGTCGTAGTCGTAGAAGCAGATGATCTCTATCTCAGGGTCTACGGGCTGACCGATGACCACGGCGAAGAGCCGGTGCCCATTAGAGCGACGCCACACGCAGGTCGACATATACTGGCGGTCGCTGCCGCCATTGTAGCATTCGGCATAGCCGTTCTTGGCATCCACCTCCACGGTGTAGTCGTCGTCTGGGTCGAGCACTTTCTTGCTCACACCCAGTTGCATCACCTGGCAGATATCGCCGCCGGCAGAAGTGGGCCACGTCATGTCGAAGCGTTCCAGCATGATGGCCAGTCCGCCTGTCGGTACATCGTTGATCACCTTCGTCTTCCACTTCTCTTTGATGGTCTCAAGATCCGTCGCCCCTGCCATCATCGGTACTATCAGGGCCAAGGCCAAAATGAGTTTCTTCATCGTCATGGTCACGTTATTCGTTCGTTTTCTTGGCTTTGGCAGCCAACTCCTTCAGTTTGTCCTTGCCCTTGAAGGCGAATACCCAGATGAGGAAGCCGGCCAGCACCAGCAGGCTGATGCCCAGCAGCGGACGGTAGAACAGCCAGGCCACGGCAATGACGATGAGCGACCATACGAAGCCCAGCACGGTGCAGACCAGTCTGACGCCCCAGCCAAAGATGTCGGCAACGAACGGCACCACCTTGAGGATGGCCTCGATAAAGCCGAAGATGCCCTTCAGGCCGCCAATCACCAGCAGTATGCCGATGATGCGCAGAGCCCAGAGCCACATCGAGTTGGCGTCCTTCTCTGATTCGATAATCTCGTCGCCGCTCTTCTTGCCCATCACGAGGGTCTGGAAGCGCTTGCCGTTCTTGGCCTTGTAGGGCTTGAAGGAGTCGCCTTCCACGACGGCCATCACCGTCACCTTGGCGGGCACCACCTTCTCGAAGGTGATGCGTACGTCGCCTACCTCAGGCGCACCAGGCACACGGCCGAAATAGAGAATGTTGTTGGCCACGTGTACATACTCCAGGTCTTTCTTGTTCTCAGCATTCTCCATCGCCTTGTTGATGCTGTCGTTCACTGCCTGCAGCGAGTCGATCGCAGCCTTGGCAGAGTCGGAGAGCAATGCCAAAACAGAGTCGGGGATGGCCGCCTGTTGTACGGGCTGCTGAGTGGTCTGCTGAGCCGGTTCCTGAACACCATAGAAGCGCTCGTAGGCCGTCTGGGCATTCTTGTCGAACTGCTTCAGCAAGTCCTCGTCGAGCGTCAGGTCCATACCCTCGCGTGAGGAGATGCTGTGTATCAGGCCCTCCGTCAGTTGATAGGCACCCCACGATACGTTCTCTGCCCACTGCTCTGCATCCTCATAAGATGTCAGCACCATGTTCTTGTTCTGGTAGGCTGCATCCTTAAACTGGCTCGACTCCATCGGGCTGCCCACCCACTCCTTGGTGTAGGTGTAGGTCGTGGTGGTCACTTCCTTGCCGCCAAACTTGTCTTCCTTCTTCTCCTGCTTGTGCTCCACCCACTGGTAGTACTCCACGGTACGGCGGATAGAGATGGCCTTGGCACCGATGCCGAACTGGTCGTCGGTCAGCGAGTCCTCAGTGGTGGCCATTGCCGTTCCGCAGATCAGTTCTCCCTCTAGCGAGGCATCCTTCTTGTTGGGGTTCTCCATCTCAACGTATGCACTGCCGGCCTCGTCGAGCATCTTCTCAGTCTTCACGGCGCGACCTTCGTTCCACCACAGCAGTACGGTGCCGATGAGGAACATCAGGATGCCACCGCCGATTGCTTTAAATGAGTTTCCTACCCGGGTTCCGTATCCCGTTGTTTTCGTTTCTTGATAAGCCATAATTATTTAATGTGTTAAGTTAATGATTCTTGTCCCTTCTATTCGGTGGTAATGTAGAGCCAATCCGGTTCAAAATTGGAGGAGAAGCCCAGTTGCTGGAACAGTCTCTCGCCTTCTTCTGTGGAAATGTCACCTTTCTCCGATTCCCACTGGTCATCCGATAGGTTGCCTTCGGGGTCGAACTCTTCGTGGTGGCTGAATACGTTGACACTTTGGCTGTCCTTGATGAGCACAAAGCGTGACTGCCTGCATCCCGTGCCGCAGCCGCCGATGCTGCCCACGCCATGCTCATAGAATTCCAATGTGCTGTTCCCTTCGGCGTAGGCCAGCCACTTGGCATGGCCGTTGGCAATGGAGAAGACCACAATGGCCTCCAGGTCGGGACAGCGTACCAGCACTTCCGGCGTACCGTCGCGGTCGATGTCAAACAGGCTATAGTCACCGATGAGTATGCCGGCCTCTGGGTCAAGCAGGTCGCGTGCCTGCTTGTTCATGTCGGCGTAATAATCGTGGATGTCGAACTTGTCGCCAAAGTAGAACTTCTTGAGGTCAATGTAGTGGTGCATCTCGGCCAGCATATTGCGAGAGTCCTTAAGTATGGCTTTGACGCGCCACTGGTCGCCTTGCAGCATCAGGTCCCAGCCCACCTCTTGGGCTTCTTTGCCTTCGCCGCTCAGCATAAAGTCAACGTGGGCTCTGCCGTCCGTGCGGATGGCCTTCACGTCGATGTCACTGACCTCGACCGGCCCCTCGTATTCCATTGTCCAGTATGAGTATACGTCAGGGAATATGGCATCCCAGAATCCCTGCTCGCCTTCACGTCCTTCGTCCGCTTTGTCGACGGCGGCGACGGCCTCCTGCCAATCCTTGGTGGCGAACCGCTGGTCGGTATCGTTGTCACGACCGGAGTAGCCTCCCTCGACATGATATTGGTTGATATACTCAAAGATGGCCTCTACCTGTGCCGTGATGGCATCCTTGACGGCAGCGGTATCGGTGATGGCTGCGGGTTGGCTGGCAGCCACAGAGTCTGCAGCCAGTGAGTCGGCATCGGTCGCAGTGTTCTTGGCTTTGTTGCCGCAGGCAGTCAGCATCATGGCTGCGGCGGCGAGAATCATCAGTTTCTTCATACGGTGGGTTTAATAGTTTCGGTTCATCAGTTTGTCAAATGCTTCCTTCAGGTCGGTGGCCAGACGCAGGGCGAATACGTCGTCCATCTGGCGCTGGCCCTTGACGATTTCGTGGACGAGGCCGCTCGATGCGTAATAGTAGCGCGTCTCGTCGGCATTCATCTTCTCGAAGAAGAATGTCGTATTGCCGTCCTTGTCGAAGAGAAACTCCTGATAGAATTTGTTGGCAGCGACATTAGACTGGCGGGTGATGAGGTAAGGCTGGTAGACGACTGTCTCCACTTCCTCCTCGTACCGTCCATTATAATAATAATGTATCGTCTCGTTGGTCGGTCCGCAGCCAGGCATCTGGTAACTGTTCGTTACCGTCAGTATGTAGCCGGGCTGTCCTTCCTTCTGCAGCCGCTCGGCATCAGCCACATGCTGCTTCGCCTCGGCATACTGCTTGCGGATCTGTGCCACTTGGGCGTTCTGGGCCTGTGCCAGTAATGGCAGCAGCAGGGCCATCACTAAAAGTAGTCTCTTCATACGGGTGCTCCTTCGGTGGGTTCTTCGTCATCCTCCAGGGGGATGTCGTTCTCGCGGGCGTAGGTCTCCATCATGTTCAGGTAGCCTCCCTTGCCAAAGGCCTCGGGGGCGTCGAAGTTGTTCACGCGCCAGCGGCCGTTCTCCATCCAGAGTTCCAGTATCATGAAGTTGTGGCCCTCCTGCTCATCGGCAAATTTCGGGTCGATCTTGAACTTCACGCGGGCCCGGGCCTCGTTGCCGGCCAGCAGGTCGGCCTCGAGCATCACAATCTCTAAGGGCGCTCCTACGCCCACCATCCAGCGGTAGCCACCCTCGTCGCCCATGAAGCGCATGTCGCCCTGGGCATTCTCGTCGTGACGGGCAATGTTACGCTTCAGGCCGAGGTAGTAGCCGGTGCAGAACTCCTCGTCCAACTGGTTGAAGTCGACGTAGGCCGCCGTCTCGTTCAGACGGTCGTACATCTGGCGCACGTGCTGCTTCACGGCCTCTTCCGTCCATAGGTCGGCGGGGGCAGCCTCCACGCCGTCGGTCTGAGCGGCCAGTTGTTCGTCTGCCGTGGAGATGGTGTCGCTACTCAGCGCGTCGGTGTTTTCCGACTCGCTATTGTTGGTCTTGTTGCCGCAGGCTGCCAGCGTGAGGGCTGCTGCAGCGAGAATCATGAGTTTCTTCATAATGGTTTGTTTGTTGTTTATTGTCATTGCTCTATGTCGCTGAAGAAAGCGTTTATCTGCTCTCCCTGGGGTGTCTGGTCGAGATAGGCCTGTGCCTCTTCCTTGGTGATGTCCTTGTCGTTGAGGCCAGCCTCTTCTATCTCGCCGTAGTCCTTCAGCACGTTGAGGCGCCAGAGGCGTTTGCCGTCTTTGAAGGCATGAATCTCCTCCTGCCACGACGAACCGCCGGCAGAACCCGATAACTTGAGATAGCCGATGTCGTCCTTCTTGCACATCAGTGGACTCCGCCGCGGATTCTCGATGGCAATGAGCGTCAGTTTGCCGTCCTTGCGCAGGAAGAAGGCCCCGTTCTTGTCATCTTTGTCGCGTAGCCAGATCCATTCGTTGGCGTAGTCGATGGGTACGTGGGCCCACTTGACCAGTTTCACGTCGCTATCTCCCATCTCGTCGGCATGATAAAGGCTGTCCATCTCAGCGAGGTCTCTCTTCCATACGGGTCTCGCCTCGTCTACCAAGTTATGATAGCACTCATATTCATGCTCTATCAGTTTGCCATTGCGCAGGTAGAACATACCCACCGTGCTGCTCTCAGGCGCACTGCGATAATAGCAGAGTTCCAGCCCATTGGGACCTTCAAAGGCTGCCTGGGGATAGCAACCGGTATACCGTCCATCGTCATCGACATTCCAACAGTAGTCCGTCTCAGAAAACATATCGCCGATTTGCTCGTTCACATAGACCTTGTCGCCCTGTATGAGCACGTCGAGTGCCAGTACATGTTTACGGTCGTCGCCTGCCTCTTGCCCCGTTTGGCGGGAGTTCCCTTTATACTCGCCTTCAAACTGCAACAATCCATATTGGTAAGTGTCGCCGATGTTGCACGACAGTTCAGAACGCGATGCTGTCATGCCATAACGCTCTTCCAACTGCTTGACAACGGCAGCAGGCAGAGGGTCTTCCTCGCCCCATTCGTACTCGAAATACTTGATGGGCAGATGCTTGCGCGACTGGAGGTAGGCATCGGTGACAATGACCGTTCCCCACTCATAGCCGCCATACTCTGATTCCTTTTTGTCAGAGGGGTTGACAAAATCGAAGCGGGCGCAGAGCGAAGGAATCTCTATCCGCCCGTGTATCACGCCGATACTTGGGGTGTCGCCATCGGGATCCTTCAGCACCTCGTCGATGAACTTGATCTTGACGAACCGATCGCCCATGAGCATGTTGGTATACTGTTCCTTGTTGCGGCGGAACATCTCCTGCAAGGCCCATCGCCGGTGTTCCTCCTCGAAGTATTCGGGATATTCCTCGTTCCTCTGAGGCTCTTCCAGTTTCGACCAGTAGGGCATCAGCCCATACTGGGCATCTATACTCATGATGAACATTGGCGGGGGTGTGGTGTCGTCCTCCTCGATGATGCTGTCGAGGACGGCTTCTGGCGAATCCTTGCCGTCGCCGGCATTTGCCGTTCCATTGTTCTTGCAACTGATCATTACTGCCATCGCGCAGACGGCCACAAACGTAAGTTTCTTCATGCTATTTCTGTCTTAATCACGATACTTGAAGTAGCCCTTGCGGAGGGTGATGGGGCCATCGTATGCCTCGCTGGCCTGCGGGTGGACAATATGGCAGGTGCCTGTCAGGTCGCCCTGTTCGTCCAGATGCACGTAAAGACTGAAGGCCCTGACGGTCTTCATCGCGTTATCGTCGTATTCGTTTTCCGTCACGGAAAGTTGCTCGCCATCGAAGGTGACGGCTGTCTTGTCGAAGCCGTACATACGGTAGACATCACACTGGCCCGCCTTCAGACCGTTGTCCGTCATCTTCAGGTTGAGCATCAGTTCAGGACCATCATCGCCCACCCAGCCCCATTCGCCAACGAGGACCTTGGCCTTCTCGCGGGCCATAAGGCCATCGCTGATGATGCTGCGGAAATAAGCTTTATCAGAGCCTTCAGAATCCTCTGGGCCGAAATCGTCGATATACCAGTTGTCACGTTCGAAGAGCAGCGAGAGTGTTAAGTCATTCTTGTTGCCGAAGTCGATGACTATGATATCTGCCAAGGCTGTCGAATCGGTGATGTTGTACACCTTGTGAATCTGATAGTTCCAGTCCTTGGAAAAGTCCTGTCCGTATATCCAGTGGTCGGCGTCGAAGACGACGTCACCCGTCTCGTTGGCGAAATCGAATGCCTGCCTCATCAGGCTGTAGTAGCGCGACGAGCAATAGGCGCTGTCGGGATTGAAGCCTGAGTCCATATACGGATGGCAGTCATCCGTCTCGCCAGCCACTCTCTGTCTGATGTCGCTATAGATGGTGTCGAGCCGTTGGCGGATGTAAGTCTCACAGTGTTTGTCGATGTTTGCGTCGGCAATCGAGTCGGTGGGCAGCGAATCTGCTTCACTGACGGCTTTGTCTGTCTTTTGGCCGCATGCCGTGAGCACGATGGCTAAAGCAAGAATCAGTTTCTTCATGATCGAAATTGCAATGGTTGTCCAGTTTTGGCTGCAAAGTTACGAAAAAAAAGACGAACCGCCGTTATCATTTCGTCAATTTCTCTTGTCATTTCATGAAAAACACCTATTGCAAGACAGAGTTGCATTCAGTGGGCCGCGCCCGTGTGCGTTAGTCCTAAGTCGATGACCACGTCTGACCGATGTCCCAGTGGTTTGCTTTTTGGACAATGGTCTTGTCACGAGGCAGGTCAAACTCTTCGTAAATAAGGTCGATTGCCTCAGGACTATTATCTATCCACGAACCAACGGCAATGATGAACTGGTCATTGGCAGGTGAATAAAAAACCCTGCCACGTGGCTTCATTTGGTATTCGCCCTTGAAGGGACCGATGCCGCCATTGTGGTATTTCTGACGGCGGAACTCCTTCTTCCACACGTCTTCGTGCATCTCGCTACAGGTAATCAGACCGCCACCAGCATTTGGCTTCAGGTAGTCTGTACGCTTATGTGTGACCACGCCGAATAGTTCCTTCAGCGTAGCGTTATACCAGAAAATTCCTACTTTTGGCTCATCGCCGGCACCTCGGTTGCGAGCCATCACGTTCATTGCCTCGTCGAGTTGTTCCTTGCTGAACTCGCCGACTGCTACACCTGTGGTTGGCGTCTCAGTCTGATTCTCCACCACCTCGATATTCTCGATTTTCTTAATGGCGTTGGTAACGGCATCGCTGACGATGTCGTTCAGTTGTTCCAATGAAAGCGTAAATATCTTGTCTGCCATAATCCACCTGTTTTTACGTTTGCAAAAGTACGATATTTATTTGGATTATCCAAACAAATCGAAGATTTTTGGTGTTCTGCCGAATGGAAAAATGTTCGTGGCTCTGTGTGATGAAAGACCTCTGTTGGTATGAAGCCTGGGGATGCCCACCAAAGGCATCCCCAAAGCAAATTTTCATGAATATAGTTTGTTATTCCGCTATCCATGATTCTCCGACAGACTGGATGTTGCCGTCCTTCTGCCAGTAGTGGGCTGAGTAGACGCGTGTCTGGCCGTCGCGGGCGATGTAGTGGCCCAGTATGCGCTGCTCCTCGCGGTCGACCTCGGGATTGCAAATCTGGCGGAAGGTGCCTTGGCAGTAGAACTTGCCGCTGTCAGGATCGTAGACCCATGCATCGTAGCGTACAAACGTCTGGTCGCTGACGGGCTCCCGTCCCAAACAGATCATCACATCGGTTCGCCCGTCGAAGTTTACGTCAGTCTGCCATACGTTGCCAAAGGTTTCCAGCATATCCTGGGGATAGTCATAGCCCGTTCGCTCGCCAACCGTCATGGTCTTGCCCTCGCTGTTGCGGATAATCACCTCGTACTTTGGCTCGCTGTCCAGGTCGAAGGTGCGTACGCTGACGTCCCACTCCTCCACATTCGTCGGGTCATCCGTTGGCTCCTCCTCCACTTCGACTGTCTCGGCGGTTACCACGTTGGCCGAGTCGGCTGCTGCCTGGATCTCTACTGCAGGGCTGTCGCTGTCAGCGTCAGCCTTGGCCGTCTTGTTGCCGCACGCTACGAGTGCAGCGGCAGCAGTTGCGATTGCGAAGTTAAATAGTACTTTCTTCATTCCTCTTTGGTTATTTCTTGGCAAACATCAGGAAGGCCCAAGCGGCTACGAGGTTGGGGTTGGCATCGGCATTCACCAGTCCGACCTGATTCCCCGCTGCGTCCACCAGTTTGTGGTTGTATGTCTGATCCTTCGAAGAGAAGGCTGTTCCCTTGAACGTACCCTTCACCACGCGGCCCACCGTCTTGCCAGCAGCATTGGTTACTACGCCGGCGCTGCTGACTGCGCCAAGTTTAGCGCCCTTCAGGTTGTAGACTACGCCGTTCACGTACTTGCCCACACGGTCGCGGCTGCTGTCTACCAGCCAGTCCCACGTCGGGTCGTAGCCGAACACCTTCACATCGTCCAGTCGGCACCAGTAGATGCCGTTGTCTTCGGCTCCAAACTTGTTCTGCAGGAACACGTAGTAGTCGCGCGGGTCCATTTCCTGCTTGATGTTCGGGTCGATTATCGACTGCTTGGAGTCCATCTTGAAAGCGCGGCGTCCAAAGGCTGCCTGCTCGTCGTTCTCCTTGTCAATGCGCTTAGCGTTCTTGGCGGCCACGTCCAGCGTGCTCGTGTCGTAAGGCAACAGTCCCCATACGATGAAAGCCGTCAGTGCCTTATCCATCGGCTCCGTTGTGACATAGGTTGTGCCCGGATACACCGTAGCCGTCGTATCGTTCTCTATCACGCCTACCTCCGTGCCGTTCACATACACCTTGTTGTCCTTCAACTGAAACTTGGCGCCCTTGGGGTTGACCATCTCACCTGAGGCGCTGATGTTGCCTGCCAACTCGCCCTGGCTGCTTACTATCGTGCCGTCAGCCTTCAGTTGGTAGGACACATTCGAGTCGCGGCTCGACATGAATACTTTTGTCGTCTTATTATACTTTCCCTTCAGCCGGTAGCCCACTTCGTCCTTGCGGTCGATGATGTAGACCACGCCAGCCGGTGGTGTCGGATTCTCCTGTTGGGCCTGCTCAGCCTGCTCGCGTGCAAGTCTTTCATTGTTCTGGCGAATAAATTCGTACTCTGAGCCGTCGTTTGTCGAACCCTGTGTCTGCTGTTGCTGCGTCTGGCTGTCGTTGGCGGGCACTTGCTGTTGCACCGTCGTCGTCGCGTTGTTCTTCGCGTTGTCCACCTTCTCCTCAACCTTCTCCTTGACAGCCTTCTTTGCCTTGCCGACAAGTCCTTTAATATTACCAAACTGGGCGTAGGCCAGGTTGCTGCCCCCCATAAACAGGAGGCTTGCGGCCAAAACGACCTTCAGAATTTGTTGATTTTTCTTCATTTGCTTAAAGTTTTAAAGTTCGATGGTTAGGGTTTATGGTTTAGTATTGTCGTTGTCCGATTCTGTCTCTTGCTCCCTCTTCAGGTAGGTCTGGAATCTCTTCTCCACCATGCGGTCGATACGCTCGTTGACGTTATTTCCCAGCATATCCTCCATGTCGAGCAGCCGTTCGAGGTAGTCCTTGGCATACTCCATTGCCGATTCCTGATATTTGGTCTTTGCCATGATTGATTTTTCGGTGGCAAAGTTACAATTATTCGGACGAAACGCTGTTATCATTTCGTCAAGTAATCTTATCATTTCGTTTAAAAGATAAGAAAAAGCGGTTAATTATGCATTAATCTGCCGCTTTTTCCTGTTTCTCCAGATATTGCGTGGGGGTGAGCCCGAAGGTTCGCTTGAAGGCGCGGGTGAAGTTGGGCGTGTCGTTGTAGGCGCAAAGTGCGGCAATCTCTGACACGTTCATCTCGGGATGCTTGTCCAGCAGATGGCGGGCGCGGCGCATGCGGACGGTCTGGATGAAGGCCTGCGGCGTCTCGTCGGTGATGGCCGTCAGTCGCTGGCGGAACTGGAAGAGGCTCATGCCCATGCGCTCTGCCACGTGGTTGGCGTCGATCTGTCCTGAGAGTATCAGCAGGTTGACGGTGTTGATGGTCTTCTCCAGGAAGTCGCGGTCGGCGGCGGTCAGTTCCTCAGGCTCCTCCTGCTTGTTGGTCGAGATGGCATTGTCGTAGTGCTCGTTCAGCGTGTCGTAGCGCTCGCTCAGTTCCTTGATGCGCTCCGACAACTCGGCATTGATGCGCTGCTGCTGGTGGTGACGGCGGCGCATGAAGAGCCAGATGCCCACGGCCAGCACGACGGCAGCGATGGCGGCCAGGATGGCCCACGTCTTGGCGCGGCGCTGCTCGTGGTTCTCAAGGTTGCAGCCAGTCGTTGCCGAACTCAGCATTGTATTTGGCCAGCCGCTCGGCCGACGTGTTGCTGTAGATGGAGTCCTTCAGGTCGTTGAAGCGGTCCAGTTGCTTCTTGGCCTCGTCGGGGTTCTGCTTCCAGAGGCTCTCGTAGAGTCCGCGGCGGGCGTGCACCTCATTGTAGGGGTCGCCCAGGTTCGTGAAGATGTCGGCCGCCTCCTGATAGTAGGCTATGGCCTCCCCCTCGCGCTGCTGTGAGAGCAGGGCCATGCCCATCTTGTTGCAGGCTATGCCCAGCGACTGGCGGTCGGGCGTCTGGCGCAGGAAGGGGATCACCTCCCTCAGCACCTGTTCCGCCTGAGCGTAGTCGTGCAGGCCTATCAGGACGGAGGCCTTCTGGGCCAGTCGCACCATAGCGCGCGGCTCGTTGCCCAGCGACTTGTCTATCTCGTAGGCCCGCTCGATGTAGGGTAGGGCCTTCTGGTCGTTGCCCAGGGCGTGGTACACCTCGGAGGCCATAGCCTGCAGGATGGCCATGCGGCCGGGGTTGTCGGCCTGCTCTGCCATCTCGATGCCCCTCAGCACGTACTGCTCGGCCTCCTCGGGCTGGTGGGCGCCCATGTAGATGCCGGCCAGCGTGTTCAGGCTCGACGACATCAGGTCGGGGTCGCCAGTCTGCTCGTCGAGTGCAAAGCACTGCTTGGCATACAGTGCGGCCTCGTCGTAGTCGCCCAGGCGGACGTTGATGATGGCCAGCAGGTTCAGGCAGTCGGATTCCAAGTCCGTGCCCGTGCAGAGTGGCAGTGCCTCGTGGGCGGCAGTCAGCGCTTCTTTGTAGTGCTGGACGCCATACAGGCTGTCGGCTTTGTCCACGAGTAGGGTTCCCTGCTGCTCGTCGGCTGCCGTTGCGCTGTAGCAGCAAGCGATGAGCAGCATGGTTAGCCAGAGTCGCATCGTGATGGTTCTGAATGTCATTGTGGTCATAATTTGGTTGCAAAGATACAAAATAATTATAAATTTTAAATTATGAATTATGAATTATTTCGTATCTTTGCACGCAATATGGTGATTATAGTAGTAGTTTTGGCATATTTCGCCCTGCTGTTGGCCTTCAGCAGGTGGACAGGCAGGCGGGCCACCAACGAGACCTTCTTCCGTGCCGAACGGCGGTCGCCGTGGTCTCTGGTGGCCTTCGGCATGGTGGGGGCGAGCATCTCGGGCGTCACCTTCGTCAGCGTGCCGGGCATGGTGCTGTCGTCGCAGATGACCTACCTGCAGGTGTGCCTGGGCTTCATCGTGGGCTATTTGGCCGTGGCCTTCGTGCTGCTGCCGGTCTACTACCGGCTGAACCTCACCTCCATCTACACCTATCTGGGGCAGCGGCTGGGGCGGCAGTCCTACAAGACGGGCTCCTGGTTCTTCCTGCTGTCGAAGATGGTGGGGGCGGCGGTGAAGTTCTATGTGGTGTGCATCATCCTGCAGCAGTTTGTGCTCGACGCCATGGGCATCCCCTTCGCCGCGACCGTGGTGGTGATGGTGGCGCTCATCTGGCTCTACACCCGGCGGGGCGGCGTGCGCACGCTGGTCTATACCGACACCCTTCAGACGCTTTGTCTCTTCTCGGCGCTCCTCCTTATTATATATATGGTGATGCGGCAGATGAACTTCTCGCTCAGCGAGGCCGTCAGTGCCATCGTCGGTGACGAGCGGAGCCGCATCTTCGTCATGGACGACTGGGCCTCGCCGCACAATTTCTGGAAGCAGTTCCTGAGCGGTGCGTTCATCGTGGTGGTGATGACGGGGCTGGACCAGGACATGATGCAGAAGAACCTGACCTGCCGCACGCTGCGCGAGGCGCAGAAGGATATGTGCTCCTATGGCGTGGCCTTCGTGCCGGCCAACCTGCTCTTCCTCTCCCTGGGCGTGCTGCTGGCGCAACTCTTTGAGAGTCAGGGCGTGGCGTTGCCCGCCAAGGGCGACGAACTGCTGACCCAGTATGTGGCGGCCGCCGACTCATCACTCATCACTGATAGAAGTGCTTTTCACGATAGGCATCGTGGCCGCCTCGTTCTCATCGGCCGACTCGGCCCTGACCTCGCTGACCACCAGTTTCTGTGTGGACATCTGCAACCGGCCCGCCGACGAGCGGCTGCGCAAGCGGGCCCATCTGGGCATCTGTCTGCTCTTCGTGGTCTTCATCCTGCTGTTCGATGCCGTCAACAGCAAGTCGCTCATCGACGCCATCTATACGATTGTGTCCTATACCTACGGCCCGCTGCTGGGCCTGTTTGCCTTCGGCCTGTTCACCAGGCGGCGGGTGCGCGATCGGCTGGTGCCCATCGTCTGCATCGCCTCCCCGTTCATCTGCTACGCCGTCGACAGCCTGTCGCAGTCGGCGTGGGGCTACCGTTTCGGCTACGAACTGCTGATGCTCAACGGCCTGCTGACCTTCGCGGGGCTGTGGCTTACCTCGCGGCGTGAACCTGGTCGATGAATTCGCTGGGCTGGATGCCAAACTCCTTCTTGAAGCAAGTCGCAAAATACTTGGGGTCCTTGAAGCCCACCTTGTAGGCCAGGTCGCTGACGCGGATGTCGCGTTGGGTCTCTGCCAGCCGCTTGGCCTCCTTCATGCGGATGTCGCGGATATAGGTAGAGACGTTCTGGCCCGTCAGTGCCCGCAGTTTGTTGTAGAGCGTCGAGGCCGAGGCCCCCATCTCCACGGCAAAGGCATCGCGGTCGAACTCGCTGTCTGACAGGTGGTTCATCACGCAGGTGTAGGCTTTCTGCAGAAACTCCTCGTCGGGCGTCAGGGGGCGGGCTTCCGCCGCATCCGCCGCAGCCTGCCGCTGTTCGCCCAGGATGCGCTTGCGGTTCTCTATGATGTTGTCGATGCGCAACTTCAGGTCGCTCAACCGGAAGGGCTTGGTCACATAGTCGTCGGCACCAATCAGCATGGAGTGCTTGCGGTCTTCCTCTGCCGTCTTGGCCGAAACGAGGATCACGGGCAGGTGGCTCAACTCCGGCGTGCCCTTGATGTGGCGGGTCAGTTCGTTGCCGTCCATCTCCGGCATCATCACGTCGGCCACGATGATGTCCAGGTCCTCCTTGTTGATCACCTCCAGGGCCTCGAGGCCGTTGGCAGCCGTCAGCACGTTGTACTTGTAACTGAGCAGCGTCTTCATCAGCATCAGCAGTTCCTCGTTGTCCTCCACCAGCAGGATGCTGTAGAGCGGCTTGGCGGGTTCCTTCTCTACCGGCTGGCTGGGGGGCGTGAGCATCTCCAGCGCGCTCACGTCGATGATGTTGGTGTGGGGCGTGGTGAGGTCGATGGGGTGCTTGGTGTCAATCTGTTGGGCGGAGAAGGCATCCTTGGTGATGGGGATGGTCACCGTGAACACCGTTCCCTGTCCCTCCTTGCTCTTGCAGTCGATGGTGCCGCCGTGCAGATAGGTCAGTTCGCGCGTCAGGGCCAGTCCCAGTCCTGTGCCGCTCACCTTCATGCGCCTGTAGTCGCCGTCGTAGAAGCGCTGGAACAGGTGCTTCATCTTGTGGGCAGGGATGCCGATGCCGTTGTCGCGTACCTCTATTATAATATGGTCGTAGTTCTCGTTGGTTTGGGCAACGAGGTCCACCTGTCCCGGCGTGCTGGTATATTTGGCCGCATTGGAGAGCAGGTTGTAGATGATCTTGTCCAACTTGTCGGGGTCGATCCAGCCCATCATCGACTTGGGGTTGCACTGCACGTTGAACGTCAGCCCCTTCTTGCGCAGCAGCGGGGCGATGCTCAAGGCCGTCCGGCGGATGTACTCCATCGCGTCGCCCTGCGACACCAGCAACTTCAGGCCGCCCGACTGCGACTTGCTGGTCTCCAGGATCTCCTGCAGCAGGCGCGTCATGCGCTCCACGTTGAGTTCCATCATGGCATACTCGGCAGCATGGCTGGAGTCCTGCCCGTGGTCCTGGTCGCGCAGCCGCTCGATGGAGGCCGAGATGACGGTCAGTGGCGTCAGCAACTCGTGGGATATGTTGGTGAAAGCCCGGTCCATCTGCAGCCGGTTGCGGAGGCGGACACTGCGGTTGTAGAGCCATCGTCCCACGATGAGCAGAACCGCGAGGAGCAGAATGCCGACGATAATGACAGGTATCTTCATGACGGGCGTTAGTAGTTTTGGTTTGAAATTCGTGAGCGAAGTTACTACTTTTTTGTCTAATATGCAAATATTTGGCAGAAAAAGTGCGAAAAGGGGTTTAAAATTCGTGATATTTGGTTTAGAATGCGATAATTCGCGCATTTTAAACCTTAAATAATGATTGTTGAACGCTCTTTTGCACGAATTGCGCTATCTTTGCACCATCAAAAGATTTTAATGGTTAAGGTTTATGGTTGATTAATTTTTAGTAAGAGAAAAGCCTCGCTGGGAAGCGAGGCTTTTTTCGTGGGGTGCGGTTGCTCTTTAGTGCAGCAGGTAGCGCTCGGCCTCGATGGCGGCCTGACAGCCCGTGCCGGCCGCACTGATGGCCTGGCGGTAGGTGGGGTCGGCGCAGTCGCCGGCCACGAAGACGCCGGGAATCTTGGTGCGGGGGGTGCCTTCGATCTTCTTCAGATAGCCCACCTCGTCGGTGTCCAGCCATTCGCGGAAGATGGCGGTGTTAGGGTTATGGCCGATGGCCAGGAAGAATCCGTCGATCTGGATGTCGACCAGCGTCTCGTCGGGCTCGCCCTTGCGCTTCACCAGATGGGCACCCTCCACGCCGTCTTCGCCAAACAGGCCCAGCGTGTTGTGCTCGAACAGTATCTCGATGTTCTCGCGCTCCATCACGCGCTGCTGCATCACTTTCGAGGCACGCAGGAAGGGCTTGCGCACAATCATGTACACCTTCTTGGCCAGTCCGCTCAGGTAGAGGGCTTCCTCGCAGGCCGTGTCGCCGCCGCCCACCACGGCTACGGTCTTCTTGCGGTAGAAGAAGCCGTCGCAGGTGGCGCAGGCCGACACGCCCATGCCGTTGTATTTCTGCTCGTCGGGCAGTCCCAGGTATTTGGCCGATGCGCCCGTGGCGATGATCACCGTGTCGGCCTCGATCTCCGTGCCGGCATCGTCCCAAGCCTTATAGGGGGCGGCAGAGAAGTCCACCTTGACAATCTCGCCGTCGCGGATGTCGGTGCCGAAGCGCTCGGCCTGCTGGCGCAGGTCCATCATCATCTGGTTGCCGTCCACGCCCTCAGGATAGCCGGGGAAGTTCTCCACCTCGGTGGTCTGTGTCAGTTGTCCGCCGGGCTGCAGGCCGCAGTACTCGATGGGGCTCAGGTTGGCCCTGCTGGCATAGATGGCGGCAGTGTAGCCCGCGGGCCCGCTGCCTATGATCAGGCATTTCGTGTGCTCCATACGCTATTTCACTAGTTCAGCCTTGATCTGCTTCTCGATGGCGTCGGTGCTGGTGGTCGGCTCGAAGCGTGCCACCACCTGGCCTTTCTTGTTGATGAGGAACTTGGTGAAGTTCCACTTGATGTCGGGCTTCTGCTTGTAGTCGGGGTCGGCCTTGGTCAGCATGTCATCGAGGATGTGTGCAATGGGGTGGGCCATATCCCATCCGGCGAAGCCTTTCTCTGTCTGCAGGAACTTGAAGAGCGGGTCGGCGTCTTCGCCGTTCACCTTCACCTTCTTGAAGCGGGGGAACTCGGTGCCGAAGTTCAACTTGCAGAACTCATGGATGCTCTCGTCGGTGCCGGGGGCCTGCTGGCCGAACTGGTTGCAGGGGAAGTCGAGAATCTCGAAGCCCTGGCTGTGGTAGTGCTTGTAGAGTCCTTCCAGTTCGTCGTACTGTGGGGTGAAACCGCACTTGGTTGCCGTGTTGACGATGAGAAGCACCTCGTTGGCATACTCCTTCAGCGATACATCCTTACCTTTTCTGTCCTTGACAGAGAAATCATAAACGGTTTTCATTGTTGTGTTTTGTTATTAATAGAATGAATTTATTTGTTGTTCAGGTTCCACAGGCGCTTGATGGTGGCCACGTCCTGCGTCTCCACGCTCTGCTCGATGTCGTCGGGCAGGTTGCAGAAGAAGTCGATGCCGTCGTTACGGCCGGCATAACTGCAGGTCTTCTCCTCCAGTTCGCGGATGTTGACCACGTAGTCGCCCAGTTTGTCGGTTGAGTGGTCGGCACTGAGGTGTTCCACCCAGAAGCCCATGGCCTGGTAACTGCCGTTGCGCTTCAGCAGCAGGGCCATGAAGAAATAGCGGGGCACGATGAAGCCGCTGCGGGTGCGGCAGAGGATCTGCGACTCGTGGTCGATGGTGCCGCCCTTCACGACGAAGAGCGTGTCGTTGGCACCGGTGATCTTGCGCCCCCAGTCGTCGCGCACGAAGGCCTCCATCTTCGACCAGATGCCGCTGTTGAAGTTGCCTCCCTGCGGAAACATATTGCTCATGTAGAATGTCTGCCCGTTGGCTTCCTGCGAGTAGACACGATCCTCAGAGGCGCAGATGTGGCCGCGCTGGAAATAAGAGAAACCTTTGTCGGGGTAACTGCTGCCGCTGAACTCTCCCGTCACGCTGGGCTGCTCGTTGGCCGGTATGTCGGGGTCTTTCTGGAACGGGTCTCCGTTGGGCCAGTTGCTGCGCGACCATTTCTTCACCTTGTTCTCCTTGGTGAAGTAGAAGCAGGTCCAGCGCTGTGCCTTCAGGTCGTGGTCCCACTCCAGTGAGTAGGTGGTGCCGAAAGCGCTGGTGGTGTGGGTGACGACGGTGCTGTTGCCCTCGCGCAGATGCGGAAATTCCAGTGCCGCATAGCGTTCGGTGTTCTTGTTCTTGTTGGCAGTGCCCTCCGATCCTCCGCCTCCGTTGTCGTCGTCGCCGCAGGCGGCCATTGTCAGGACAACGGTCATCAGGACGAGGATTCTTAGTTGTTTCATTTGTTTTTGTGGTTAGTCAAAGAAGGTGCGTACAAGGCATATGCAACTACCCTGGACGCACCTTCAGTAAGTGTCATTTCGTGAAATCTATCTTACTTCTTCGAAGCCTTACCGTAGCGGCTCATGAACTTATCGACGCGACCAGCGGTGTCGACGAGTTTGCTCTTACCCGTATAGAAGGGGTGAGAACTGCTGGAGATTTCTACTTTTACCACGGGGTAGGTTTCGCCTTCGAATTCTACGGTGTCATTGGTCTTTGCGGTAGACTTCGTAAGGAACATATCGCCGTTGGACATGTCCTTGAACACGACGGGGCGATAGTTTTCGGGATGAATTCCTTGTTTCATTGTTGTTTTTTATAAATGTTTGATAAATACTATTCGGCCATTATGCGCCAATTTGGCTGCAAAGGTACTAACTTTTTCCCGAACCCGCAAACTTTTCTTCTGAAAAATTTGGATTTTGCCTGAAAATGTTGTATCTTTGCACCTGCGTTCTTTGAACTGATAAGAACATCATGGTAACAGGTAACAGATGTAACAGATGTTTTTAAAGACTTTCTTCACGCGTACCGCGTACGCTTACGCGTAAATAATTAGGTACGCGGTACGCGCGGTAACTTTTTCTTATTATATCTGTTACATCTGTTACCTGTTCCTGTGTATCAAAGAAGCGTCATCTAAGGGTCGTTCCGATATCATCTTCGGGAGTAAAGTATGGCACTTTAGGGAGTAAGGAAGCATACTTTACTATGGTAAAGTCCTATCGGAAGCCCCCTGACTTGGCCTACCTTCGGGGGCAAGATGATACTGCGACGACCCGCAGACAGCACCCCTCGTCTCTGATATGTGCAAACAGAGGGTTAAAAATTGCTTAAATCTTTTTTTATTCCACGAAAAAGTAGTACCTTTGTAGGCTGAAACGTACAGGGCGAAATGCGTCAGCGGGCTTAAAAACGGCCTTCACGGCGATTTCGGCTCGAAAGTGAAAAGTAAAAAAGGTAAAAAAGTAAAAAGATAAAGTAAAGTGGATCAGACGTTTGACAACGACAGAATTTTGAAGATTAACATTGAGGAGGAGATGAAGTCCTCGTACATCGACTACAGTATGTCGGTGATCGTGGCCCGTGCCCTCCCTGATGTTCGTGATGGATTTAAGCCCGTGCATCGCCGTATATTATATGGTATGATGGGCATTGGAAATACAAGCGACAAGCCGCACAAGAAGTGCGCCCGCGTGGTGGGTGAGGTGCTCGGTAAGTACCACCCCCACGGCGACTCCTCCGTCTATGGCGCCCTGGTGCGCATGGGACAGGAGTGGAACATGCGCTACACGCTCGTAGACGGACAGGGTAACTTCGGCTCCGTGGACGGCGACTCGCCCGCAGCCATGCGTTACACCGAGTGCCGCCTCTCGAAGATGGGTGAGCACATCATGGACGACCTGGACAAGGAGACCGTCGACATGGACCCCAACTTCGACAACACGCTGGTGGAGCCCAGCGTGATGCCTACCAAGGTGCCCAACCTGCTGGTCAATGGCGGCAACGGCATCGCCGTGGGTATGGCCACCAACATGCCGACCCACAACCTGGGCGAGGTCATCGACGGCTGCTGTGCCTTCATCGACAACCCTGACATCGACACCGAAGGCCTGATGCAGTACATCCCCGGCCCCGACTTCCCCACAGGAGCCTACATCTATGGCCTGCAGGGCGTGCGCGATGCCTATGAGACGGGCCGCGGCCGCATCGTGATGAGAGCCAAGGCCGAGATTGAGGCCGGCGACACGCACGACAAGATTGTGGTCAACGAGATTCCCTACGGCGTGAACAAGGCCGACCTGGTGGCCTACATCGCCGACCTGGCCACCCAGCACAAGATTGAGGGCATTGCCAACGTGAACGACGAGTCGGGCCGCCAGGGTATGCGTATCGTGGTCGACTGCAAGCGCGACGCCAACGCCAACGTGATCCTGAACAAACTGTTCAAGATGACCGCCCTGCAGAGTTCGTTCTCTGTCAACAACATCGCCCTGGTGCCCATCAAGACCGCCGACGGCGTGCGCCTGCGTCCCCGTCTGCTGTCGCTCCGTGAGTGCATCCGCTACTTCATCGAGCACCGTCACGACGTGACCATCCGCCGCACGCAGTACGACCTGCGCAAGGCCCGCGAGCGTGCCCACATCCTGGAGGGCTTGATCATCGCCGTGAACAACATCGACGAGGTGGTGCACATCATCCGCCAGAGCCAGACGCCCACCGATGCCCAGCGCAACCTGGAGAAGCGCTTCGACCTGGACGAACTGCAGTCGAAGGCCATCGTCGATATGCGCCTGAGCCAACTGACCGGCCTGCGCGTCGACCAACTCCACCAGGAGTACGACGACCTGATGAAACTGATTGCCGACCTGGAGGAGATCCTGAACAACCCCGAGCGTTGCAAGGAGGTGATGAAGCAGGACCTGCTGGAGGTGAAGGAGAAGTATGGCGACGAGCGCAAGACGGAGATCATCCCCTTCGACCACGAGTTCAACGCCGAGGACTTCTATCCCGACGATCCCGTCGTCATCACCATCAGCCACATGGGCTACATCAAGCGCACACCGCTCTCTGAGTTCCACGCTCAGGGCCGTGGCGGCATGGGCTCGAAGGGTGCCCGCCACCGCGACAACGACTTCACCGAATATATCTATCCCGCCACGATGCACAACACGCTGCTCTTCTTCACCCAGAAGGGCCGCTGCTACTGGCAGAAGTGCTACGAGATACCCGAGGGCGACAAGAACTCGAAGGGCCGCGCCATCCAGAATATGCTCAACATCGAGCCCGACGACGCCATCAACGCCGTGCTGCGCATCAAGAAGTTCGACGACGAGGAGTTCCT
>JAFUUL010000050.1 GCA_017483805.1 Prevotella sp.
TTATTGCGGCGGGGTCCCACCTCTTCCCATTCCGAACAGAGAAGTTAAGCCCGCCTGCGCCGATGGTACTGCAATGCAATGCGGGAGAGTAGGAGGCCGCCGTCTTTTCAGAAGAGAGAAGCCCTGAGTCAGAAATGATTCAGGGCTTCTTCGTTATTTTTTCTCTCATTTATGCTTGATTTCTCAGAATTATTTGTAATTTTGCAGCAGAAACTAAATAAGCCTAAAATGAAAAGACCATTATTATCTTTGTTGTTAGTGTCTCTCTTCTGCTCCTGTGCACATGTGGATAGTGAGGAGGATAAACTGAATATCACCAAAAAGTTCAACACGACGTGGAATATCTATGAGAAGATCGTGCAGAATGATGATGGCACCATCACCTACCAGGCACTGCCGTGGGGCGGTCTGGTGGGCATTGTCAAAGAAAACAATATGAGTGTCGACTGGTCGGGCTATGAGTCGATCACGTTTGACTTTGCTGAACCGACCAAGGTGCCCACACAGATTATGGTTTCCGATGCACTGAAGACTTGGGGCAAACCTGGCATCACCTCGCTGACTTGCTACTTTGACGGTCACAACATGAAGTCGGTAGACGAGATAGCCCTGCAGGCCGGCGACACGGCTACGCTTGTGGTGAGGGGTGTGCGTCTGACTCCCACTGAAGGCACTTGGGAGCAAACCAATCTGTGGGATGGCTACTGCATTATGGGTAACTGGCAGGATGGTTTCGTTGTCACGGCCGATCAGTTTAGTGATGTCAGCGAGGGAGACAAACTGGAGTTCCTCTTTACCACCGACAGGAGTAATCCAGAAGTGAAGTACTGGCTACTGAAGACCATCTTCAATGGTACGGATCAGACTCTGGAAGGCAACAGTACGGAACTGAATGAATGGGGTTGTGCCACGATGAGTGCCAATGCGTCCAGTTATCGTATTGTACTGACTGAGAACGATGCGGCTCGCCTGCATAGCAATGGCCTCTTTGTCAATGGCTACTACAACACCATCACGCAGTGCAACCTGCTGCGTAAGCACTACGACGAAGCAGATGAATATGCTGAAGTGGTTGAATAAGAGTAAAGGGTGAGCCTCTTGTCGGATTCGAACCAACGACCCCGAGATTACAAATCACGTGCTCTGGCCAACTGAGCTAAAGAGGCGGGTGGGCAAGCGGTCTGCATCGCACCGCTACAACCAAGTACCTTTGCTACGTTCCCGTCCTGGAGGATTCCGAGGGAGCTGGTCGTACAGGACTTGCCCATTTTGTTAGCATCATTCAGACTAATGAATGCTTTCGCTAAAGCGGGTGCAAAGGTACAACAAAAAAGTGAAATGCGGAAAGTGAAAAGAGAAAAGTTGATTGCTTTTAACTTATTTTTAAATGTAAGGAGTCTGAATGTGCGGGAAAATGCGTAATTTTGCAGGCAAATAGTGAATCATTAAATTAGGAATACGAGTTGACTGCACCTGAATATCTTCAACTGAAGGCTTTTGCACGTATTGATGGCGTCTTGCTGTCGGTGCTTTGGCTGGTGAGTTTCTGTTGTTACATCTTGGGAATCACCACTCCCCTCTATGGGTTGCTGGCCATCGGACTGGCCCTGGCGACGCCCTTCTATGTGGGCATCCGGCTCAAGCGTTTTCGCGATGATGGTCTCGATGGAGGCATCTCGCTGTTGCGCGGCTGGGCCTATGTCATTCTGGTGTTCTTCTATGGCGGCATCTTGTTCGCCATCGGTCAGTTCATCTATTTCTCCTATGTGGATCATGGCTATCTGCTGCTGGCCATAACCGAGGTATTGTCGGTGCCGGAGACGGCGCAGGCCCTTCAGCAGATGGGCATGACCGCCCAGGTGGACGAGGCGCTGCAGATGATGGGCATGATGCGCCCTATCGACATTGTGCTGAGCATCTTGACAAACAATATCATCATCGGCATCATCGTGGGGCTGCCCATTGCCGCCCTGATGCAGAGAAGCGTGGGAAAAGTAAAAAGGTAAAAAAGTAAAAACAGCATAAGACGTGGATATATCAGTAGTTATACCTCTTTATAATGAGGAAGAGTCTATTCCCGAACTGTTCAGTTGGATAGAGCGGGTGATGGTTGAAAACCATTTCAGTTACGAGGTCATCTTCATCAGCGACGGCTCTACCGACCGTTCTTGGGACATCATCACTGAGTTGAAGGCGAAGTCGGAGCACGTGAAGGGCATCAAGTTCCGCCGCAACTACGGCAAGAGTCCTGCCCTATACTGTGGCTTCAAGGCTGCCGAGGGTGACGTGGTCATCACGATGGATGCCGACTTGCAGGATTCGCCCGACGAGATTCCTGAACTGTATCGGATGGTGAAGGAAGACCGCTACGACGTGGTGAGCGGCTACAAGCAGAAGCGCTACGACCCGCTGTCGAAGACGCTGCCTACTAAACTCTTCAATGCCACGGCCCGTGCGGTGAGCGGCATCAAGAATCTGCACGACTTCAACTGTGGCCTGAAGGCCTATCGCCGCGATGTGGTGAAAAACATCGAGGTGTATGGCGAGATGCACCGCTATATTCCCTATCTGGCTAAGCAGGCCGGCTTCGACAAGATCGGCGAGAAGGTGGTACACCACCAGGCCCGCAAGTATGGCACGTCGAAGTTCATGGGTTGGAACCGCTTCGTCAACGGCTATCTCGACCTGCTGACGCTCTGGTTCCTGTCCACATTCGGCAAGAAGCCCATGCACGTGTTCGGTTTCCTGGGCACCATCATGTTCTTCATCGGCTTCGTGGCTGCCTTCATCCTGGCCGTCGGCAAACTGCTGCACCTGCTGTGGATCACCGACTCGGCATTCTTCTACATCTCGCTGACCATGATGATGATGGGCACGCAGTTCTTCCTGACCGGTTTCCTCGGCGACCTGATCAGCCGTTCATCGACCACCCGCAATGACTATCAGATAGAAGTGGAAATATGAAAAGGTGGCCCCTCTACTTTTTCACTCTGATACTCTCTGTCGTGGCGTGCTCGTCCATCGATTGTCCGATAGTGACGACGGTGGCCGTGAACTACGGCTTCTACGATGCCAGCGAGGCCCAGGACACGCTGGACGATACCCTCTCGGTGTGGACACAGCGCAGCGACGGCACCGACACGCTACTCTTTAATAAGGGTGTCAAGCAGACGGCCCTGACGCTGCCCGTCAGTTACCAGCGGCCTGAGGACATCCTGATTTTCCGCATTGCCGACACTTCCCATGTGGTGACCCTCGACACGGTGTGGATCAAGAAGGAGGACATCCCTCACTTCGAGTCCGTCGACTGTGCCGCCCACTTCTTCCACACGCTCACCGCCGTGCGCAGCACCCATCGCGGTATAGATACCATCACCATCAGTAACCCTTCAGTGACCTATGATACGTCAGTCGAACATCTCCGCATACGCTTCAAGGCTCGTCGTTAGCCTGCTGCTCCTGCTGGCTCCGTCGGCCCTTCAGGCCCAGCGCTTCCTGCAGTTAGAGCGCGACTCGGTGCCCATGTTCCGTGGCTTTGCCGTCTCGGTAGACTTGGTGGGTGCGGCTATGATGCATCTGAGCGACTATGGGCAGTATGAGGGTGCGCTGCGCCTGAACCTGCACGATCAGTATTTCCCCATCGTTGAGGTGGGCTACGGCAAGGCCGACCATGAGGAGGACATCATCACGGGCATCGAATACAAGACCAGTGCGCCCTATTTCCGTGTGGGTGCCGACGTCAACATCCTCAAGAAGAAGCATACAGGCAACCGCCTGTTTGTCGGTCTGCGCTATGCCTTCACCAGTTATAAGGTGGACATCAGCCGTCGCACGTTCCCCGATCCTGTATGGCAGTGGGACACGTCGTTCGGCGTGCAAGGCGAGAAGTGCAGTCAGCACTGGGCGGAGATAGTCTTTGGCATCGACGCCAAGATAGCCGGGCCGCTGCATCTCGGCTGGAGTGCCCGCTACAAGATGCGGGTGTCTCACGACGAGGGCACGCTGGGCAATGTCTGGTATGTGCCTGGCTATGGCACGCAGGACTCCAGCGTGCTGGGGGCGACGTTTAATGTGATTGTTGACATTTAATGAGAAATAAGATGAAACGTGGACAGCATATTACGATGAACGGGGCCCTTTTTCTGGCTCTGGCGATGATGGCCTTGCTGGCCGGCTGCGGCGAGCAGCCCTATCAGCATGACCAGGGGTTTGTGTTCGGCACCATCTACAACATCACCTATCAGTCGGCGGACAACCTGCAGGCAGAGATTGAGGCAGAACTGCAGCGGGTCGACGGCGAGTTCTCGATGTTCAACGAGCAGTCTACCGTAGCCCGCCTGAACCGAGGTGAGGCGGCTGACACCAGCGCGATGTTCAGCGAGGTGTATCAGTTGGCAATGAAGGTCAACCACGACACCGACGGCGCCTTCGACATCACCGTGGCCCCACTGGTCAACGCCTGGGGCTTCGGCTTCAAGCATGAGCAGATGCCCACCGCCGAACAGGTGGACAGCCTGCTGCAGATCCGCAACCAGATGGACTTCAGTGCCATAGCCAAGGGCTACGGCTGCGATGTGGTGGCCCGCCTGCTGGAGGGAAAGGGCATCACGAACTATATGGTGGAGATCGGCGGCGAGGTGGTCCTCCGTGGGGTGAGCCCCCATCAGGCCGACTGGCGCATCGGCGTCAGCAAGCCCACGGCCGACACCCTCTCCGTGGAGGGCGAACTGCAGACGGTGCTCTCGATGACCGACCGTGCGATGGCCACCAGCGGCAACTATCGCAACTTCTACGACAAGGACGGCCGCCGCTACGCCCATACCATCGACCCGCGCACCGGCTATCCCGTGCAGCACAGCATCCTGTCTGCCACTGTGCTGGCCGACGACTGCGCCACGGCCGATGCCTATGCCACCTCGTTTATGGTGCTCGGCATGGAGGGTGCCAAGGCCGTGCTGGCCCGTCACCCCGAACTGGAGGCCTACCTCATCTATACCGACAGTCTGAACCAGTTGCAGGTGTGGTTCTCGCCGACACTGGAGGACAAGATTGCTGAATAGCAGATGCACCACGAACTACAGTTATACGACCATCTCCTCCAGTTCTCGCTCTTCCAGGGCCTCAGCCACACCGAACTGCTGCAGTTGGCGGGCAACACCAAGTTCGGCTTCCGCAAGGTGGCTGCCGGCAAGACCGTAGTGAAAGAGGGCGAGGTCTGCCAGACACTTTTCTTCTTGATTAGCGGCCAGTTGACGCTGGTCACGCAGAGCGACGACCGCCACTATCGTGTGGAGGAACGGCTCTCGGCCCCCTGGCTCCTCCAGCCGGAGGTGCTCTTTGGAGCCCAGCCGCGCTTTGGCAGCACCGTCACCACCGCCACCGAGTCGCATTTCATCACGCTGTCCAAGGACGAGGTGCTGCGTCTGTCGGACGACTTCCTCATTTTCCGTCTCAACCTGCTCAACCTGCTCTCCACCCAGTCGCAGCGTCGCGGCCATCTCGGATGGCGTCGCACGCCCACGGAACTCCGCCAGCGCATCGTGCGTTTCCTGTTGGATCATTGCCTCTACCCCGCAGGGCCCAAGATGGTCTACATCCTGATGGAGCAACTGGCCCTCGAACTCAACGACAGCCGTCTGGATGTCTCGCGTGCCCTCAATGCCATGCAGGCCGACGGCCTGCTGCTGCTCCACCGCGGCCGTATCGAGATTCCGTCCTTAGAGCGTCTTCTGATGTAGGAATCATGGCCGCTGTTGTGATTCCAAATCTTTATCTCTGAGAAATTATTATGTTTTGACATACATAACTACATTTTGTGCGTTAACAGATTGATATATAGTTAGATATGCTATGTAGTTAACCTATGTAGTTTGAATTTGATATACATTGTTTTGTAAGCGTATCCGCTTTAGCATCTATTTTTTGGCGTTGTCCTGTTTCCATCTGTCCGGCAGCAGTTCCCTGTATGTGCTCAAGTGAGTGTTAGGTGGCAAAGCAGCCGCCTTGTTGATGACATCGGATATGTACTCGAA
>JAFUUL010000005.1 GCA_017483805.1 Prevotella sp.
ATAAGTGATGAGTGAAAAGTGATGAGTGAAAAGTGATGAGTGAAAAGTGATGAACTATGGATAAAGTAGGAAAATATGAGTTTATGGCCGAGCCGTTCCATTGCGACTTCTCTGGACGGCTCTTCATGGGCCATCTGGGCAACCACATGCTCAATGCGGCCGACTTCCATTCGTCGGCACGCGGCTTCGGCATGAAGTATCTCATGAGCATTCACCGCTCGTGGGTGCTCTCGCGACTGGCCATCGAGATGACGGAGATGCCACAGCAGTACACGCGCTTCAGCGTGGAGACGTGGGTGGAGAGCGCCATGCGCTACTTCACCAGCCGAAACTTTGCCGTCGTAGGCGATGACGGTCATGCCTACGGCTACGGCCGCAGCATCTGGGCCATGATAGACACCGAGAGCCGCCAGCCCACGGACATCTATGCCATCGACAATGGTGCCATAGAGAACTGGATTGTGCAGGACAAGCCCTGTCCCATAGACAAGGGTGGGAGAGTGAAGATGGCCGACGGGGCCGAACTCGTGCGCACCATCGACACATACTATAACGACGTAGACATCAACGGCCACATCAACAGCGTGAAGTACATTGAGCACGTGCTCGACCTATGGCCCCTCGACTGGTATCGCGAGCACGCCATTCGCCGCTTCGAGATAGCCTACGTGGCCGAGGCCCATGCCGGCGACCAACTGTCGTTCTACCGCGAGGCCGATGCCGACGGTGCCTACTGCATACGCATCGTGCGTTCCGACGGCACCGAGTGCTGCCGCAGCAAGGTGTCGTTTACTCCGGTCTCTGAGTGATGATGATATGAAGAGGGGGGCAGACCGCCAGCGGCCTGCCCCCTCTTTTCTTTTATCCTTTTATTCCTTGCCAGCGTTCTCAGCGTCGATGGCCTTGATCTTCTCCTTCACCAGTTGCAGGTCGTCCTTCAGTTTCTGCACCTTGCGGTTCATCTCGTCGATCAGGCTGTTGCCCTTCTTGCTGCTGACGCTCAGGAAGCCGAGGTTGTTCTCGTAGGTCTGAATCTCCTGCTTCAGGCTGTCGTACTGGCGCATCAGTCGGGCACGCTCGGTGTCCAGTGCACCCTCACCCCGTTCGGCCACCTGCTTCAGGTTGTCCTTGAACTTGCTGAGGCGACGCTTGGCCACGGAGATGTTCAGTTCCTTATACAGTCGGTCGAGCACCTCGTGGTACTCCTTGTAGAGTTTGTCCTTCTCCTTGAAGGGCACGTGGCCGATGGCGTTGTACTCCTCCACCAGGGCCTGCACCTTCTCCTGCAGGTCGTCGCCACCCTCTTCGGCAATGGCCGATAGGCGGGCAATGACGTCGCGCTTCTTCTCCAGGTTGCCGTATTCCTCGGTGCGCTGTCCGGCACCGGCGGCATTGCGGGCCTCGAAGAACTTGTTGCAGGCAGCCAGGAACTCCTCCCACAGTTGGTCGCCCATCTTCTTGGGCACCATGCCGATGGTCTTCCATTCCTTCTGCAATGCTATGAGTTTGTCGCTGGTAGAGCGCCATTCGGTGCTGTCCTGCAGGGCCTTGGCCTTCTCGATGAGTGCGCGCTTCTTCTCCACGTTCTCCTTGAAGGTGTCCTTCAGACTCTTGAAGTACTCGGCCTTGCGGGCGAAGAAGTCGTCGCAGGCGGCACGGAAGCGCTCGAAGATCTTCACGTTCATCTTCTGCGGGGCGAAGCCGATGGTCTTCCACTCCTGCTGCACCTCGATGATCTCCTGGGTGTGACGCTCCCAGTCGGCGCTGCCCTTGTTCTCCTCGGCGGCAATGGCCTCCACCTTCTCGCAGAGGGCCGTCTTGCGGGCCAGGTTCTCCTCCTCGCGGGCACGCAGGTCCTCGAAGTGCTGCTGGTGGCGCTTGTTGATGACGGTCGAGGCAGCCTTGAAGCGCTGCCATATCTCTTCGCGCAGGTCCTTGCTGACGGGACCTATCTCGCGGTACTCCTGATGCAGTTTCTGCAACTGGTGGAAGGCGCTGATCACGTCTTCCTCGTCGGCCAGTTTCTCTGCGGCCTCGCATAGGCGCGTCTTGGCCTCCAGGTTCTTCCGGAAGTCCAGTTCGCGGGCCTCGCTGTTCAGTTTCAGCAGGTCGTAGAACTGCTCCACGTAGAGTTGGTAGTTGCGCCAGAGTTCGTTGGCACGCTCAGCAGGCACGGCCTTGATGTCGCGCCACTCCTGCTGCAGGGTCTTAAACTCCTGATATGTCTTGCTGGCCTCCTCGGGCGAGGTGACCATGGCCTTGATCTTCTCGATGATGTCCAGTTTCTTCTTGAGGTTCTCCTCCTTCTCGGCTTCCATCTCGCGGAACTGCTGCTGGCGGCGCTCCTTGATGATGCCCATCTCGGCCTTAAACACTTCCTCGTCTTCGTCGGGTGTGATTTGGTAAGCCTCCGGGTCGCCGCCTCCGTCGATATAGTCCTTCAACTTGGCTTCGCGCTCGGCAATGTGCAATTTGTAGAAGACGGTCTTCAGATACTCCACCTCTTCCTTCTGGGGCTGCTCTTCGCCGTGGGCTATTTCCTTCACACGGTCCAGCACCTCCTGCTTGGTGGCGTAGGTCTTGCGTTCTTCCGCTGCTACTTCGTTGCTTTCTACTTCAGGAGCCGTTGTCTCCTGGATAACCTCTTCTTGGTTCCCCGTTTCGAGGATGTTTTCTTGAGAGTCCATCATTTAACTGTTTTAAGTTACTGAATCGATTAGTTCATACAAATGAGGGTTCAAAGGTACGAAAAAAAGGTAAAAGGGTAAAATAGTAAAAAGGTAAAAGACGCCGCGTTTGCATTATTTAACTATTCGCGCCGTCTTTTACCCCGTTTCACCTTTCTTTTTTCCCCTTTTACTTTTTTACCTTTTTACTTTTTTACCTTTAAATAAGTCGTTTGTGTCGGAAGAACCACCAGGCCAGTCCTGCCGTGCCTACCGATATGATGAGTGCCAGCAGGAAGCCGAAGGGCTTCTCCTCCATGCCGTTGACCAGGTTCATGCCGAAGAGCGAGGCGATGAGCGTGGGGAACATCATGATGATGGTCACCGAGGTCAGCGTACGCATGACGGTGTTCATGTTGTTGTTGATGATGCTGCTGTAGGTGTCCATCGTCGACTCCAGGATGTCGGAGTAGATCGAGGTGGTCTCGCGGGCCTGCGTCATCTCGATGTTCACGTCCTCGATGAGGTCGGCGTCCAGTTCGTCGATCTGCAGTTTGAACTTCAGTTTCGACAGCAGCGTCTCGTTGCCGCGGATGGAGGTCTGGAAGTAAGTCAGTGAGTCCTGCAGGCGGCTGAGTCCGATGAGGCTCTCGTTGTTCACGTCCTGGTCCAGGTTGCGCTTGGCCTTGTCGATGAGCGAGTTGATCTGCTTCAGTCGCTTCAGGTACCACACGGCCGAGGAGAGGAACAGTCGGAAGATCATGTCCACGTGGTCCGTGAAGCCCACGCCGCGCTTCTGCTGGTAACTGACGAAGTCGATCATCATGTTCGTCTCGTAGTAGCACACCGTAATGGTCACGTCGCGCTTGTGGATGATGCCCAGGGGCACAGTGGTGTAGGGCGTGCGCGAGCGTACCTCCTTCACGTATGGTATACGCAGGATGATGAGCATCCAGCCGTCGTCGTACTCGTAGCGGGCACGCTCGTCGGTATCGCTGATGTCGCTGATGAAGTAGTCGGGTATGCCGAACTTCTCTTCCAGTTCACGCTGATCGTCTTCTGTCGGACACGTCACCTGTATCCAACAGTTGGGCTGCCACTTCTGGAGTTGGTTCAGCCCTTCTTGGGTGTTCCAATAGGTCTTCATTGTTGCTAATCCTCCGCAAAAGGTTTCTGGCCAGAGGATTAGCAGTGCGATGTTGTCTGCCGATTCCTCCCGCCTAATGTTTGTTACTATCCGCCGGGTAATCGTCCATAATTTTGTTACTATTTTGGTTATTTCGGGTGCAAAGGTAAGAAAAAAACGCAGATTTGCCAAACAAATCTGCGTTTTTTTCTCGTTCCTCGAAGATTACTTCTCGGGTACATCCTCCAGCGTCTTCTTCAGGAGTTCCCAGAAGGGGGCCACGGTGGCGATGAGGGCGCGCTCGGTGGTGGTGTGGGGCGACTTCATCGTGGGGCCGAGAGAGACCACATCGAGCCAGGGGTACTTGCCCAGGATGACGGAGCACTCCAGACCTGCATGGTCCACCTGGATGATGCCGTCCTCGCCGAAGAGCGTCTTATATTTCTTCAGCAGCAGGTGCAGGATCTCTGAGTCGGGGTTGGGGTCCCAGCCGCCATACGAGCCTGCGGTCTCCACCTTCATGCCGGCCATGGAGAAGCAACTCTCCAGCATGCCCACGACGTAGGCCTTCATGTCCTCACGGCTGGAGCGGGCCAGAATCTTGATGGCGGCCTTGCCCTCGCCGATGTTGATGATGGCGAGGTTGGAACTGGTCTCAACGACGCTGGGGTAGGCGGGGATGAAGCGGATGACGCCGTCGTGGCAGGCGAAGATGGCGTCGATCAGGTTGTCTTGTATCTCGGCGGGCACCTCCTTCTGCGGCGTGGCCACCTCTTCGACGGTCAGTTCGATGCCCTGCGGCTCGATGAGTTTGAACTCGTCGTTGAAGGTCTCTTTCCAGTCGTCGGCGATCTCCTTCAGGGCGGCGATGTTCTCCTTGGGCAGCGTCAGCACGGCCTCGGCCTTGAAGGGGATGGCGTTGCGCATGTTGCCACCCTGCCAGCAGGCCAGACGGGCCTCGGTCTCGGCGATGGCCTCGCGCACCACCTGTACCAGCAGTTTGTTGGCGTTGGCGCGACCCTCGTTGATCTCCAGTCCGCTGTGGCCGCCGCGCAGGCCCTTCACGGTCACGCGGACGGCAGCATCCTCTGGGTCGGTGTCAGCCTCCTGATAGTCGAGCGTAGCGGTGACGTCGATGCCGCCGGCCGAGCCGATGACGAACTTGCCCCAGTGCTCTGAGTCGAGGTTCATCAGGATATCGCCCTGCAGTTCGCCCTCAGGCAGTTCGTTGGCACCATACATGCCCGTCTCCTCGTCGCGAGTGACCAGGGCGTCGATGGGGCCGTGCTTCAGGGTCTTGTCCTCCATGATGGCCATGATGGCGGCTACGCCCAGGCCGTTGTCGGCTCCCAGCGTGGTGCCTGTAGCCTTGACCCACTCGCCGTCGATCCAGGGCTGGATGGGGTCGGTCTCGAAGTTATGGGTCGACTCGGGTGTCTTCTGCGGCACCATGTCCATGTGGGCTTGCAGGATGACGCCCTTCCTGTTCTCGTAGCCAGGTGTGGCGGGTTTGCGGAAGTGGATGTTGCCAGCGGGGTCTTTGACGGCATACACGCCAGCCTCGCGGCCGAAGTCGAGCAGGAACTGCTGTATTTTCTCAAGATGTCCGCTGGGACGCGGAATCTGTGTCAACTTGTAGAAATTGCGCCAGATGCATTCCGGCTTCAGGTTCTGAATGTCACTCATAATGCTATTGTTTTAGGGTTAAACTTTTTTTGTAAAATTCAGCGAAATCCATGCCCATACGCCCAAGAGGATGACCAGCATGGTCTGCACGGTGTGGACGATGAGCACGAAGTAGAGAGCCTGCGTGTCGGCCACACCGTAGAGGATGAGCATGGTCTTCACGGCGAAGTGCCAGGGGCCGGCACCGTTGGGCGTGGGCACGATGACGGCTATGCTGCCCACCACGAACGTCACCATCGCGCACCCCAGACCCAAGTCTGAGGTGAAGTCGAAGCAGAAGAACGTCAAGTAGTAGTGCAGGAAATAACTTAGCCAGATGCCGACGGTGAACAGCAGGAAGAGCGGCAGGTTCTTCACATCCTTCAGCGAGATAATGCCCTGCCAGATGCCGCTGATGGTGGCCTTCACCTTATTATATATAGAGAGGCGACGCAGCAGGAAATGCAGCAGGATGAGCACGGCCACGCCGCAGACGGCCGTCACCAGATAGCCCGTCAGCGAGAACGAAGCCAGGATGCCGTCGATGGTCGTGCCCGTCTGCTGGAAGAAGGTGCCGAAGATGCTCATCTCCAGCAGCAGGGTGGTGACGGTGATGAGCAGTACCAGCAGCGAGTCGATGGCGCGCTCGGTGACCACGGTGCCCAGGGCCTTGGGAAACGACACGCCGTCCCACCGCTTGAGCACGCCGCAGCGGGTGAACTCGCCGATGCGCGGCACTACCAGCGATGCGGCATAACTGAGGAACACCGAGTTGACGCTGACCGACTGTCGCGGCTTCTCGCCCAGGGGCTCCAGCGTCTGCCGCCAGCGCCATCCGCGCAGGGCCTGCGCCAGTATGCCGAAGGGGAACGACAGCAGCATCCACGTCCAGTTCATCTCGTGCAGCATCACGTGGCGGATGCTCTGGAAGTCGAAGTCGCGATACATCCAATAGAGGATGGAGCCGCCCAGTATGAGCGGCAACAAGACCTTTGCTATCGACTGCAGATGCTTCATTGCAACGGCAAAGGTACGAAATTAAAGTGAAAAGTGTTGTCCTTTAACTCCCTTTAACGCCATGATGCGCAATAATTCTTAATTCTTAATTCTTAATTTCTTAATTTCTTTGTACCTTTGCACCCAAGATGAGACAAGTAAGACCCAAGAAGAACCTCGGTCAGCACTTCCTGACCGACCTGACGATAGCCCGTCGCATTGCCGATACGGTGGATGCCTGTCCTGACCTGCCCGTGCTCGAGGTGGGGCCTGGCATGGGTGTGATGACCCAGTTTCTGGCCGAGAAGCCTCGTCCGCTGCGCGTTGTTGAGATTGACAGCGAGAGTGTGGAGTATCTCTACGAGCATTTCCCTCGCCTGCACGACAACATCATCGGCGAGGACTTCCTGCGCATGGACCTGCGGACGCTGTTCGACGGGGGGCAGTTTGTGCTGACTGGCAACTATCCCTACGACATCTCGTCGCAGATATTCTTCAAGATGCTCGACAACCGCGACCTCATACCCTGCTGCACGGGCATGATTCAGCGCGAGGTGGCCCTGCGCATGGCCTCGCAGCCAGGCACTAAGGCCTACGGCATCCTGTCGGTGCTCATTCAGGCGTGGTACGATGTGGAGTATCTCTTCACCGTCGAGCCCTCGGTCTTCAATCCGCCGCCCAAGGTGCAGAGTGCCGTCATCCGCATGACGCGCAACCAGGTGGAACGCCTGGGTTGCGATGAGGATCTCTTCAAGCGGGTGGTGAAGACCACCTTCAACCAAAGGCGCAAGATGCTGCGCGTGTCGCTGCGCCAGATGCTCTCCCAGGAGGCCCTGCTCAGCCTCCAGTCGTCCGACTTCATGACCATGCGCCCAGAGCAACTCACCATCGCCCAGTTTGTGGAACTGACAAACATGGTGTCGGAGGTGCTGTTTACGGGCACAAAGTGATTGTGTTCGGACACAGACGCTTGATTTGCGTCAATAATAACGCCTTTTTTTGACGAAAATCGAAGGTAAGTGATACAACTTATCGGAATTCGTCGTACCTTTGCATCGTCAAAAGGACAAAACGAGATCTTCAATAGGAAACGATAAAGGTATTAGTTAAGGTAAAAGATTGGCCTTGTGAAAGGCGAGAAAGCATAGAAAGCAATATATCAGTCAATAGGTTTGTTAGTTAGTTTTTAGTTAGATTGTTTTAGGTTCGATAGGTGTTAGAAGGTAAAGAAGATTGCAGGATAGGATAACATTCATAAGAAAGGTTTTTAGTTATTAATACGTAGAAGGACAGCCTAAGGTCAGAGGACCGAAGGCTGTTTTCCTGTTGTATTGGTCAGTTGGCGGTTCCACTTGCCCGTGAAGAGCCTGGTGAGGAACATCAGCCCGCGGAAGGTCAGTTCGATGGCCATCGCTATCCAAACGCCCTTCAGGCCGTAGTCCTTAGCCAGCATCCAGGCCAGCGTCAGGCGGACGCCCCACATGGCGGCCAGGCTCATGATGGCCGGCTTCAGCGTGTCGCCTGCTCCGATGAACACGCCGTTGCAGACGATGGCTGCCGCAAACATCGGCTCTGCCCAGGCCTCAATGCGTAGCACCTGTGTGCCCAGGGCGATGACCTCCTCTACGGGCGACATGATGGTCATCAGTTGGGGTGCGAAGAGCCACATCAGCACGCCCATCACGGTCATCACCACGATGCCCAGCGCCACCGACATGTTGGCCAGCGAGCGTGTCAGCAGACGCTGTCCGGCTCCGATGCCCTGTCCCACCAGCGTGGTGGCAGCCTCGGCGATGCCGTAGCCAGGCATGTAGCACAGGCTCTCCACGGTGATGGCCAGCGAGTGGGCGGCTATGGCCACCGTGCCCAGCGGAGCCACGATCAGCGTGCTCACGATCTGCGCTCCGCCCATCAGCATATGCTGCAGGCCCATCGGCGCACCTATCTTGAAGGCCGTGCCCACGGTGTCGCGCCGCGGACGGAACGAGCCCGGTCGGCCCTTCAGGTGGAGCATGTCGCTGCGAATGAGCAGGAAGTAGAGCATCAGCGCGGCAGTGACCAGTTCGGCCAGTCCTGTGCCGATGGCAGCGCCCATCACGCCCAGGTCGAGCAGATAGATGAACACGTAGTTGAAGCAGACGTCCATTACGCACATGCCGATGTTCAGCACGCTGGGAATCTTCATGTTGCCTGAGCACTTCAGCATCGAGCCAGCCAAGCCCTCCATCTGGAAGAAGATGCCGCACAGGCCGATGATGGCAAAGTAGAGCGAGGCGTCGCGCGCTATCTCCTCAGAGCCGCCCAGCCAGTAGGGCAGGGGCAGGCTGATGGCGAGGGCCACCAGGCTGATGGCGATAGACCAGATGAGACAGCACACCAGCGACTGTCGCAGCACGCGGCGCGCGCCCTCCATATCGTTGGCGCCTATGAAGTGGGCCACCTGCACCGAGAAACCCATGTTGGCCGCCGAGGCCAGTCCTCCCATCAGCCAGCCGGTGGTCTCCACCAGTCCGATGGCGGCCGAGGCCTTGGCCCCCAGGTGGCCCACCATCGACGCATCGATGAAGAACATCACCGTGGCCGAGATCTGAGCCAGGATGCTGGGCACACTCAGTTGCACGATGAGCCTCAGTTTCTCGTTGCGGCTCATCGCTCGCCCTTCGCGGATATATGCCAGGAGGTCTTTTGCCATGATTCGACTGCAAAGGTACGAAATAAATAGGAAACGCAAGGCCCTTTTGCTCAAGATTTTTATCTTTGCAACCGGGTTGCAAGACTTATGCCGTAACTTTGCAGCCGAAAAAGGTCAATAAACGCAAAAGAAAACGATATGTCACACCATCATCACGAACATTATTGCGAGAGTTGCTCACACGAGCACCACCATCACGATCACGAGCATGAGCATCATCATGAACATCACCACGAGCACCACAGCCTGAAGGGGCAGTTGGCGCTCATCGTCGCCACCGCCCTGCTGCTGGTCGTGGCCGTCTGGACGGAACATCATTTTGCGCTGTCCACGTGGCAGGCGCTGCTGGTCTATCTCGTGCCCTATCTGCTCATCGGCACGGGCACGCTGAAGGAGGCGCTGGAGGGACTCTTCAGCGGCGAGCCGTTCAACGAGCATTTCCTCATGTCGGTGGCCACGATCGGCGCCCTCTGTATCGGCTTCCTGCCTGGTGCTGAGACGCAGTTTCCTGAGGCCGTCTTCGTCATGCTCTTCTTCCAGGTGGGCGAACTCTTCGAGGGCTATGCCGAGGGCAAGAGTCGCGAGGGCATTGCCCATCTGATGGACATTCGGCCCGATGTGGCGTGTGTGGAAGGAGCGAAAGGCGAGGAGCGCGTGCGGCCAGAGGAGGTGAGCGTGGGCTCCATCATCGTCATCCGCCCAGGAGAGAAGGTGCCGCTCGACGGCGTGGTCATCGAGGGCGCGACGTCGCTCAACACCGTGGCCCTGACGGGCGAGACGGTGCCTCGCGAGGTCGGCGTCGGTGACGAGATCATCTCCGGCTGCGTCAACATGCAGGGCGTCATTCGCGTGCGTACCACTAAAGTATATGGCGAGAGCACCGTCGCGCGCATCATCGACCTGGTGGAGCATGCCGGCGAGCACAAGTCGAAGAGCGAGACCTTCATCACCCGCTTCGCCCGCATCTACACCCCCGTGGTGGTCCTGCTGGCCCTGCTCATAGCCATCGTCCCCCCCCTCATCACGGCGATAGCCAACTCATCACTCATCACTTTTCACTCATCACTCCCCACCTGGCTCTACCGCGCCCTTATGTTCCTGGTGGTATCCTGCCCCTGTGCACTGGTCATCAGCGTGCCGCTCACCTTCTTTGGTGGCATCGGCGGTGCCTCGCGGCAGGGCATCCTCATCAAGGGCTCCAACTACATGGACGCTCTGGCGCGGCTCCACACCGTGGTGTTCGACAAGACCGGCACCCTGACCCACGGCCAGTTTGCCGTCACCGCCGTCCACCCTGATGCCTGCGACGAGCGTCAGTTGCTCCATCTGGCGGCCCATGTGGAGCACTTCACCACTCACCCCATCGGGGCAGCCCTGCGCGATGCCTTCCCTGACGAGGCTACCGACGGCTGCGAGGTTACAGAGGTGGAGGAAGTGGCCGGACAGGGCGTGCGAGCACGAGTGGACGGACGCATGGTCTGCGTGGGCAACACGCGCATGATGGACGCTGTGGGCGCCCGCTGGCACGACTGCCACCACACGGGGACCATCATCCACGTGGCCATCGACGGCGTGTATGCTGGCCACATCGTCATCAACGACCGCCTGAAGGACGACAGCGCCGAGGCCCTCAGCCGCCTCCGCTCGCTGGGCGTCAGCCGTACCGTCATGCTCACTGGCGACCGTCAGGGCGTGGCTCAGGAGGTGGCCACGGCGCTGGGCCTCACTGACTATCATGCCGAACTGCTGCCTGCCGACAAGGTGGCCCACGTGGAGCGTCTCTTGCAGGAGAAGCCCCAGGACGGCTATCTGGCCTTCGTGGGCGACGGCATCAACGACGCCCCAGTGCTGGCCCGTGCCGATGTGGGTATCGCTATGGGCGGGCTGGGCAGCGACGCCGCCATCGAGGCCGCCGACGTGGTGCTGATGGACGACCGTCTGAGCCGTTTGCCCCTGGCCGTCAGCATCGCCCGTCGCACCCTGCGCATCGCCCGTCAGAACGTCTGGTTCGCCATCGGCGTCAAGGTCGCCGTGCTCCTGCTGGCCGCTCTGGGCCTGGGCACCATGTGGCTGGCCGTCTTTGCCGACGTAGGCGTCACCGTGTTGGCCGTGCTCAATGCCATGCGGGCGCTGAAACTCCACAAGCGGGAGTAGCCCTTCATGCAGGCTGATTGCTAACCGTTTGAAGCCTCCAAACGATGTGCTTGGAGGCTTCAAACCCATCGTTTGGAGGCTCCAAACCAACTGCCGTCACCTTAGGGGTGTTCCGATGCCATCTTCGGGGGCAAGGAATGGCAGTTTGCGGTCGTTCCGATAGGACTTTACTATAGTAAACTGCCATACCTTACTGCCTGACTTGCCATACTTTACACCCGAAGAGATAGCACCTGACAAGGAAAAGAGGCATTCATTCCTGAATGCCTCTTTCTGGTAGGAACATTGGGACTCGAACCCAAGACCTCTTCAATGTGACTGAAGCGCTCTAAACCAACTGAGCTATGCTCCTATCTGTTGTGTGCGACCCGCCTTTTTTGTTAGGTGTGAACCCGAAGGGATTCAAACCCTTGACCTTCAGAACCGGAATCTGACGCTCTATTCAGCTAAGCTACGGGTCCAGTCGTTTGCGGATTGCGGGTGCAAAGGTAGACATTTTTTTTGAATGCTGCAAATTTTTGGGAGATTATTTTCTTGAATTGAAGAAATATTCGTAACTCTGGCTTTGCCGAAGTTGCTTTCACTCGAAAAAACTCAAATATATATTTGGTTTTTTACTCGTTTATTCGTAACTTTGCACCCCGAAAGTATAGAACACAAGTGTGATGAAAGCGTGGTTGTTATCGCTACTGCTCGTTTTGGGCTTGGCGGCTTGCTCTATGACAGGCGGCCGTCCTGCCGTGACCGACGAGGGCGAAGGCGTGGAAGAGGCGGAGAATGCCGACACGCTGACGGCTGAGGAAGAGGCTGAGGAGGAATTTGAGGAACTGGTCTCTGAACAGCCGATGCCTGTGTCGGCCGAGGAACTCTTTGATGACTTTCTCTTCAACTTTGCCTCCAACCGGCGACTGCAGTTGGAGCGCATCGCCTTTCCCCTGCTGGTCAATTCAGGCCAGAAGGTGGACACCATCCGCAAGGCCGACTGGGAGATGGAGCATTTCTTCATGCACCAGGGCGAGTACACGCTGATCTTCGACAGCGAGGAGCAGATGGAACTGGTGAAGAGCACGGACGTCAGCGAGGCCATCGTGGAGAAGATATTCCTCAGCGATGCCTTCGTGCGTCAGTATCTGTTCAGCCGTCAGAACGGACGATGGATGCTGAACGAGATCCGCAACCAGACGCTACCACGCAACCCCAACGCCTCGTTTCTGGAGTTCTATCAGCAGTTTGTGAGCGACTCGGCGTTTCAGCACGAGAGCCTGAGCGAGGAGATAGACTTCGTGGGCCCAGATCCTGACGACGACTTTGCGCAGATGGAGGGCGTGATTACGCCCGACTTCTGGGATGCCTTCGCGCCGGAGTTGCCGTCGCGTATGATATATAATGTGGTGTATGGGCAGCAGAATGCCGATGCCCACATGAAGATATTCGTGATACGCGGTATCTCGAACGGTCAGGAGATTGAGGTGACCTTTGTGCGAAGGAACGGACACTGGAAACTGAAGAAACTGGTGGAGTGATGACGGAGCAGAGAGACTATAGCCTGCTGAGGCACAACACGTTTGGCATCGAGGCCCGTTGCCGCCGCTTCATCGAATATGCTTCGGTGGAGGAGGCTCAGGAGGTGGCCCGCCGACTGAAAGCCTTATCGGAACCCTTGCTCCTCATTGGCGGTGGCAGCAATCTGCTGCTGACGGCCGACTTTCAGGGCACGGTGGTCCATTCGGCCATCAAGGGCCATGAGGCGCAGACGCTGACCGACGGCAGCATACTGCTTAGAGTGGGCAGCGGCGAGGTGTGGGACGATGTGGTGGCTCTCTGCGTGGTCCGCGGCTGGCATGGTGCCGAGAACCTGTCGCTCATCCCTGGCGAAGTGGGGGCATCGGCCGTGCAGAACATCGGGGCCTACGGTGCCGAGGCCGCCTCTATTATATATAAGGTGGAGGCGGTGAGTCTGGAGGACGGGCGCGTCTGTGAGTTCACGGCTGCCGACTGCCAGTATGGCTATCGCCAGAGCCGCTTCAAGCACGAATGGAAGAATCGCTTCCTCATCACCCATGTCACCTACCGCCTGTCTGAGACCTATCTGCCGCTGCTAGACTACGGCAACATACGCGCAGAGTTGGATCGCCGCGGCATCAGTGAGCCTACGGCTGAACAGGTGCGCGAGGTGATTATCAGCATACGTCGTGAAAAATTGCCCGATCCTGAGGTGGAGGGCAATGCGGGCAGTTTCTTCATGAACCCCGTGGTCAGCCGCGAGCAGTATGAGCGTCTGCTGGCCGACTATCCGCAGATGCCCCATTACCATGTGGATGAGTCGCACGAAAAGATACCTGCCGGCTGGCTTATCGACCAATGTGGCTGGAAGGGGCGCACGCTCGGACGTGCCGGCGTGCACGACCGTCAGGCGCTGGTGCTGGTCAACAGGGGTGGGGCCAAGGGCGAGGACATCGTCCGCCTGAGCGATGCCATCCGACAGGACGTGAAGCAGCGGTTCGACATAGATATATATCCAGAAGTCAATGTGATATGAAGATAACGCTATTGGGTACAGGGACATCGTGCGGCGTGCCGGTCATTGGCTGCACGTGTGAGGTCTGTCGGAGCACCGACCCCAGGGACAGGCGGCTGCGCTGCTCTGTGCTGGTGGAGACCGACAGCACACGCCTGCTGGTGGACTGCGGGCCCGACTTCCGCGAGCAGATCCTGCCGCAGCCCTTCCGCCGCATAGACGGCATACTGGTCACCCACTCCCACTACGACCACGTGGGCGGCATGGACGACATCCGTCCCTACTGTCAGTTTGGCCAAATCAACGTCTATGCCGACGCCATAGCCCGCCAGGGTATGCTCCAGATGCTGCCCTACTGCTTTGCGGAGAATCGCTATCCAGGTGTGCCCAAGATCGAACTCGACGAGATTCGGGCTGATCAGTCCTTTAGGATTGGCGACATAGACATCCTGCCCGTAGAGGTGATGCACGGCCAATTGCCCATCCTGGGCTATCGCTTCGGCCGCTTCGCCTACGTGACGGACATGAAGTCTATCGCCGACGACCAGGCCGCCCTGCTGGAAGGGGTGGACACGCTGGTGGTCAATGCCCTGCGCTTCGACAAGCCCCACCACTCGCATCAGTTGGTGGACGATGCCGTAGGCTTTGCCCGTAGGGTAGGGGCGCGGCGCACGCTGCTGACGCACATGTGCCACGACATAGGCCTCTTCGATGCGGCCAATGCCCGTCTGCCCGAAGGCGTAGAACTGGCCTACGACGGACAGGTGCTGGAGTTGTAGGAGAAACTTTTAAGAGAGAGAAAATCTTCCTAACGGCGGAAGATATTGAGGATGCTGCCGTAGTTGCGCTTCAACTTGCGAAGCGTCATCACACCATCGAAAGCCATGATGCCGTACTGGATGTACTTGCCAATCTGCTGGCCGCGCGACAGTTCCTCTTCGTCGGCGGTCAGTTGCCCCCAGAGCCGCTTGATCTCCTGGTTCTCCAACTCGATCACCTCGTCCAGTTGCTCCTTGCGCATCTGGATCTCCTCCAGCGAGTGGTAGGGTCTTACTCTTCTCTTCTTTGCCATAGACAAGGGGGGATTAATTCAACAACAGCCTCGACAGATACTTCACCAGCGGACGCTCTATCCATGACTTGCGGCTCAGGTAGACCACCAGCAGCACGAGCAGATAGAAGCCGGCAACCGCGAGCAGCGACAGCGCCAGTCCTATGTAGGCCGACAGCCAGACGGCCACGGCAGCCGAGGCAAACAGCAGGGCTGCTGCCACGATGACGATGATGACGAGGGTCAAGGTGGCGGCGCTGATGAGGCGCACCACCTTGTCCACGATGTCGAGTTTCGCATATTCCTTGCGCAACTCCACATTATGCTTCACCATCTCGATGAGTTGCGAGATGGTCTCGACGTTCTTGTCACTCGACAGCATAAGTCTTACTCAGCGGCTTCTTCCAGATCCTCAATCAAGTCGCCCACGTCCTTGCGGTTCAGTTTGATGTTGTGCTTCTTGAGGAAATCGTTCACCGTGTCAGAAATCTTCTCACGGGTGTTGCTGCCCTTGTCGGGTGCAACCAGAATGCCGATGACTGCGCCTGCGGCTGCTCCGCCGAGGAATGCGCCCAGATAACCTAATCCCTTCATAGTTGTAAGTGTTATATTTGTTGTGGTAATTATTCGTCTTGCTTTCAGTGAGCAAATTTACGCATTTATTCCGATAAAATGAAGAAAAGGGGTGCGATTTTTTGTTAAAATGACGATATTTGGCCCATTTAACAAAGTTTATGCCCTGTTTTTGCCTGTAATTCTCCGATATTTTGTAATTTCGCACCAAATTAACGTAAACAGCAAATAATTATTTATACGAAATTATGAAAAAGTACATTGTGTTGTGCGCAGGCCTCTGCCTCGCCATGTCGTTCACAGGTTGCAAATCAAGTGAGAGTGCCTACAAGAAGGCCTACGAGAAGGCTCAGGCCCAGGCTGCCCAGCAGCAGAGCCAGACGCCCGTCCAGCAGACCGAGGTGCCTGTGGTGACTCCCGTGCAGACCGTTCCCTCTACCCAGACTCAGGTGGTCGACAATCTCGACAATGTGTCGGTGCGCCAGGAACGTGTGGCCGTGGTCAATGGTTCAGGCCTGAAGAACTACAGCGTGGTGGTGGGCTCGTTCTCTGTGATTGCCAATGCCGAGGGCCTGCAGCAGCGTCTGCGTAATGCCGGCTACGACGCTCAGATCGTGAAGAACGAGGAGCGTGGCATGTATCGTGTTGTCGCCGCCACATTCGACAGCAAGGCCGAGGCTGCTGCCAGCCGCAACAATATCAGCGGTGGTCAGTTCAATCCCAACGGCGACGCCTGGCTGCTCTATTACACTCGCTAAGCGATACTGAGTGGGACGCATATTGTCGATTGACTACGGACGGAAACGTACCGGACTGGCAGTCACCGATCCTCTTCAAATCATAGCAGGAGGATTGGCGACTGTCTCTACATCTGAACTCTTCGATTGGCTGAAGGCCTACATCGCCCGCGAGCCAGTGGAGCGCATCGTGATAGGCGAGCCCCGTCAGCCCAATGGCGAGCCGAGCGAGAATCTGGCGCGTGTGCAGGAGTTCGTCAATCGCTGGCGGAGGGCAGTGCCCGATGTGCCTATTGAGTTCTACGACGAGCGTTTCACCTCTGTGCTGGCTCATCAGGCGATGCTTGACGGCGGCCTGAAGAAGAAGGCCCGCCAGAACAAGGCCCTGGTCGACGAGGTCAGTGCCACCATCATCCTCGAGGACTATATGCGTTCCCGAAAACAATGAAAAATCGTTATTTATGATACTACCTATTTATATATATGGTCAGCCTGTGTTGCGCAAGGTGTCGGAAGACATCACGGCCGATTATCCTGACCTGAAGCAACTGATCAGCGATATGTGGGAGACACTGGCCGAATCGGAAGGCATCGGCCTGGCTGCACCACAGATCGGACGCGACATCCGTCTGGTGGTCATCGACCTGGACCCGCTGGCAGAGGATATGCCCGAGTATAAAGGTTTCCGTCAGGTCTACATCAACGCTCATATCGTAGAATACGACGAGACGAATACCAGTACGTCGGAGGAAGGCTGTCTGTCGCTGCCTGCCATCCACGAGAAGGTGACGCGCCCCACGCGTATCCGTGTGCAATGGATGGATGAAGACTTTGTGGCTCACGACGAGTGGGTGGAAGGCTATCTGGCCCGTGTCATGCAGCACGAGTTTGACCATCTGGATGCCAAGATGTTCATCGACCGCATCTCGCCCCTGCGCCGCCAACTCATCAAGAGCAAACTGAAGGCGCTCACCCAAGGCCGCTATCGCTGCGGGTATAGGACAAAACCTGTGAAAAGGTAAAAAGGTGAAAAGGTAAAAAGGTAAAAGGGGATGTGGAAGGAGAGTCGTGTGCTTCAACCAAAGAGCAAGAGGCTTGGCTGCCTTTTACTTTTTTACCTTTTTGCTTTTTTACCTTTAATGGCCCAGTACAACACCGACCGCCTGCTGATGATTGGGCGGTCGGCGCTCTACTATGAGGACTACGTGCTGTCCATCCAGTACTTCAATCAGGCCATCTCGGCCAAGCCCTATCTCTATGAGCCCTGGTTCTTCAGGGGCGTGGCCAAATACTACCTCGATGATTACTCTGGGGCCGAAAGCGACTGCACTGAGGCTATCCAGCGCAATCCCTACGTGGTCAATATCTACGAACTGCGAGGCTTGACGCGCATTCAGCAGAACAAGTTTGCCGAAGCCATCAACGACTATACCCGTGCGCTGAAGTACGACCCTCAGAACCGAGGGCTGTGGCACAACCGCGTGCTCTGCCACATTCAGAACAAAGAGTACGATGCAGCCCTGGCCGAACTCGACACGATGAACAGCCGCTGGAGCCAGTATGCCCGCGCTTACACCATGCGGGCCGATGTCTACATGCAGATGAAAGACACCACCCAGGCTATTGAGGCTCTGCACAAGAGTCTTGATATCGATCCCTATGACGGACAGACCTGGGCGGCGCGAAGCATCATCAGTCTGTCGCGCGAAGAGTGGGACAGCGCAGAGGTGCAACTCGACCACGCCATCCATCTGATGCCCAAGCATGCCGGCTGCTACATCAACCGTGCCCTGGCCCGTTTCAACCGCAACAACCTGCGTGGGGCCATGGCCGACTATGACATGGCACTAGACCTGGAGCCCAACAACTTCCTGGGACACTACAACCGCGGTCTGCTCCGTGCACAGGTGGGCGACGACAACCGCGCCATCACCGACTTCGACTTTGTGCTTCGCCTGGAACCTGACAACATGATGGCCCTCTTCAACCGCGCCGTGCTGCTCGACAAGACGGGTGACCTGCAAGGAGCCATCCGCGACTATACCAAGGTCATCGACGAGTATCCCAACTTCTGGACAGGTCTGGAGTTTCGTGCCGCCTGCTATCGTCGGCTGGGGATGACGGCCAAGGCCGAGAAAGACGAGTTCACCGTCTATCGGGCCCGTCTCTACAAGCACCTCTACGGCACTCAGCCGCGCCTCAATCCCAACCAGATTCGCAAGCGCAGCGACGAGGATATGGACAAATACAACCAACTGGTCGTGGAGGACGAGCAGGAGCCATACCGCGAGTATGAGAACGACTATCGTGGCCGCGTGCAGGACCATAAGGTGGAACTGGAGTTCCTGCCGATGTTCGCTTTGTCGTTTGAGGCTCAGAAGGGTGAAGTCAGGTCCGGCCAGCCTTTCGACCGCTTGATAGACAACCTGAACGACCATCTGCACGCGCGAACCATTTATATTAACAGTGAGCATACTGTTCTCGACGATGCCCGCTCGAAGGCCTATTTCGACTATATCGACTCCCTGACCATTGCCATCGACCAGTCGAAAGTCACCCGCCAGGCTGCCGACCTGCTGATGCTCAGGGCGATTGCCCTCTCCACCATTCGAAACTTCGATGGTGCCATCGACGACTTGAGCACCTATCTGCAGATAGACTCTTCGTCGGTGGTAGCCCTCTGGCAACGTGCCGCATGCCAGGCCCGCATCAATCAGTTCCAGGCCTCAGAGGGTACAAATGTCGAGTTGCAGATTGCCAATGTGATGGGTGACCTGAACCATGCACTGGCCTTTAGCCCGACCAACGCCTATCTGCTATACAACCGCGGCAACATCAATGCCCAGCGACTGGACTATCAGCATGCCATCGACGACTATACTGCGGCCCTTCAGCAGGAGCCGTCTATGGCCGAGGCCTACTACAACCGAGGCATCTGTCGCATCAAACTGAATCAACAGGCCGAAGGCATCGGCGATCTGTCGAAGGCTGGTGAACTGGGACTATACACGGCATATAGTCTCATCAAGAAATATCGCCCTGCCAAATAACAACGCTCTCCCTCCACTCTCCTGTGACGACGCATAAAAAAGAGGCTCAGTAGCCGCTGCTACGAGCCTCTCACTAACCCCTATGAATAAATGGGGATAAATATTAGAAGGAGGTATTAGAGTATCGTTTTCACGGCCTCCAGCATACCCTTCTGCTGAATCAGGTCGAGATACTGCTTCACCAGAGCGTTCAGACCCTTCACCTTGTTCAGGTCTTCCTGCCAGATGAACTCTGCTGCCAGCACGCCGTCGGTCACCTTCTGTGTGTCGCCGGTAGCCCACAGGTTCTGCAGCAGTTCGATGATCTTCGGATCGTCGTTGGGGGTAATCTCAGCACCGTCGAAGCGCTTGCCACCCTTGTAGTAGGTGATGATGGCAGCCAGACCGAACACCAGGCCCTTAGGCAGTTCGCCCTTGCGCTCCAGGTAGGTCTTCACACCAGGCAGGTCGCGAGCCTGGAACTTGGGGAATGAGTTCAGCATGATGCTGGTCACCTGATGATCGACGAATGGGTTGTCGAAGCGCTCCAGCACATCGCCGGCAAACTTCTCCAGTTCCTCCATCGGCAGGTCGAGCGTCTGCATGAGTTCCTCAAACTGTACCTTGTGGATATACTTGCCGATGACCTCGTGGTTGCAAGCGTCGCGCACGATGTTCACACCACTCAGGTAAGCCACAGGCGAGAGCACGGTGTGAGGACCATTCAGCAGGGTCACCTTACGCTTGTGGTAGGGCTCCTCTGAGGGAACGAACAGCACGTGCAGGCCAGCCTTGTCGGCAGGGAACTCCTGAGCCACTTCCTTCGGAGCCTCGATGACCCACAGATGGAAGTTCTCGGCCTGTACGACCAGATTGTCACGATAGCCAATCTTCTCCTGAATCTCGGCAATCTCCTTGCGGGGGAAGCCAGGCACGATGCGGTCAACCAGTGTAGCGTAGACGCCGCAAGACTCCTCGAACCACTTACGGAAGCCCTCTGGCAACTGCCACAGGTCGATATACTTGCGGATGCAGTCCTTCAGCACGTGGCCATTCAGGAAGATCAGTTCGCAGGGGAAGATGATGAGACCCTTGGTGGGGTCGCCGTTGAAGGCCTGATAGCGGCGATAAAGCAACTGCACCAACTTGCCAGGATACGACGAAGCGGGTTTGTCGTCCAGTTTGCAGGCGGGATCGAAGGCGATACCGGCCTCTGTGGTGTTAGAGATGACGAAACGGATCTCAGGCTGCTCGGCGAGAGCCAGGTAGGCATCGTTCTGTGCGTATGGGTTGATGCAGCGGCTGATAACGTCGATACGCTCCAGTGTGTTCACGGGCTTACCGTTCTCGCGGCCCTGCAGGTTGACATGGTACAGGCAGTCCTGGCCGTTCAACCAGTCAATCATACCACCGTTCAGCGGCTGCACCACGACAACAGAGCCATTGAAGTTGGTCTTCTGGTCCATGTTCCAGATAATCCAATCTACAAACGCGCGGAGGAAGTTGCCTTCGCCAAACTGAATAACCTTTTCAGGCATGACGCTCTTTGGAGCGAACTTTTTGTTTAGTGGTTTCAACATTGTTTGTTTTGTTTTAGAATTTAAGTGTTTCGGTTATATTTGAGTGCAAAGATACAACAAATTCCCGAAACCTCCAAATTTTTCTCTGTTTTTATCTATCGGGCTGCTACATATTTGTGAAGCGTTTGACGGACTGCGCCAGGGGCGGCAAAGAGTTCCTTCACCATACCCTCTATCTGCTGGCCGAGGCCTGCTTCGTAGAGGTCGAGACCAAAGACATCCTTGCGGCTGTAGAGTGCCTTCAGCGGACTCCAGTCCTGATCGGGCTTGCCCAACTCGAGTGGAGCGACGATGGCCTGCAGTTCTGCCAGCATGGGGTCGGGTGAGGGCTCGAAAGGCTTGCCTTGGTCGTCGAGGCCCTTCAGATAGCGGGCATAGCCGGCCAGCACCAGCGGGATGAGCACCAGATTCTGCATGTCAAGGCCGCGGGCGATGTACTTCTTGATGGTCTCACCGAAGCGGATGGGTAGTTTCTGGCTGGTGTCCATAGCGATGCGCTGGGGAGCGTCGGGCATGAAGGGGTTCGGCAGACGCTTGTTCAGCACGGCACCAATGAACTCGTAGGGATTCAGCACGCCGGGGTCGGTGACAACGGGCATAGCCTCGATGTAGCCAATCTTCTGGATGAACGAGCGCAAGTCGTCATCGGCCATCTCGGCAGAGATGAGCGTGTAGCCCAGCATACAACCGTAGATAGACATGGCCGTATGGAGCGGGTTCAGGCAGGTGGTCACCTTCATGGTCTCCACCTTGTCGACGATTTCGCGCGTGGTGTAGAGGGCACCGCCCAGGTCGAGTGGGGGACGGCCATTGGTATAGTTGTCTTCGATGACCAGATACTGCACCTCTTCAGCATTGACGAAGGGAGCGGTAAACGTGTGGCGTGTGGTCTCGATGTAGTTGTTGTCCTCAAAACCGTCGGCTTCCAGCATTTCCTTCACCTTCTGGTGCGGGCGCGGCGTGATTTTGTCAATCATCGACCAGGGGAAGGTGATCTCCTTCTCATTCTTCAGGTAGGCAAGGAACGCTGCGGGCACCAGTTCCTCCTTCACCCAACGCTCTGCGTAGGCCATGACACCGGCCTTGACCTTGTCGCCGTTGTGCGAGCAGTTGTCCATCGACTGTACCGTGAGCGGCAATTCGCCAGCCAGGAAGCGCTCCAGCAGCAGGCGCGTCACCTTGCCCATGGCAAAGACGGGCTCCAGACCACGAGCCAGGTCATCCTCGTTCCAGGTGTAGCCCTTCTCGGTAATGGTAAACGAAATCATCTGTAGCGAAGGATTGCGGAAAATCTCTACCAGGCGTGTCCAGTCCTTATCGGCATAATCGGCCTTGAGCACTTCGGTAATCGAGGCGATGACTTTCTTCTCAATGTTGCCGTCGCTCTGCAGTGATACGAGCAGCGACAGGTTGTTGTAGGGAGCATACGCTTTCTCGCCCACTTCGAAGTCGAAGGTCTCGGCCACGATGACGCCGCGGTCGTATTTGCCTGTGTTTAGGGCGTCGTTGAGGATGGCTGCCGGGAAGGCGCGGAAGATGTTGCCACCGCCGAAGTGTACCCATGTGGGCTCCTTGGCGGTCTTCTCGCGTACGGCCTTGATGTCAAACTTGGGGAGTTGGTAGCCCTTGGCTTCCCACTCTGCGGCATTGAACTGGCCGCTCAGTATATCGTTCAGTTTCATCTTTTCCCTTATTTTTTAATCGAAGAATCCAGGTTGTTTGTATTCTATGCCTAATTCGCGGTCGACGGTAGCCAGGATGCCCTGCACCTGACCGAGGGCAAACATACGGCCCAGGAGTGTGTAGCCGGCATTGTGACCGTGGCTCGACTCATCCATGATGCCGCCGGGCTGATCGGTGAAGGTCATGCCGTGATCCACACGCATGGGCAGGGCGGGGTTCTCCTTCTCGAAGATGCGGCACAGTTCAATGAGGTCGGCACGTCCGCCCAGATGGCTGGCCTCGGTGAAGTCGCCGTTGGGGAAGATGTGGCACGAGCGCAGGTGAACGAAGTGGGTGCGGCTGGCAAATTTCTTGGCCAGTTCCACCACATTGTTATAAGCACCAGCCGACAGCGAACCAGCGCAGAAGGTGAGGCCGTTGTGCTTGTTGGGCACGGCATCGAGGAACCACTGGATATCCTCTTCGGTGCGGACGATGCGAGGCAGGCCGAGAATCTCGATGGGGGGATCGTCGGGGTGCACGCACATATTCATATTGCACTCCTCGCAGGTAGGCATAATGGCCTCGAGGAAATATTTCATATTCTCGCGTAACTGCTTCTTGTCGATGCCTTTATACAAGTCGAGGAACTCGCGGAACTTCTGTACGGGAGCCTCGTCGTTCTCACTGAAGTTACCACTGACGAATCCCTGAGTCTTGATGACGATGTTCTCTACCAACTTGTGGTCTTTCTCGGGCGTCATCGTCTTGGCCAGTTCGTCGCACTCGGCCAGCACATTGCGGCCCTCGCCCCAGCCCTCGGGGAACTGGAACTGTGCCCACTCCTCGCGAGCACCCTCACGCTTCAGAATGTAGATGTCGAAATAGGCAAACTCGGCATAGTTGAAGTAGAGGTTGGTGGCACCATTGGGATTGTTGTGGAACAGGTCAGTGCGGGCCCAGTCGAGCACGGGCATGAAGTTGTAGCAGATACAATGGATGCCCTCGGCCGAGAGGTTGCGGAGGCTCTCCTTGTAGACCTCAATCTGTTCGTCGCGGTCAGGGCCGCCATACTTGATGGTCTCTACCACTGGCAAACTCTCAACGACACTCCAGCGCATACCGTAACTCTCAATGTACTCCCTGAGTTCGCGAATCTTTTCGCGTGTCCATACTTGGCCCAGAGGCACATCGTGCAAGGCTGTGACGATGCCCTCTACTCCGATTTGTTTTAGCATGGCAAGGGTGATCTTGTCTTTCTTGCCAAACCATCTCCAAGTTCTTTCCATAGTTGTTTCTTTGTTCTTGTGAGTAATATTAAATTCAGATTTTGCTGCAAAGATAATATATTTTTCCGATATGTTGCTTGGGAAATGATACAAAAATATGTAAAATTGTTCATTATGTTTTTTTTACTATCCTTTTGGGGCGTATTCGAAAAAAAATGCTTACCTTTGCACGCTAATAATAAAAACATAGGTAAAGAAATACAGATATGGCTAAGAGATTCGCCGAACATAACGGCTTGAACCTGACGCAGGTGAACAACGAGATTCTGGAAAAGTGGATGAAAGAAGACATCTTTCATCGTTCTATAGACGAGCGTGAGGGCTGTCCTCAGTTCATTTTCTTCGAGGGACCTCCCTCGGCCAATGGCCATCCCGGCATCCATCATGTGCTGGGCCGTTCGCTGAAGGATACCTTCAACCGCTACAAGACCATGCAGGGCTTTCAGGTGAAGCGCAAGGCCGGCTGGGATACCCACGGACTGCCCGTAGAACTGGGCGTGGAGAAGGAACTGGGCATCACCAAGGCCGATATCGACAATCGCGAGTCGGAGAAATACATCTCTACGGAGGACTACAACCAGAAATGTCGCGAGAACGTGATGAAGTTCACGGCCGAGTGGCGTGACCTGACCGAGCGTATGGGCTACTTCGTTGATCTGGACAACCCCTACATCACTTACGACAATAAGTACATCGAGACACTCTGGTGGCTGCTGAAACAGTTCTACCAGAAGGGGCTGCTCTACAAGGGCTACACCATCCAGCCCTACAGTCCTGCTGCCGGTACTGGCCTGTCGAGTCACGAACTGAACCAGCCTGGCTGCTATCGTGATGTCAAGGACACCACGTGTACGGCTCTGTTCAAGATGAAGAATCCGAAGCCGGAGATGGCAGAGTGGGGGACACCCTACTTCATGGCCTGGACGACCACGCCCTGGACTCTTGCTGCCAACTCGGCCCTCTGCGTAGGTCCGAAGATTGACTATGTGGCCATCGAGACCTTTAATCCCTATACCGCCGAGCCTATCACGGTCGTTCTGGCCGAGGCTCGCGTTAGTGCCTATTTCAAGGAAGAGGGCAAGGACGGTGACTTCGATGCCTATAAGGCTGGTGATAAGGTTATCCCCTGGAAAGTCGTTGCCAACTACAAGGGTACCGACCTCGTCGGTATGGAGTACGAGCAACTCCTGCCGATGATCAAGCCAATGGGTGACGCTTTCCGCGTCATTCCCGGCGACTATGTGACAACCGAGGATGGCGCCGGTATCGTGCATATTGCTCCCAACTTCGGTGCCGACGATGCCTTCGTGGCCAAGAAAGCCGGCATCTGCCCCATCGTGCTCATCGACAAGAAGGGCGCCGAGCGTCCTGTGGTCGACCTGCAGGGCAAGTACTTCCTCACTGAGGATCTTGACGAGAAGTTTGTTGAGCAGTATGTAGACGTGGAGAAGTGGAACCGCTATGCCGGCCGCTATGTGAAGAATGCCTACGACGAGACCCTCACCGACAAGGACGAGACGCTCGACATCTCTATCTGCATGGACCTGAAAGCCCAGGGCAAGGTCTTCAAGATTGAGAAGCACGTGCACAACTATCCCCACTGCTGGCGTACCGACAAGCCCGTGCTCTACTATCCTCTCGACTCTTGGTTCATCAAGAGTTCGGCCTGCAAGGAGCGCATGAGCGAACTTAACCGCACCATCGGCTGGCATCCCGAGTCGACAGGCAGTGGCCGCTTCGGCAACTGGCTGGACAACCTGAACGACTGGAACCTCTCGCGTTCGCGCTTCTGGGGCACACCGCTGCCCATCTGGCGCTCGGAGGACGGCGAGGAGAAGTGCATCGGTTCGCTGGAAGAACTCTACAATGAGATTGAGAAGGCCGTCAGCGCTGGCGTGATGGCGTCGAACCCGCTGAAGGAGAAAGGCTTTGTGCCCGGTGATATGTCGAAGGAGAACTACGACCGCATCGACGTGCATCGTCCCTACGTAGACTATATTATATTGGTGAGCGAGAGCGGCAAGCCCATGAAGCGTGAGAGCGACCTGGTGGACGTGTGGTTCGACTCTGGCTCGATGCCCTATGCTCAGGTTCACTATCCCTTTGAGAATCGCGAACTCGTGGATGAGAACAAGGCTTTCCCCGCTGACTTCATCAACGAGGGCGTCGACCAGACACGTGGCTGGTTCTTCACGCTCCACGCCATTGCCACGATGATTTTCGATTCTGTGGCCTTCAAGAATGTCATCTCCACCGGTCTGGTGCTCGATGCCAAGGGCAACAAGATGTCGAAGCACGTGGGTAATGTGGTGAATCCCTTCGAGATGATTGAGAAGTATGGCTCCGATGCCGTGCGTTTCTACATGATGACCAACTCAGAGCCTTGGGACAACCTGAAGTTCGACCCCGAGGGCGTGGCCGAGATCAGCCGCAAGTTCTTCGGCACGCTGTATAATACGTACTCGCTCTTCGCGATGTATGCCAACGTGGACGATTTCGATCCCACGGTGCCGCAGATTCCCGTCAGCGAGCGTCCTGAATTCGACCGCTGGATCCTGTCGTGCCTGAATACGCTCATCAAGGATGTGCAGGCCGAGATGGACAACTTCGACCCCACGCGTGCCGGCCGTCTGATCGACAAGTTCGTGGACGAAGACCTGAGCAACTGGTATGTGCGTCTGAACAAGAAGCGCTTCTGGGGCAAGGAGATGGATCAGGACAAACTGGCCGCCTATCAGACTCTTTACGAGTGCCTGATGAGCGTGTCGAAACTGCTGGCTCCGTTTGCACCGTTCTTCTCCGACCGCATCTACTGTGACCTGGGCGGACAGATGGATTCTGTCCATCTGGAGCAGTTCCCGAAGTTCAATGCTGAACTGGTGGACAAGGATTTGGAGGAACGCATGGACGTGGCCCAGCGTATCACGACCATCGTGCTGGCACTGCGCCGTAAGGAGAGCATCAAGGTGAAGCAGCCTCTGCAGACGCTGATGATTCCGCCGGTGGACAATGCACAGCGCGAGGCCATCGAAAGCGTGAAGCAGATCTTCCTGCAGGAGGTCAACGTGAAGGACGTGAAATTCGTTGAGGGCCAGGGTGTTCTGGTTAAGAAGGTAAAGTGCAACTTCAGAACGATGGGCAAGAAGTTCGGCAAACTGATGAAGGGCGTTGCCGCTGCGATGGACACGCTGACTCAGGAGCAGATTGCCCAGTTGGAGACCCAGGGCACCATCGGTATCACCGTGGAAGGTCAGGCATTGACTGTGGAGGCTGAAGATGTAGACATCATCAGCGAAGACATTCCCGGTTGGCTCGTCGGCAACGAGGGCAACCTGACCGTGGCACTCGACATCACGCTGACCGACGAACTGCGCAACGAAGGCATGGCCCGCGAACTGGTGAACCGCATACAGAACATCCGCAAGAAGAGCGGACTGGAGATCACCGACCGCATCCGTGTGCAGATTGAGCCCAACGAGACCGTCAGCAAGGCCATCGAGGCCTTTGGCGACTATGTGGCCCGTCAGGTGCTGGCCGACAGCATCGCCCTGGAGGCTAACGAGGGACAGCCCGTTGAATTCGACGACTTCAAACTAAACATCAATATTACTAAATCTTAAGACTTATGGCTGAAAAGACACGCTACACTGACGAGGAACTCGAGGAGTTTCGTCAGATCATCAATGAGAAACTGGCACTTGCCAAGCGCGACTACGACCTGATGATGGCCTCGCTGACCAATCAGGACTCGAACGATGTTGACGATACATCGCCCACATACAAGGCTCTGGAGGAAGGCAGCGCCACGCAGTCGAAGGAAGACCTCATCCAGTTTGCAGCCCGCCAGCAGAAGTTCATCCAGGGACTGAAGGCTGCTTTGGTTCGTATAGAGAACAAGACCTACGGCATCGACCGCATCACGGGTAAACTGATACCAGCCGAGCGTCTGCGTGCCGTGCCCCATGCTACGCTGAGCGTGGAGTCGAAACAGATAGAGAAGAGCAAGAAGTGACGCAGGGAAAGACCGTGATAACCAAGGGGCGGATGGCAGTGCTGCTGATTATTGCCATCCTGCTTGTCGACCAGATTGTCAAGATCTGGGTGAAGACCCATCTGGCCATCGGCGACGTGGCCTTCCAGGTCAGTGCCTTCGATATCGACTGGCTCACCATGACCTTCCTTGAGAACAACGGGGCGGCCGGTGGGTTGCAGTTGTTCGGCAGCAAGATATTCCTCTCCCTGTTCCGCCTGGTGGCTATCGTGTTCGTGGGCTACTACATCTGGCTGCTCTCCACCAAGAAGGAACCGGTGCGCTGGGGCTACTACATCTGCATGGCTATGATTTTCGCTGGTGCTGCCGGCAACCTCATCGACTGTATGTTCTACGGCCTCTGCTTCTCTGCTTCCGGCGGTGACGTGGTGGCTCAATATGTGGGCTTTGCCGGCGAGGGTCACTATGCAGGATTTCTGGAGGGTAGGGTGGTCGATATGTTCGAGATGCCCTTCACCTTCGTTTGGAACATAGCCGATGCCGCCATCACCATAGGCGTCATCGTGCTGCTATTGTTCTACAGGAAAGAGATGGGGCAAATATCCCTCAAACGTGAGTAGGTGTCTGACGATAGTAGGATTGCTGCTCGTGCTTGTCTTGGTCTCCTGCCAGCCAGGCACTCCCAGTCAGTATATCCAGCCCGACGATATGGAGGACATTCTGGTGGACTACCACCTGGCTCGTGCCATGAGCGATCAGGAGATGAACCAGAACGGCGGGGGCAACTACGTCTGCGGGCTCTATCTGGAGGCAGTCCTGCGAAAGCACGGTGTCACGCAGGCCGAGTTTGATTCGTCGCTCATCTATTATTATACGCGAGCAGACCGCTTCGACGACATCTACGAGCGAGTGGCTGAACGGCTGGAGGAGAAGGCACTCGTGATGGGTGCCTCAGAGGGTGACATAGGCAAGTATGCCTCTCTGGATGCTTCGGGCGATACGGCCAATATCTGGTCTGACCGGCCCCAGTTGATGCTGCTGACGGTGCCCCCCTACAATCGTCGCAACATAGAAGTGGCGGTGGACTCCACGTTTGCACAGGGCGACAGTTTCCTCTTCCAGTTCATGAGTGAGTTCATGTTTCAGGACGGTATGAGGACTGCCATCGGCTATCTGGCCCTGCAGTATACCGACACACTGATGACGCGCACCGTGCGTATCTCCACGTCGGGCCTGAACCAACTGCGCATACCCGGCCACGATGCCGACTTGCAGAGTGTCAGGGGATACTTCTTCTGTGGTGAGGGCTCTGAGCGCACCACAACCACCCGACTGCTCTTCCTGAGCAATATCCAATTCATACGTTTCCACAAGAAGCAGGTGAACAATGAAAACGAAAACAAAGAGACTCCGAAGGATAGCCTGTCATCAGATTCTGTTGCCGGACGGCTCGCGGCAGACACTCTCAGTCCTCGAAATCCAGGATGCGAAGGTCGTCAGATGCTATCCGTTGACACAGGAGTTACCTTTCACCGAATGGTTGACAGGCCACGTCCAGTTGGCGAACGATGAGCAGGGCTTACTGAGGGCCTACTATCAAGGAACAATGCTGGAATAAGATAAAAAGAGAAATAAGTAAAAACCTAAAGTTTAAGATTATGAATACGAAAGTGCGTTTAGCGGTGATGAACTTCCTGGAGTTCGCCGTGTGGGGAGCCTACCTGACCTGTATGGGTAACTATCTGGGACGGGCCGGCCTGGGTGAGAGCATTGCTTGGTTCTATGCCATTCAGGGCATCGTCTCCATCTTCATGCCTACGCTGATGGGTATCGTGGCCGACAAGTATATTCAGCCACAGCGTCTGCTGGGACTCTGCCATCTGCTGGCCGGAGGCTTTATGCTGGCTTGCTGGTGGATGGGCGTGCAGGCCGGATTCGGCAACGAGTTGACCGACAAGTCACTCTTCATAACCCTCTATACCCTGAGCGTGGCTTTCTTCATGCCGACTATCGCCCTGGCAAACACGACGGCATTCACTATCTTGAAGGAGAACGGCATGGACACCGTGAAGGACTTCCCGCCCATCCGTGTGCTGGGCACCGTGGGCTTCATTGCCACCATGTGGTATGTCAACTGCGCCGTGTGGGAAGATGGTTCGTTCTCGTTCACGCTGGCTGAAAATTCGCACAAGTTCCAGTACACCTATATGCAGTTCTTTGTCTCTGGCATCCTGAGCATCGCCCTCTGTGCCTACTGCTTCACGCTGCCCGAGTGCAAACTCAAGAAGGGTGAGGCCCGTAAGGCTTCGCTCGTCGAATCGCTGGGCCTGAATGCATTCAAGTTGTTCAAGACCAAGAAGATGGCCCTCTTCTTCATCTTCTCGGCCCTGCTGGGCATGTGCCTGCAGGTGACCAACGGCTATGCCGGACCGTTCATCACGAGTTTCAAGGGCAGTGCCGACGCGGCTGTCGCTTCGTCGTTTGCCGCCAACAATGCCACGCTGCTCACCTCAATCTCTCAGATCAGCGAGGCCTTGTGTATCCTCATGATACCTTTCTTCCTGAAGCGTTATGGCATCAAGGTGGTCATGCTCATGTCTATGTTTGCATGGGTGTTCCGCTTTGGCTTCTTCGGTCTGGGCAATCCGGCCATGCCTGGCGTGCTGCTCTTCGTCCTGTCGTGCATCGTCTATGGTGTGGCCTTCGACTTCTTCAATGTGTCAGGCGGCATCTTTGTCGACCAGGAGTGCGAGCCCAGCATCAAGGCTTCGGCTCAGGGCCTTTTCATGATGATGACCAACGGCCTGGGTGCAACCATCGGAACGCTGGCCGCAGGCGAGGTGATCAACGCCTTCTGCCAGTGGGATGACCGTGGATTCCTGCAGGGCGAATGGCAGACCTGCTGGTTCATCTTCGCTGGCTTTGCCCTCGTGGTGGGTGTGGCCTTTGCATTGGTCTTCAATCCTAACGCCAAGAGCAAGAAGTAATTCCAAGATATGAAAGAGACGCGATACTTCTACGTGCCGCAGGCCCCAGAGCGTAACGAACTGCCTGAAGAAGAAGCCCAGCATGCCCTGCGCGTGCTTCGGCTGAAGGAGGGCGACGAGATGGTACTCATGGACGGACAGGGCACGTTCTATCGCGCCGAGGTGACCTTGGCCAGCAGCAAGCACTGCCTGTATACCATCCTTGATACCATGCCGCAGGAGCGCACGTGGAATGGTCATCTGCATCTGGTCATCGCGCCGACGAAGATGATGGAGCGCATGGAGTGGCTGGCTGAGAAGGCCACAGAGGTGGGCATCGACGAACTGTCGTTTCTTGACTGCAGGTTCTCCGAGCGCCGGAGCATCAAACTGCCCCGGATAGAGAAGATTGTGGTGTCGGCCGTCAAGCAAAGCCGAAAGGCCTGGATGCCCCGCCTTAACGAGATGGAGTCTTTCCGCACTTTCATAGACCGTCATCAGACGGGCCGCCGCTACATTGCCCATTGCTATGATGAGGTGCCGCGCCGTAACCTGTTCGATCTGCTGAGGTTGGGGGACGAGCAGGACGCGTTGGTGCTGGTAGGGCCTGAGGGCGATTTCTCCATCGATGAAGTGAACTATGCCGTAGAGCGTGGCTTCGTCTCAGTAGACCTGGGCAAGAGCCGTCTACGCACCGAGACCGCCGGGCTTGCGGCTGTGATGATGATGCAACTATCAAAACAATGAAACAGATATTCTCAATACTCCTTCTATCGCTCTTTGTGGCGGTGCCATCGGCTGCCCAGAAGCCGCAGACCATCCGCGATGTCTTCCATACGATGCCCGACTCGTTGGCACCCTATCTGACCACCAACAACCGTTTGGACATGATGGATTTCATGGATGCCCGGATGAAGTCGGTGGTCACTAATTCGCTGGATGGCCAGACAGAAATGCTGGCCCTGACCGACGACAGCCTCTCTGTGCGTCTGAATTCGTGCGTACTACTCGATTTGTGGTTTGTGCCTGTGGACACGGGTAGGGTGGTTGCGCTGCGCCGAACCTATCAGGTGAGCGATCGCCAGCACCAGGTCGTAGAGGAACGCTTCACGCCCGACTGGCGTCCGCTGTCAAGACTCGTCGGAAAGTCTACGCTGCTCCGCCGCGACGATGATGTGTTGAATGAGGTAAAGTGAGGTAAAGTAAAAGAAAGCAGAAGCCCTGTCTCTCGGTTGGGAGACAGGGCTCTGTTGTTTGTTTGGAATAAGTCTGTTTGTAAGTTTTGTTATGCCTCAGCCTCGGGTATAACTGAAACGATGCTCTTGTTGAACTTTCCCTTGTGGAAATTCACAGTGCCGTCAACCAGGGCATAGAGCGTGTCGTCCTTGCCAATGGCTACACCATTGCCGGGGTTGTGCTTTGTGCCGCGCTGGCGAACGATGATGTTGCCGGCTACACACTTCTGGCCACCCCAGATTTTTACACCAAGTCGCTGGGCTGCACTCTCGCGGCCGTTCTTAGAACTACCTACACCTTTTTTATGTGCCATACTGTTGTTCCTCCTTTAAGCGATTACTTGTTTAACTTCAACCTGAGTGAACTGCTCACGATGGCCGTTCTTCTTGCGGGAGTCCTTGCGACGCTTCATCTTGAAGACAATCACCTTCTCACCCTTCACCAGCGGGTTCACTACTTCTACTACTACCTTTGCACCTTCTACGGTGGGTGCGCCAACCTTGACAGCGCCGTCGGCATCTACCAGCAGCACTTTGTCAAACTCAACAGTCTTGCCGGCCTCCACGTCCTTAATGTGGTGCACGAAGAGTTTTTTGCCTTCCTCGGCCTTGAACTGCTGACCCTGAATTTCTACAATTGCGTACATTGTTGTTTTGTTTGTATTTAGGGGTTTTTCCGCAAGGCGGTACACGTTCGTGCACACTTCACCCAGCCTCCACGGACTCATTTCGGGGTGCAAAGGTACAAAAAAGTTGGCACTTACGCTTCCCTCATCGCCAGTTTCCGCTTTGCTTTAGTAAAGTTTAACATTCGACTTCTACCTCTTCTCCTTTGCTTGCCTTGCAAATTCAAACAGCGACTGGGGCAGATGACAATAGCCCGTTGGGTTCTTGTCGAGATAGTCCTGGTGATACTCTTCGGCTGTGTAGTAGTTTTCCAGTGGCAACTTTTCTACGGCCAAAGGCTCTTGATAGTCCTTCTGCACCTCACCATACACCTTCTCGATGACGTGCAGATCCTCGGCATTGGTATAGTAGATGCCGGTACGATAGCGGGTGCCTTCGTCGTGTCCCTGCTTGTTGAGGCTTGTCGGGTCGATGGCCTTGAAGAACATCTGCAGCAGAAATTCCAGGCTCACCACATCAGGATTGTACTTCACGTGCACCGTCTCTGCATATCCGGTCGTATCGGTATAGACCTCTTTGTACGTAGGATTTGCAGTATGTCCGTTGGCAAATCCCACCGATGTTTCCACTACACCCTCAATCTGCTTGAAGTAGTGCTCTGCCCCCCAGAAACAGCCTCCAGCAAGATAGATTTCCTTATTCTTTGCTTGTTCCATGTCATCATTAATCAGTTAGTCGTTTGTTGTTTTCATACGTTAAGTCTAAATCAGGGGCAAAGTTAATCATTTTCGCTCAAATTCCGTCATTTTTGCATTCATAATTAACTATTAATAGGACATTTTGGCCGAGCAGTGTTGCAACACTGGCTACCATGACTTTTCAGAAACCTGAGACGCTCAGTCTTTCCCCATGTCAGAAGGAAAAAGGCGTGTTGGGAAAAGATTGTGCAGTTTTTTAGGCAAAAACGTACAGGAATGAAGATTTTTTTGTACCTTTGCACCTGCTCACTCATGCCGAGCCGACTTTGCAAGAGGTCGGATCGGCTACATGGAGGGAGCACTACATTTTGGAATGCGTCGCTGACGCTTTGTTTTTGGCAACCTTGAACCTAGGAAATTCAAACGTACAGTTCAAAGACATTGCAGAGGTTGGTGCTACGGGTAGGTATATACCGCCCCGTTAGCGTGCAGAGGGCTAACCATGTCCTCACGCACGCTTTACGGGTGTACATATATACCAACGGCGTGGGTGTCACTCTGTCTGTTCTTCTGTACAGGTTTCCTAGGACCTAAGGTGGCGGACAGGCAGCAGCCAGATACCCCGCTTTTCTTTTGTAGGAATTGGAACATTATCAACAACTTCTGGTAAAAGGGTGTCGGCCAGAGACATTTGTCTATGTAAAATGGCTAGGACAAAGGTGTTGGAGGTTATACGACAAGGACAAATCGGCGGGGGAGAATCGCATCTTGCTGATTTGATAGAGTTGATGGACAAGACAGACTACGAACCTGTCTGTTTGTCCTTTACCGACGGTGAGATGATGAACCGTTTAAGGGTCAATGGCGTGAAATGCTATATCATAAAAACAACGAAGCCTTTCAATGTTTCCATTCAGCGCCGTATCATTCAAATCATCAAGGACGAGAGTGTCACCATCATTCATGCTCATGGCACAAGGGCGGCTTCCAACGTCCTTTATCCATCGAGGCACCTTGGCCTGCCACTTGTATATACCGTTCATGGCTGGAGTTTCCATGATGACCAGGGAAAACTCACTTACACGCTGCGCAGATGGAGCGAGAAACTAATCTGCCATTACGCTACACGAGTCATCTGCGTGTCAGAAGGAAATGCCGAAACGGGAAGGAAAGCCTTCGGACTGAAGAATCCAATAGTCATTAAGAATGGTGTGAACCTGAACACGTTCAATCGGGATAAGAAGTCACCATTGCAGAGAAGTGACTTTGGCTTTTCCGACTCAGACTTCGTAGTGGGGTTCATTGCACGTTGTACCAAACAGAAGGCTCCACTTGACTATCTGGAAGCAGTAAGACTTGCACATCAATCCGTCTCAAGCGTAAAAGGCATGTTTATCGGTGAGGGTGATATGGACACAGAGGTTGATAAATACATCTCCGCCTACCAAATGGAGTCGTATGTCTATAGGAGCCCGTTCCGTACCGATGTGGCTGACATTCTACCTTTAATAGATGTCTATTGCCTTCCAAGCATATGGGAAGGACTCTCTATCGGGTTGCTTGAAGCGATGGCTTCTGGATGTGCCATTATAGCGACACCAACGGATGGCACACAAGAAATCATTAGGGACGAGCAGAATGGGCTCATTGTTCCATTCAACTCCCCAAACAAAACCTGTGATGCCATTCTACGCTTGGTGAATGACGAGAAGTTGCGAAACAGATGTCGGCAGAATGCAGTCTGCCTTGTTGCAGAACAATTTAACGCTCAAAGAGTGGCAGACGCTGTAGTTGACATATACAAGAACATCTTCTACAACGACAATCAGTGATATTTGTATGAGTGACGAGACATTAAGTATTGTTGAAAAGCATAGGCTATCCGAGACGATTACATTTCTTCGCTTTCCGTTGACGATGATTATTGTCATGTACCACTGCTATTGTGTGCAGACACCAAATAACCAACCTTTATATGCTGCTGTCACCTATCCCTTTGGATTGATGATAGGTGAGACAGGAGTACCTGCATTTTTCTTCATCTCAGGATTCCTGTTCTTCTTTAGCCAGCGAAAGTATAGCCAGAAATTACGAACAAGGTTGAATACGCTGCTTGTTCCATATCTAATTTGGAATGCCGTGGTATTGCTTGGATACATCGCTTTGATGGTTGTCGGGCATCCCTTGCAAATTGCGGACAAGAACATCTTAGACTTTCAGTTTATCGACTATATAAGAGCATTTGTAGACCGAGGGCAATGGGAGCACGGGAACGGGCAACCACTGCTTTGTCCCTACTGGTATATAAGGAATTTGATAGTACTGTCATTGGCAGCACCGCTAATTGGTATTGCTATGAAGGGAAGAAAGGCACTTGCTATCCTTTTCACATTGTTGATATGGTGGCTGTCCTTGCCATACAACGGAATGATTGCCCAGTCTTTACTGTTCTTCAGCATGGGGAGTCTATTTTCTGTCAACAAGATTAGTCCTTTGGCACTCACAAAAGGCAGGACAGGACACATCATTATAATGCTCTGGTGTCTGGCTGTTGTGTATGACTGGCTGTCGCATTTCTGTTGTCCTATATGGGGTAGCCTTTATGTGCACAGGCTTGTACTGATACTCAACATCTTCATGCTCTTTTACGTTGGCAGTCATATTTTCATGAAATATAAGATGCCGGAAATACTGACGAAATCGAGTTTCTGGATTTACACCACCCATTATCCTCTAACCTTACTCATTCGCTCTGCTCATCCGCAACTTGGCGACTGGGTACAAGTCGTGTTTTACTGGACGAGCGTTTTTGTCATCACCTTAGTCTGTCTTGCTTCCTTTTGGCTTGGCCGTCGCCTATCACCCAAAGTTATGAACGTCTTAACAGGTAACAGATGAAAATATCACTAAATAAAGGAGTTCTCGTAGCAATGATTATGGCATTGATAGTAATTGGAGGTGAAATGCTGATCTCTATATACCAATACTATCAACCGGCACAAGTCCATCCGATCTACCGCATCCCGGCCAAACAAAGTGATGACACTCTGCGAGTGCTATTTATAGGCGATAGTTGGGCAGCGTATCATCAAGTACATGACAGTATCTTAGCCATGATGTTATCGTCAAGCATATACAAGCCCTGCGTGGTGAAATCTATAGGCAATGTAGGCGCTAAAAGCAAAGAAGTGTACGAAAGATTATTTTCAAGTACAAAGCCATTTATTCTGGAACATCCCGACTATTGCATCATATCTGCAGGAATCAATGATGCCGTTGCCAAGATGGGAGTAGATTATTATACTTCAAATTACATGAACCTTTTAGACTTTCTGATTTCACAGGAAATAGTTCCTATAGTATTAGACATACCTGATGTGGACTATTATGCAGTGTTTAGCCGCGAGACACTTGTCGAGAAGTTTCGTCACAGAATGTCAGCGGTCGTTAATAGTGTCGGGGATTTCTCTTTCCTAACTTACAGAAAGGCACTAACTGACAAACTTGAATCATCGGAAAAAGGCGATAGTATCATCTATATTAAAGCGAGTAAATGGATTTCATCTGGTACAAAGTACTTTCTTGAAGATGGCATTCATTTGAACGATAAAGGTTATCAATTACTGGACTCTTGTCTTTCTGATCAGATTCGGATAAGCATACAGAAACAGCATGCACCTTACGCACCTCAGGCACCCGTTTAATGCAAGAATTAGGACTGTAGGACGGGGATGTGTATTTGCATTTTCCGCCTTCTGCTTCTTACAAAACAGACTTTCGACCTCAGAATTGTAAGGAAAGCGGAGTGATTTTTCTCAATAACGGGGATATTTTCATAACTCCCAGAGATATTTTTCTATCTATGGGAGATATTTTCATAACTCGGTACCCTATTTGGGTGCCCAGGGTGCCTGGGGTGGGGGCTATTTCTGTAACCTTATAGTTGGCCGCGCCCGCGTGTGAGAATCTTTGTTTGTCAGTGTCGGAATCGTAGTTCGCGGAGGCTGTGGCTGCCCATGAAGCGGCTCTTGTCTACATCGGTGCTCACGCCGGAGATGCGGCCGCGGGCAGAATATTGCCAGATGATGTAGTCGCGCTCGTCGGCCAGCACGGGCTCTTCGTCGGTATACATGGCTATCATCAACTGATAGTCGTCGAGTTTGCCCAACAGGTGCTTGTTGTAGAAATTGCGGAAGGTGTAGACCAGCGGCTTCTGATGGTAGGTCTGCTCCAGCATACGCAGGAACTGATGGAGCGAGTCGCAGAAAGCCTGTGTCGACAGGCCGCCAGTGGTCTCTACGTCGAGCATGGGAATCAGGTCTTGCTCGCCCGAGCGGCACAGACGGGTGAAGTTCCAGAGTTGCTGCTGCAAGTTGGTGGCCGGACGGAAGAAGTGGTAGGAGCCTACCTTCAGCCCGTGGCGATGGGCCAACTCCACGTTGCGCTCGTAGCGGTCATCTATGCGGTCACCACCCTCGGTACACTTCAGGTAGACATACGACATCTTGGTGTTCTGGCCAACGGTCTCCCAATAGACGTCACCCTGATAATGGCTCAGGTCGATGCCGTGGACGTGACCACAGGTATCCTCACAGCACAGATAGGGGTTCTCGTGGATGGTAGGCGGCTTGGGCTTGGCGACCACACGCTTCTTCCTGACCACACGGGTGGTGCGGGCCTTGCTGCGGGTCTTCTTACGCGGACGGGCATCTGCATCCTGAACAACAACGAAAATGAGGCATAAAGCCAATAAAAGTATCTTCTTCATGTCTGGAGTCTATGTTTCGATGTGCAAAGATACAAAAATAATCTGAGTTTTCTCGTCTGTATTTCACTTTTTCTTCGTAACTTTGCAGAAATTTATGATTTCAGCATGAAACGACTGTTTTTCTTGATAGGCCTGATGGCCGCATTGATTTCCTGTAGCGATGACAACGAGGATCCCGCCCGTCCCGGTCGGGCCGTACTGGTGTATATGGCCGCCAACAACAATCTGGGTGATGGCGGCTATGCCACAAGCGACCTGAGGGAGATGATGGAAGGCTCGAAGACCTTGGCGCCGGAGAACCGCCTCTATGTCTTCTACAGTCACCGCAACAGCGCGTGCATCTATCAGGTGGAGAAGGGCGACACAATCCGCAGGGAGACCTTCGAGGAAGGCGTCCTGTCGAGCAATTCGAACACGCTTCGCAGGGCTCTGGCCTGGATGATGAGCGAGGCAGAGGACGCCGATGACTATGGGCTGGTGCTCTGGGGACACTCCACGGGATGGGAGGTGAAGGGCTCAGGTGCATCAAGCCGCCGCAGAGCCTACGACCAGGAACGGTCGAACGGCACCTATTATTATATGGACATACCCGATATGGCCGAGGCCCTGAGCGGACTGCCCCGCCTGCGCTTCATCTTTGCCGACTGCTGTGTGTTCCAGTGTGTGGAGACGGCCTATGAACTGCGCGATGCAGCCGACTACATCATCGGCTCGCCCGCAGAGATTCCCAATGCCGGTGCGCCCTACAACACGGTGGTGCCGGCCTTCTTCAGTCGCAGCGAGACTTTTTATAAAGGTATAGCCGACAATTACTATGCTAACTATGTGGGGAGATTGCCTCTCTCTGTTATCCAGACCGACGAACTCGAACAACTGGCTGCTGCCACCAGTGCAGCGATGGGTACCTTTGTGACGGCTGGGGAGTATCAGCAGACAAGCGGCCTGATGTACTATTTCGACAAGAATATGGTGGACATGAACGACTATATCAGGACGAACGCCACCGATGAGGTATACCGCACTTGGCGCGCACAGTTCGACAAGGTGGTCGTCTACAAGCAGTTTGCTGCCACCTGGATGACGGATGCCCTCGGCCGTCACGTTAATTTCAGCGACTTCACGGCCACGGAGGAGAAATACGGCGGCATGAGTATGTTTGTCTACCAGCAGCCGAGCACTACTTTCCTGAAGTCACTCAACGACAATATCAGTCAGATGGGGTGGTACGAGGCCGCCCGTCTGAGCACTTTCGGCTGGTGAGAGGCTATGCCTTGGTGATGACTTTGATCTTGGCGATGCGGTGACCGTCCAGTTCGACGATCTCGAAGCGGAACTGCCCGTACTCTATGCGCTCGTGCTCTTTGGGGAAGTCGCCTTTTAGTTCGAGCAACAGGCCTGCCAGTGTGTCGGCGTCGCCCTCCACCTCCTCGAACACGTCATCGTCGAGTTTCAGGATCTTATAGAAATCGGATAGCAGCGTCTTGCCCTCGAAGACGTAGGTGTTGGCATTGATGCGCACGTAGTTCTTCTCCTCTTCGTCGTACTCGTCGTTGATCTCACCCACAATCTCCTCCAGAATGTCCTCCAGGGTGATCAGGCCGCTGGTGCCGCCAAACTCGTCGACCACGATGGCGATGTGCACCTTGTTCTCCTGAAAGTCGCGCAGCAGGTCGTCGATCTTCTTGGTCTCCGGCACAAAGTAGGGTGGCCGGATGAGCGACTGCCAGCGAAACGTGGAGGGCTTGCCCAGATGGGGCAGCAGGTCCTTGATGTAGAGGATGCCGCGCACGTTGTCGATGGAGTCCTGGTAGACGGGAATGCGTGAGTAGTTGTTCTCCACGATGCACTGAATGACCTCTGGGAAGGTGCTGCGGAAGTCGAGATCCACGATGTCCTGACGGCTGGTCATCACCTCCTTGGCCGTCTCGTCGCCGAAGCGCACGATGCCCTCCAGCATGTTCTGCTCTTCCTTCAGTTCGGCCTTGTCGGTCAGTTCCAGCGCCTGCTCCAGGTCATCCACGCTCAGCACGTGGTTCTCCCTCTGCACCACCTTCTCAGCCAGTGCACCAGAGCGGATCAGAATGCTCGATAGGGGATAGAACAGTTTGCGCAGCACCATCAGTGTAGGTGCAAACACGCGGCATACGGCCAGTGCGTGCTGACCGCAATAGACCTTCGGCATAATCTCGCCGAAGAGCAGGAGCAGGAAGGTGAGCAGAACGGTGATGACCAGGAACTCGAGCCACTCGGTGCCCGGGCCGAACGTCACCAGATGGGCGAAGATATAGTTGCAGAGCATGATGATGGTCACGTTGATCAGATTGTTGGTGATCAGGATTGTGGCCAGCGTGCGCTCGGAGTCTTCACGCAGGAACTTGATCTTTCGGTCTGACTTGTTCTTCTCCTCGTCCAGGTCGTTCAGATCGTTGGGGGAGAGCGAGAAGAAGGCTATCTCAGAGCCTGAGGCGAAGCCGGAAGCCATCAGCAGCAGGCAGGCTAAGACCATTGTGGCTATCAGACCATAGCCAATGGTGCCGTCAGGCAGAAAAGTCACTTGACTGAATATTTGTTGGAAATAGTCCATTGCAAGAGGTTAAAATGGCAATGTGCCATTGTCGGCTGTGGTGTCTGCCGTGGAGGGTGTCGTAGGCTGAGGCACTGAGGCCATGGGATCAACGGCAGGCTTTGGGGTAAGCATTTCCATGCTGTCGGCCCAAATCTCCGTGACGTACTGGCGTTGTCCTTGCTTGTTGTCGTAAGACGAATAGCGGATGCGCCCTTCGATGTAGAGTTTGTCGCCTTTGTGGACATAGCGCTCCACCGTCTCTGCCAGCCGACGCCACATCAGCACGTTGTGCCAGTCGGTATGATCGGGAACCTGGGTGCCGTTTTGCAGCGTGTAGCCCTTTTCGGTCGTTGCAAAACGGAAACGGGCCACGGCGACACCTTGGTCTACATATCGCACCTCAGGGGCAGTGCCCACGTTGCCTATCAGCATTACTTTGTTCATTTGGCCTTACCTAAATAGACAAACTTGAAGTTCTTGCCCTTTGCCGAAGGGAACTGGCTGCGCTCGTCCACACGCTGACGCAGATGGTCGATGATGCGGTTGTAACAGTCGATGCCCGACATGGCCTTCACCTGGGCCACAAACCGTGTGTCGCGATACTGGAACTTGCCAGTGCCGGGCACCAGCAGCACGCGCTTGAAGTCGACAGTACCCTCATACCAGCCCTCACACTCCTCGTTGAGTTTCATCACGGCGGGGGCTGCAGAGCGCTCTTTCGACTGGGCCTCGGCACCAGAGCGCAAGGCGCGCTTCTCCTTGAAGTCGGTCATGGTGGCCGCCTCGGTCTTTATAATAATAAAGTACACGCGTGGGCGAACCTTATATCTCTTGGGGTAGAACACATCGCTGGCGGCATAATCGCGTATGTCGGCCTCCAGCACGGGATTCATACCAATTTCCTCAATTCCTTTTAAGAAATCAATGGCTTCGTCAACACTTTGTACAAGTGTCTCACTGTCAAAATACCTCAAATATAGATTCATGATAGAGAATGTTTTCCTAAAAATCAAAAAAAGAGCGGAAAACGGGACTCGGACCCGCGACCCCAACCTTGGCAAGGTTGTGCTCTACCAACTGAGCTATTTCCGCGATTCTTATGCGTGTTGGAGATACAAAATGGTGAAGAGGAGGAGACTCGAACTCCCACGTCGCAATTGACACTACCCCCTCAAAGTAGCGCGTCTACCAATTCCGCCACCTCTCCAACATGTTACTTTGTTTACACATTGATCAAAAAGAGTGCCCAGAACAGGACTCGAACCTGCACGCCTCGCGGCACACGCACCTGAAACGTGCGCGTCTACCAATTCCGCCACCTGGGCATTTACGATTAAGGCCTTCCTTAATCTCTCTTTTTGTTCAATCTGTGAGCGGAAAACGGGACTCGGACCCGCGACCCCAACCTTGGCAAGGTTGTGCTCTACCAACTGAGCTATTTCCGCCTTTTCGGTGCATCTCTCTCGATTGCGGATGCAAAGGTACTACTTTTTTCCGAACTGCCAAAACTTTTTGCCATTTTTTTTCAAAAAAAAGAGAAAAGGAGGCTCTAACGCACCGAAAGAGCCCCCTTTTTGGGTTAAAAACGCATCTTTATTATGGTTTTAGCAGCACTTTCTTGCCGTCGATGATGTTGACGCCGGCCTGGGGAGCATCGAGCCGCTTGCCGTCCATTCCGTAGATGGTCGATGCCTTCTGCGTCTCGGCCTGAGTTGACTGGATGCCACTGAACGTATTGCTCATCACGCCCTTCACCTCGTCGGCTGTCAGTGCGAAGTTGTAGATGCGCACATCATCGAGTTGGCCTGCGAAGTAGGGGTCGGAAGCGAACATACTCCGTCCCAGGTAGTTCAAGACGGGGTGAATGTCGCACGGCTTGATGGTGATGCCCGTACTGCTGCCCACGAGTTCGCCGTCCTGATAGATGCACACGCTGCCGTCGCCAATCGTCACGGCCACATGCTTCCACTGGGAGGTGGGCAACTTGGCCTTGCAGTCCACCGTCTGCTCGCTGCCGCCATTCTTGATGGCAAAGCGCATCACGGAGGTATAACTGTTGTTCGGCGTCAGGAACATATAGTGTTCTGTATCGTGGCCAAAGTCAAACAGGCGCTGCCAGGCGGCCACTGATGTGGACTTGACCCACATGGCGACGGTCAGTGCTTCGCTGTTGGCTACCTCGTATGGCAACTGCACGTATCGGTTGGTCATCGTGATGGCCTTGCCCTGCGAGTCGTGACCGTCCGTATAGTTAGCCGTTGACGAGCAGACGGCATCCATCATGTTGGCAGTCTCGTCGTTCAGGTTGCCATCCATCAGCCACTGTGCCACCAGGGCCCGATGGCCTGTGGGCGTGGCTTGAACCGTCTCTGTACACTCCGACTGGTTCTCCGACTTGTCGATGGCCTTCACCTTATATATATATGTATGGCCCTGCGTGCAGTTGTTGTCCACGAAGTGGTTCACCTTCACCTTGCGGGCGATGGTGTTCCAGAGGTCCGTTCCCTGTTCTGCACGTACCACCATATAGCCGTCGAGGTCTGCCTCCGTGTTGGCGTTCCACTCCAGTTTGACTGAGGCTGCCTCGGCCGTAGCGGTGAGCCCCTGCGGCATAGCGGGAGCCGTAGTGTCGAAGGTCACGTCGACGGGCAGCAGTCGCCACATCTGACGTTTGCGTATTTCGTTATTCGTGGAGAGACTGCTTTGCCGTGCATCAGCATTCGACGACGGGTTCGAGGCCGTCAGGTAGAGCGCACTTTCGCGGTTGCGGATGTAGTAGTAGCCGTTGCCGGCATACTCCAGATACCACTGCTCATTGCTCGATGGCGCATCCTGTGTCCAGGCGATGATGCTGGCATTTGTGGAAGTGGAGTAGTCCCTGACGTTGGGGCGGATCTTCCGATTGTCGGATGCTTCGAAGTCGTAGAAACTGATGTCGCCGCCTGTCCTCTGGGTTGCGGGGTGAATCTCCCATTTCTTCTTGGCGTCCGCCGTGTAGGGACGGATGAGTATGTTGTTGCCGCTGGCCGTATACGTCAGCACGCCGCCGCTGACATTGACCACCTGATAGACGCCGTCGATCACAGCGGGCTGCACATCCTCGCCCCAGGTGACGTCCACCACGCGCTCCACGTTGGTCTGTCCGTTCTGATAGCCGGTGCCTCCCTTCAGCGTCAGGGAGTATTCGCGCAGGGGGCCGTGACCGTCGAAGTAGACGTCGCGGTCTACCGACACTACCTGATAGGAAGTGGTCAGGGCCTGACGCTCAGACGATCCGAAGAAAGCCTTCACCCGACCGTCGTCATGACGATAGACGCTGCCTGCCGTCCAGTTGTTGCGATGTTCGGCATAGGCCAGACGCTCGCCATGACGGCTGATGTCGCAGAACTCGCCGCGGGCACGGCTGTCGAAGCCCCACCAGATGCCAACGGTCATGCCATACTCCAGACCGATCATCGCCTCACCCACATTGTGCATCTCGTCAGCATAGCCCACCTTGCCGTCCTTCTGCAACTGCTGGAAGAAATTGGCAAAGTTGTCGAACGAACCTGCCAACTGGTGGGTGTTTCCCCAGTCGTAGTAGGCCTTGCCTGAGGTGTACCACTCCAGGGCTTTGTCGTTGTTGAGCGTGTTGCCGCCTACAATGGGAATGTCGGCCATTCGCGGATACTTCTCTTTCAGGATCTTGGCCACCTGCCACTGCTTCTGCACAGTGGCACCTTCCTCCACGGTCCAGTAGTCGGGCTCGTTGAATGGTGACACGCCGGCGATGGGGTGCTTCGTGTTGGCTTGCATCCAGTGCACGTGGCTGTTGATCATTGCGGCCCAGTGGTCTACGTCGGCGCTCTTGTTCTTCACAAAGTACGTGTCGGCCCCAGCCTCCTGGTCAGCCGTAAACGTGAGGGGTAGGGTGGCGCTGATTTTATTGAAGAGCGTGGCGCGGTTCCCCATGTAGTTCACGTCGGCGGCATCTAGTATTGAGTCGTTGGTCAGGGCTTTGGTGAACCTGTAGGCCGTTCGGCCGATGCCGATGTTCTCCTTGCCCATGTGGTTGATGCCTTTCATGATGTTCTGCTCGCCGCCACTTTCATACCAAGCCAGGTCGAGGCCCCACGTTGGCGTGAAGCGCTTGCCCTCGGATGCAAACGTGAATGACATATTGACGTCGGTCTTGGCGTAGGCCGGCAGGTAGTTGCTCGACGATGCTCTCACGTCGTCTTGTGCCAAGGCATTGACGGTACCAAGGGTGGCTACGGCCAGAATCCAAATCTTCTTACAAGTTTTCATACGTGTATCATTTTACTACAGTCTTATAGACACGGCCTTTGGCCACCTTAATATATAGTCCCTGCTTGAGCGAAGAGTCGTCTTCGCCCACGTAGCGTCCGTCAATGGTGTAGACGCCGTCGATGGTCATCGTCCTGTGCTCGGGAATGCCGATGCCCAGTGCCACGTTCTTCGCCTTGTCCTCTTCGGTGATGCCGACGATGGGCAGGGTGGGGCCGTCCCAGTTGTCGTAGAGCGTGAAGCCCTTGTTGCCGCTGTCAGTGAAGGGGCGGATAGTGCCTGTATAGCGTCCGATGACGGGGCGGTTGTCTGAGGCCACCTTCTCCCAGGTACCGTTGGTCAGCACGAATGCGTTGGCCTGAGCCCTCAGCGTCAGGTTGCCCTTCAGAAATCCGCGCAGGTTGCCGGTGCCGTCGATGGCGCTTGTCGCGGCGTCTCCATATTCGTAGAAGACGGCATCGGCCACTTCAGAGTAGAAGACGCAGGGCTCGCCTGCCTTGGTCTCTGTGATCTCCTCGAGGCAGACCTTCGTGTAGTCGCTGCTCAGACCGGCTATCTGATAGAGTTTCACGCCAGCGCAAGGCTGCATCTTGTAGGGCAGGCAGATGACGCCCCACTGGTTGGGCTCCACCGTCTTCAGGAAAACGGGGTGGTACTTCAATGCAAAGTCAGTGGCGCACCACCATCCCTCGCGGTTGTCGTAGGCTGAAGTGGTACTGCCAAATGCTCGATAAAGGCCGTCCGTAGCCCCCTTCTTGGAGCCAACGAAGCCTATCGTGACTGCACCGCTCTCTTCCACATAGACGGGAGTCGTGGTCAGCGTCTGCCAGGCATTGTCAACGGGCAGATCCATATAGTCGGATGTCAGGGTTGGCGTCTCTGCCGTCTGCTCGCCCACCTTCAGGTAGCCGTGCTGGTCGCTCAGACAGAAATGCTGTGTGGTAGCCTTGCACTGCAGGGCGTAGATGCCGGCCTCCAGAGTGTTGTTGCTCACCGTCTGTCGGATTTCCATCGTTGCCGTAGGATTGTCCTTGGCCGAGAGGCTCCACCAGGCATTCCAGCACGTCTGGCCCAGAACGGTGTTGGTGCGTTGGTCGCCTTCCTTATAGGTTCCCACCTTCGTCTCCCAGCCATTGGCCGAACCGGCAAAGGCTGGCGACTGAGGCTGTACGGCAGCATCATTAAAGTCCAGATACTTGTTCAGCATGGCCTTCAGTTCGTCCACGGTCTTGACAACTTCCGATAGCGAGCCTGCTGAAGAGAGCGAGGTGCGCAGGGCCACCATCTGGTCGTAGTTGGCACACTTCAACTCCTTGATGGCATCCAGCACCCTGCCTATCGAGTCGGCCACCTGCATGGCCTGCGTGGCCTGCTTGTGGTTCTCGATGGCCTTTTCGGCGCCAAACGCATTGGTGGCTGAGGCTATCTCGGCATTCAGCAGTTGGTTCAGGGCTGCATACTGGCTGTAGTAGGCCGTCTGGGCCTCTGCCTTCTTCTTGGCCCAGGCCAGTCCGTCGGCATTGGCTTCCTGTTGTGTGTCGAAGAGTTGGCGCAGTTCCACCTTGTCCAGTCCCACTTTGCCCCCCAGCCATCTGTAGGACAGCATCAGTTTCTCATAGGTGCCGGCGTTGAACGTCGCCTTCTGGCACTCGAGGGCCGTCGTGTTCGTCATCGACGCTATCACGCTGCTTTCCTCGCTTCCGTCCTTGGTGAGGCTCACCTTCTGATACATTCCGCCATTCCTGATGGCATTGCTGAAGAAGTAGTCCTTGTTCTGCTCGACGGCAAAGATGGTGCGGATAGAAGCCTCGCCGTTGTTGGCCTCGCTGCCATGAGCCTGCAGATAGGTGCCGCCACCATATCCGCCGTCGTTCACCACCTGAAACAGCGGCTGGCTGAGCGTGGTGCCCTTGCCGTTGTTCCAGCCATCAAAGCCGTAGTCGAAGTCGCCGTTCAGTATCTGGTTGCCGCCGGCATACATGGTCTTCTCGCCCACCTGAACGGCATCGCCCGTCTCCACCAGGTCGCTGGAGAAATATTCTTTGCCGTTGACGTAGGCGACGTGCAGCCTGTATTTGGCATCGGCGTCGTCAGAGTCCACCACATAGGTGTAGTCGGCAGCCGTCTCCTTCTGGTCGATCACGGCCAGCGTCTCCCAGGCTCCAGACTCGCTTTTCTTCTGAATCTCCATCAACTGGTTCAACTCGCCATTGGCATCGTGCCACTTGAAGGTCGTCTTGCCGTCGGCAATGGTCACCGTATAATTCGAGGGGGCATAGACGCGGGGCGTCGTCGGCACATAGTCGTACTTGCCGTTATAGCCCACGCCTGAATTGATGGAGGCATAGTACGTACCGGCCTCCGTCAGTGTGCCGTCCTTGTATATCTTCGACGGATCACGCTCGCTGTTCCAATAGTAGTAGCGCTCCACGTATGCCTTGCTGTTCAGGTTCGGACAGATGCGCTTCAGCGTTGCTGCGTTTTGAGCCTCAGTCACGCCGTTGGCAAAGGCACCATTGCTGTTCCACGAGGCCCCCCACACCCATTCTGAGATCCAGATGGGGCGGTTGACGGCGTTCACCCAGTTCTCCAGATTGTTGAAGTTGCTTTCAGGCCAATAGCAGTGCATGTCGAGAATGTCACATCGCCAGCCGCGTGCATCGATAGAGTCGAAGAACTCCTTCAGGAAACCAGTTCCGTTCCAGTAGTCACTGCCGTCCCACGACGAAGGCGAGCACAGTCGCATACCTGTAGCCATCAGGTTCTCCCAGTTGTTCAGGATAGTGGTCAGGTCCTGCGGGTGGTCGTCAGAAGCATTGCGCGGCTCGTTGTTGGTCTTCAGGTGGGGTGAATAGGTCACGCCGCCGCAGGCTGCTGCCGACGGCCAGTCTTCGTAGATGTGATGCGGCACACACTCGGCATCGGGCAACCGGCTTTCGCCGAGTCCGAACGAATAGCACGATGTGACGTTCAGGGCCGACACTGCCTCAGAGCGCGTGTCGTTGGCCAAGGCCGCCTTGCCCGTATCGTACCACTTAAATACGCGATACGACGTGATGCGCTCATCGAGGATGGCGGGCAGCGTGCCTACCTCCAGGTCCTTGTCGGCCGCTATGAAGCAACGGCTGTAGCCGCGTCCGTTGGCCCGCAGCGAGAAGGTGACCATATAGCCGCGCTTCAGTTTGAACGAGCGGATGCGGTTGTTCAGTTTCTTGTCCGTCAGCGTGTTCATGAATCCGCCAGAGTTCTCCAGTCCGAAGTCGTTGCACGACTCCCCCTCGAAGTTCTGACCGGCATAGACGGTCAGGGGCTTGAAGTTGTCGCCGCCGGCGTAGGGCAAGATGATGCAGCCGCGGTTGTAGAGTTTCACCTGGCAGTTGGAGTTGTTCACGGCCTTCGCGCCGTTGATCTGCACGTGGTCGGCCAGCAGTTTGATGGCTGCCGACGGCTTCACCTGGTTGAGGATGAGCACGGCATGGTCGGTATTGGCGATGTTCACGATGCCTTCATCCCCAAAAGGATTGGCAGAAGCGACGATATAGTCCACGTCCTTCTCAATCGTCACCAGGCTCTCCACGGTAGCGACCGTCGTCTTGGTGTTGGCGGCAAAGGCCTTGCCCACCAGGGCAGCCAACAGCACACACACGATGGACAGTCGCGCAGCAATAGTGTCAGTCTTAATCATTCCTATAATCTTAAGTTAGTATTCAGGTTATATGTATTGGGTGCAAAGTTAATAGAAAAAGGTCAGACTGCAAAATAAAATCATCAGTTTTTATCTTGCAGCCTTCCAATTTCCGCTTGTTCTTTGACAGCCGTCGCCGCTATATGCCCAGCAGCGTCCGCAGGGTGCCCGTCCAGTCTTCATTGTTCTGTGGGCAGAGGGTCTGTATGCCCAGTGCCTGTGCCGCCTCCACATTGTGTCGGCTGTCGTCAATGAAGAGCGTCTCGTCGGCCGAGGCATGCTGTCCCTCGAGCATCATGCGGAAAATCTCCTCAGAGGGCTTCATCGCCTTGCACTCATAACTCAGGTAGAGCCTGTCGAAGTAGTCGTCGATGGCGTGGCCCTGTCCGTCGAAGTCACTACTGTGGGCCCATCGCATCATGAATGGGTTGGTGTTCGACAGCAGGCACACCTGATACCCCTTGCCGCGCAACTCGTTGAGCATCTGCAGGTTCCGCTGCGGCACCGACTCCACGTAGCCGTGCCACGCATAGTAGCAGTCGTCCAGCGTCAGTGGCTTGCCCGTCAGTTCGCACAATCCTTGGCGGAACGCCTCTTCCGTAATCTTGCCTGCCTCCAGGTCGCCGAAGATGCCGTGCTGGCAGAAGGCATCCAGATGCCGGCGCGCATCCTTCAGCCCAATCTCCTCAAACCGCCTGACGGCATTTTCATAACTCAGCGCCAGCACGACCCCTCCCAGGTCGAAGGCAATATTCTTGATAAATGTCATATTCTAACTGCAAAGATACGAAATAAGATTGAGTTCTCCAAAAATATTTGCCAAATTCACTTCCACTTCCACTTTTTTCTCTAAAACACCTGTGTTTATCGTGGTTTCAAGCGGTGGAAGTGAATCGTTTCACTTCCACTTCACTTCCACTTTTTTTTCGTCGGCAAGGAGTCACAGCGTATACGCATATACATGCCGTCCGAACAACTGCTTTACGACAAAAGTGACGCGTTTTACAGTCGTTTACATGGCGTAAAACAGCGTTTTACGCCGCGTAAAACGATGTTTTACGCCGCTTAAAATGTTGTAAAACGCCGCTTAAAACATTGCAAATCAGCATATTAACACAACGATTGTCACATCTGTCGGCAATAAGTGGAAGTGAAGTGGAAGTAAACTGATTCACTTCCACTTCCTGAAACACCTGTATTTATCGGCATTTCAGAAGAAAAAGTGGAAGTGGAAGTGAATTTCAAAAAGAATAGAGTGAACGCACGACATACCGTAAGTCCAGCCGTTCTGCTATCATATTGAGCACCGTTGACTTCCCAGACCCGTTATTGCCATAAAGGATAGTGATGGGTGCGAACTCAATATGCTCTAGCCCTTTCGAGCTCAAGAGATTGTATGGATAAACTCTTCGTTCTTCGTTTGGAAACTGGAAGTTCTCAATGTATAGCATCGTTTTGAATCTAAGTCATATAGTTGGTGTATCTAGAACATGACTTATGGCCATTTATTATCATCACTCTTATCCAGAAGCCCTTTGATGGCCTTGTCAAAATCACTCTCCAGCAAGCGCATCTCACGCTCGCGATAGATTTCAAACTCACGTTCAGCCTTTTCAATGGCCTCTTGGTGCGAGATGGTGCCGTTTCCAGTCAGGATATCCTTGCGGAGACGCAGAATCTGGTCGTCCAGAGCCTGAATCCAGTCAGCCATCGTCATAGGGTTCTGCTCTAAGGCTTGGAACTCAGCATAGTCGAGAAATTGCGAGGTCAACAGGTTCAGCCGCTGCAGTTCTATCTCCGTCAGATAGTTCTTGGCAATCTTCACGTCATCACGCGTCACATAATTGCCCTTGAAGTTCGTCATTCCCACAAACGGTTTCTC